>NZ_JBSHBP010000001.1:60735-330082 GCF_053612065.1 Streptomyces sp. NPDC054765 | reverse complement strand
CGTCCTTGATCAGTCGTGCCCCGGTGATCCGGTCGTTCGCATTGGCACGCTTGCCGACCGGAAGGTCTTTGGTCCACCGGAAGCGGACCCGGCCCACCTTGGGAATGTTGACCATGCCCCAGCGGCGGTGCACGCGGGTGATGTTCAGGTCGCGGCCCTGCGGGATGTCCACGGACATCACCGTGCGCAACCGGCCCTTGAAGTTCGGGGCGTCGGCGCGGCCCTCCCAGCAGTTCTTCCACGCCCGGAAGTACGTCTTGAGTACCGCTTGCGCGGCCTGGGCGGGGAGGGCGGCCAGGAAGTCGATGTCCTGGCGGGCCTGTCGGATCGCGGCGTCCGCGTTCGCAAGAGTCCGCATTTCCTTCGGCATCATCCGCCACCACGCGTGGAGAAGATTCCACATCGTGCGGGCCGCGTGCGCCTGATCATCCGCCGCGCGAACCCCGGCAGGAGACAGCGAAAGCCGGGCACGGTGCCCGAACTGCCGCTTGACCAGGGCGTCTTGACTCACGACCGAGAGCATAGCATTGGTTTATGTCACCGCGCTGGAAGCCTAATCCCGACGTACGCACCGGACGTCACGTCGTCTGCAACCTGCATGTTCACTTGGTTTTTGTCACGAAGTACCGGCGGAAGGCGTTCACCGACGCCATGCTGACCCGCACCGAAGAGATCATGCGGGAGGTCTGCGACGACTTCGAGGCCGAACTGAAACAGTTCAACGGCGAACAGGACCACGTCCACCTGCTCGTGCACTACCCGCCCAAAGTCCAGCTCTCCAAGCTGGTCAACTCCCTCAAGGGCGTCAGCTCCCGCAGGCTCCGCCAGGAGTACGACAGCCACGTCCGCCGGCACCTGTGGGGCGGACACTTCTGGTCCGGTTCCTACTTCGCAGGATCATGTGGCGGGGCACCCCTGACCGTCGTCAAGCAGTACATCGAAAACCAGCAGCGTCCCGTCTGACCGTCACCCCGGAGGCGCAGAGCACTCCGGCGCTCCGGCGCTCCGCGCCTCCGGCCCAAGGATGACCTACACCCCCGCCCTGAAGGGCGGAGCACTGGCCAAGATCAGAGGTAGAGTCACCGGGCTGCTCGCCGCACGCAGTGCGGCTTGTCCGAGCCGCTGCTCACAGTCCTGTCACCGAATGTGGCTCCCGACCGTCTTCGCGGTGCCCTTGGCCTTCTCGCTGCCGAGTTGGCCGGCGTCCAGCTGGGCGACGGCCAGGATCTTCTCGCCGAAGTCGGTGAGCCACATCCGGTGCCCGTACCGGCCGCGGAGCACGGGTCGGCAGCTTCACCTCGTCCTCGCCATAGCGGGCGATGAGGCGGGGGCCGATGGTGCGGATCACCTTGGCCCGGTCGACTTCGAGTCCTTCCCCTGCTCGGCCGTGATCTCCAGGGCCATCTCAACCCACCGCGGATCGGCCCGCCCGAGCCCGCCCATGGTGCCGTCCCCGCGATCGGGCCCGCCGTCACGAGGCCGGTCTCCCGGTCGAGCAGAAAGGCGGCCTGGCCCCTCGCGCACGAGGACCTCGTTACCGGCGGCAGAGCCGAACAGCTCCTCCACCGTGACGACTTCGCCGTCGCACTTCAGCCTCGCGCCCACCCCGGCACGTAGCGCGGATCCGTTCATGTGCCCTCCCCCCGGGATCAGCACCACTACGAGCGAACAATCAGGCAGGAGCTCGTCTCACTGCCTCGTCCCGGTCAGAAAAAGGCCACCCGTCGACGAGAAAGGGACATCGGAAAGGCGAGCTACACCTCCTCCGCCTTGACAGCCCCAGCTGTTAACCGCTTCACTTAAACGCATCAGTTAATCGGTTAAGTGAAGCGGTTCAAGGCGGCCGGCCACGGGTCGCGCGCCGACCGTGCGACCGCCCCGCGCCCCGAGGGAGGCCCGTGCCCACCGACGTCCACCAGCACCTCTGGCCGCCCGAGTTCCTCGCGCTGCTGCGGTCCCGCAGCGCGCCACCGCGGCTGGACCGCTGGACGCTGCACCTGCCGGGCGAGCCCCCGTACGCCGTCGACCCGGCCGACCACGACATCGCGGCCCGCGCCCGGCTCGCCCGCGCCGACGGCCTCGATCTGGCCCTGGTCTCGCTCTCCAGCCCGCTCGGCATCGAATATCTGCCGCCCGCCGAGGCCGCACCACTGCTCGCCGCGTTCCACGACGGCGCACTGGACCTGCCCGCCCCCTTCGGCGTCTGGGCCTCGGTCTGCCTGTCCGCTGCCGAGCCGGACGCCGGGGCGCTGCGGCGCGCGCTGGACCGCGGCTGCGTGGGGCTGCAGCTGCCCGCCACCGCACTGCTCGACGCCGCCGGGTGGGCCCGCTGCGCGCCCCTGCTGGACGCCGTCGCCGAGCGGGACGCCCCGCTGTTCGTCCACCCCGGCCCGGCCCCGTCCGCCGGCCGGGACGCGCCCGCCTGGTGGCCCGCCCTGGTTCCCTACCTCCAGCAGCTGCACGCCTCCTGGTTCGCCTTCCGCGCCTTCGGCCGGCCGCGCCACCCGGATCTGCGGGTCTGCTTCGCGGCCCTGGCCGGACTGGCACCGCTGCACGGCGAGCGGCTGGTCGCCCGCGGCGGCGGCCGGGACCGCGGCCGGGTGGACGGCAACGCGTTCTACGAGACGTCCTCGTACGGGACCCGCGCGGTCGACGCCCTGGTGCGGGCCGCCGGCATCGATGTCGTCGTCAGCGGCAGCGACCGCCCCTATGCCGACCCTGTCGTCCCCGACCTCGGCGCGCGGGCCGCCGTCCATGCCCTGCGTACCACCAACCCGGCCCGCCTGCTGGGCCCGACGAAAGGAGCCCGCCCATGACGTACCGCACCTCCCTGGCCGACACCGCCCGCGAGGTCCCCGACGGCGAGGAGCCGTTCACCGAACTGCCCGAGCGCAACCTCGACAAGCGCGAGCTGCAGGCCCTGGTCGACGAGCTGGCCGCCCGCCCGGACCTGTGGCGCGCGCAGGTCGCGTTCTCGGACGCCGAGCGCCACTACGCCTCACTGCACCGCGATGAGTTCGTCGATGTCTGGCTGCTGTGCTGGACCCGGCAGAACGACACCGGCTGGCACGACCACGACCTCTCCTCCGGGGCGGTCCGTGTCGTCCAGGGCGTCCTGACCGAGTCCAACCCCCGCATCGGTGGCGAGCATCTGGCCACCGCGGTCGGCGCGGGCTCCTCCTTCTGCTTCGGTCCGGACCACATCCACCGGCTCACCGGCGCGAGCGACGACGCGGTGTCGGTGCACGCCTACTCGCCGCCGCTGTGGCGGCTGGGCCAGTACGACATCACCGAGGACGGCCTGATGCGGCGGGTCTCGGTCTCGTACGCGGACGAGCTGCGGCCGATGGACGGACCGACCGCGGCCTGAACGGCCGGGCGCCCCGCGGCGCCCGGCCCGGGTTCCGTCACCGCCGGGGCCGCAGCCCGTCACCGCCCGTCACCGCCCGGGGCCGCGGCCCGTCGCGGCCGGGCGGGCCCGTGACCACGAATTCGCCCCTGCCTATTGACCTTCCATTCATCGCCATTGATTCTGAATGAATCCATACAGGCGGCGACGCAAGGCGGACTCATGGCAGGTGTGGTCGAACGGCGCTCCATCGACGTCGTCCCCGACGACGAACGGCACGGCAGCGCGGTCAGCCAGTTCACGCTCTGGCTGGGCGCCAACCTCCAGATCACCGCCGTCGTCACCGGCGCGCTGGCCGTCGTCTTCGGGGCGAACGCCTTCTGGTCGCTGATCGGGCTGCTGCTCGGCAACCTCCTGGGCGGGGCGGTGATGGCGCTGCACTCCGCCCAGGGGCCACGGCTCGGGCTGCCGCAAATGATCACCTCCCGGGCGCAGTTCGGCGTCCGGGGCGCGGTGGTCCCGCTCGCGCTGGTCATCGTGATGTACATCGGGTTCTTCGCCAGCGGCAGTGTGCTGGCCGGGCAGGCGGTCGGCGAGCTGACACACCTGGGCGAGACACCCGGAATCGTCCTCTTCGCCGCGGTCACCGCCGTCGCGGCGGCCGTCGGATACCGCCTGATCCACACTCTCGGCAAGGTCGCCGGCCTGGTCTGCGCGCTCGCCTTCGTCTACCTCGGCATCCGGCTGCTGCAGCGCACCGACCTCGGCACACTCCTCGCCGACCACCGCTTCGCCCTGCCGGTCTTCCTGCTCGCCGTCTCGCTCTCGGCCTCCTGGCAGCTGGCCTTCGGCCCGTACGTCGCCGACTACTCCCGCTACCTCCCGCGGGACACCTCGGCGCGCGCCACGTTCTGGTGGACGCTGTCCGGCTCGGTGCTCGGCTCGCAGTGGTCGATGACCTTCGGCGCGCTGGCCGCCGCCGCGGCGCCCGCCGCGTTCGTGGGGCACGAGGTCGGCTATATCGTCGGCCTGGGCGGCACCGGGCTGATCGCCTCGTGCCTCTACTTCGTCATCGCCCTCGGCAAACTCACCATCAACATCCTCAACACCTATGGCGGGTTCATGTCGCTGGTCACCAGCGTCAGCGGCTTCCGGGGGCAGCGCACCCTCACCCCGCGCGGCCGCTCCGCCTACATCGCCGGGATCATGCTGGCCGGTACCGCCGTCGCCCTCCTGGGCAAGGACTCTTTCCTGACGTCCTTCAAGGACTTCCTGCTCTTCCTGCTGACGTTCTTCACGCCCTGGTCGGCGATCAACCTCGTCGACTACTACCTGATCTCCAAGGAGCGCTACGACATCCCGGCGCTCAGCGACCCGGCCGGCCGCTACGGCGCCTGGAACGTCCGGGCCCTGTCGGTCTACGTCTTCGGCGTGCTAGCCCAGCTCCCGTTCCTGGCCACGCACTTCTACACCGGCCCGCTGGTGGCACCGCTCGGCGGCGCCGACATCTCCTGGCTCGTCGGGCTCGCCGTGCCGGCCGTCCTGTACTGGGCGGCCGTCCGCAACGACACCGCGCGCACGGCGGAGCCGGCGCCCCACGAGGACCGGACGCCCGCCGGATTGGGGGGCTAGCCCTACCGCGCCGCCGGCCTCGCGTCCGTACTCTCGGCGGCATGGCGACACACGACCCCGACTTGCGCAAGGAACTCGACGCGACCCTCCAGACGCGCAAGGAGCTGGGGCCGGAGTACGAGTCGGAGCTCCTGGAATCCTTCCTGGAGAAGCTGGACCGCAGCGTCGACCAGCGGGTGCGGCGGCAACTTGCCGAGCAGCAGGTGCAGGTGGCCCGCGGCGCCCGGCCGCCGCGCCTCGGGGGCGGCGGCCGGGACGTCTGGGGACGGTTCGCTCTCGCCGCGCTCTCGCTGGTGCTGGCCATTCCTCTGTCCGCGATCGCCGCGAACTATGGCGGCGAGCCGGGACTGCTGATGTGCTGGGCCGGGATCGTCGGCGTCAACGCCCTGTCGGCCAGGGGCTCGCACAGGCTGCGCCCGCATACGGAGGGCCGCGACGGCGCAGGGGGCTGAGGCTCGGGCGGGAGCCGGATGCTGCGGGGACCGCCGCACCCCGGCCGGGGCCGGGGGCGGGACGACAGCGGTCCCCGCAAGGGACGCGTACCGGGTCGGAGCCGGCCGTCGCATCCGGCGGCGAGCGGAGTCCGGGAGCCGCTCCGGAAGTCCTCCTCGCCGTGACCACACTGTGCCCGGCGCGTGTTAAGGCCGTGCGGCGCGCGCATGACGCATACGTACATCTTGCGGCGACGGCCCGTTTCCTGACGGCCACTTGACGCCGTGACGGGTGCGGAAACGGGCGGCGGCCGGGGCAGGGGACTGCGCCACCCCTCGCCCCGGCCGCCGGACCGCTGCTACTTGCCGGCCTCGCGCGCCAGATAGGCGAGCAGGTCCTGCCGGCTCACCACGCCCTTCGGCTTGCCCTCGACGAGGACGATCGCCGCGTCCGCGTTCTCCAGCACCGCCATCAGATCGGCGACCGGCTCGCCCGAGCCGACCTGCGGCAGCGGCGGGCACATGTGCTTCTCCAGCGGGTCGGTCAGCGAGGCGCGCTGGGTGAACAGCGCATCGAGCAGCTCGCGTTCGACGACCGAGCCGACGACCTCGGCGGCCATCACATCGGGGTGCCCGGCACCGGGCTTGACGATCGGCATCTGCGAGACGCCGTACTCGCGCAGCACCTCGATCGCCTCGCCGACGGTCTCCTCCGGGTGCATGTGCACCAGCGAGGGCAGTGCGCCCTCCTTGTGCGCCAGCACCTCGCCGACGCGGGCCGCGGTGCCGCCCTCCTCCAGGAAGCCGTAGTCGGCCATCCACTCGTCGTTGAAGATCTTGGAGAGATAGCCCCGGCCGCTGTCGGGCAGCAGCACGACCACCACATCGTCCGGGCCGAGCTTGGCGGCGACCTCCAGCGCACCCACCACGGCCATCCCGCAGGAGCCGCCGACCAGCAGGCCCTCCTCCTTGGCCAGCCGCCGGGTCATCTGGAAGGCGTCCTTGTCCGAGACCGCCACGATCTCGTCCGCGACGGTGCGGTCGTAGGCGGTCGGCCAGAAGTCCTCGCCGACGCCCTCGATCAGATACGGGCGCCCGGAGCCGCCGCTGTAGACCGAGCCCTCCGGGTCGGCGCCGATGACCTTGACCTTGCCGTCACTGGCGTCCTTCAGATAGCGGCCGGTGCCGCTGATCGTGCCGCCGGTGCCGACGCCCGCCACGAAGTGGGTGATCCGCCCCTCGGTCTGCGCCCACAGCTCGGGACCGGTGCTCTCGTAGTGGGAGCGCGGGTTGTTCGGGTTGCTGTACTGGTCCGGCTTCCACGCACCGGGCGTCTCGCGCACCAGCCGGTCCGAGACGTTGTAGTACGAGTCCGGGTGCTCGGGGTCGACGGCGGTCGGGCAGACCACCACCTCGGCACCGTAGGCCCGCAGCACATTGATCTTGTCCGTGGACACCTTGTCCGGGCAGACGAAGATGCACTTGTAACCCTTCTGCTGGGCGACGATCGCCAGGCCCACACCGGTGTTTCCGGATGTCGGCTCGACGATGGTCCCGCCCGGCTGCAGCTCGCCCGACTGCTCGGCGGCCTCGATCATCCGCACGGCGATCCGGTCCTTGACCGACCCGCCGGGGTTGAAGTACTCGACCTTCGCCAGGACGGTGGCCTGGATACCTCGAGTGACGTTGTTGAGCCGCACGAGCGGGGTGTTGCCGACTAGCTCAATCATCGAATCGTAAAACTGCACGGTGGTCTCCGCGGTCGGGGGCACGCTCTCCTGCGCCCGTGCGGCCAGCCTATTGCCCGGGTCCGTTAGAGGAGGGGCGCGTTGCGTTCCGTGCAGGAACGGGCAACACCCTGTTGTAGGAGTTCTTGCCGACTCATGAGCGCGTCCGGCCCCCGGAGCCAGGGCGCGTCCGCAGTGCGCGGGGAGGTGCCCGGCCCATGCCGATGACGATGTCCAGGGCCAGAGTGGCGCGGCGGATCGCGACCGCCGCCGCTGTCGGCGGCGGCGGGATCGGGCTGCTCGGTGTCGCCACGGTCGGGGTGCTGCTGACCGAGGTCCGGCTTGCCCGCCGTACGGTCGGCGGCTCCAGCGACATTCCGCCGTGCGCCGACGGCCGCTACGGTGCCGCCTTCGACCACCGCACCGACCGCCGGCCGCTGCGACTCGGCTTTCTCGGCGACTCCACCGCCGCGGGCCAGGGCGTCCACCGCGCCCGCCAGACGCCCGGCGCCCTGCTCGCCGCCGGTCTGGCCGCGCTCTCCGAGCTGCCCGTCGACTTCCGCAATGTGGCACTGCCCGGCGCGCAGTCGGACGACCTGACGCGCCAGGTGGAACTGATGCTGGCGGACGGCACCGCGGTCCCGGACGTCTGCGTCATCATGATCGGCGCGAACGACGTCACCCACCGGATGCCGATGGCGCAGTCCGTACGCCATCTCTCCGACGCGGTACGCACACTGCGCGCGGCAGGCTGCGAGGTGGTCGTCGGTACCTGCCCCGATCTGGGCACCATCGAGCCGGTCTACCAGCCGCTGCGCTGGGTGGCCCGGCGGCTCTCGCGGCAGCTCGCCGCCGCCCAGACCATCGGGGTGGTCGAGAGCGGCGGCCGCACCGTCTCGCTCGGCGATCTGCTCGGCCCCGAATTCGAGGCGAATCCACGGGAGCTGTTCGGGCCGGACAACTTCCACCCGTCGGCGGAGGGCTACGCCACCGCCGCGATGGCCGTCCTGCCGACGCTGTGCGCCGCGCTCGGCCTGTGGCCGGAGAAGGAGCAGCCGGAGCCCGCCCGCGGCGAGGGGCTGCTGCCGGTCGAGCAGGCGGCCGCCGAGGCGGCTGCCGAGGGCGGCACGGAGGTCACCGCCTCCCGTGCGCCCTGGGCACTGCTCAAGCACCGCAGGCGCCGCCAGCTGCCGGCCCCGGAGCCGACGGACCCGTCGTCCGTCACGGGGTGACGGGGTGCCGCCCGGCACGGTCCCGGGCGGCACCCCACAGCCGCCGGAGGGCCGCACGGGAATACCCTGCGACCCTTCCCCGTTCCCATAAGCGCCCGCTTAGAAAAGAGGCCCGCATCACAGCGCGGACCCCGTGACCTCAGCACTACGTGCAGGTAACTTCCCTCACAGTCCGCCCGTTTCCCGCGCACTTGGAGCCGTGTGATGCCCGAAGCCGTGATCGTCTCAGCCGCCCGCTCCCCGATCGGCCGCGCCTTCAAGGGCTCGCTCAAGGATCTGCGTCCGGACGACCTGACCGCGAAGATCATCGAGACCGCCCTCGCCAAGGTCCCCGAGCTGGACCCCAAGGACATCGACGACCTGATGCTCGGCTGCGGGCTCCCCGGTGGCGAGCAGGGCCACAACCTCGGCCGCATCGTGGCCGTCCAGATGGGGATGGACCATCTCCCGGGCTGCACCATCACCCGTTACTGCTCCTCGTCCCTCCAGACGACCCGCATGGCGCTGCACGCCATCAAGGCCGGCGAGGGCGATGTCTTCCTCTCGGCCGGTGTCGAGACCGTCTCGCGCAGCATCAAGGGCAGCTCCGACGGCCTGCCGGACACCCACAACCCGCTGTTCGCCGACGCCGAGGCCCGCACCGCGGCGCGCGCCGGGCAGGAGGGCGCCGACTGGCACGACCCGCGCGAGGACGGCCTGGTCCCGGACGCGTACATCGCGATGGGCCAGACCGCGGAGAACCTCGCCCGCCTGAAGGGGGTCACCCGCCAGGACATGGACGAGTTCGGCGTGCGGTCCCAGAATCTCGCCGAGAAGGCGATCAACGACGGGTTCTGGGAGCGGGAGATCACCCCGGTCACGCTGCCCGACGGCACGGTCGTCTCCCAGGACGACGGCCCGCGCGCCGGCGTCACCGTCGAGGGCGTCTCCGGCCTCAAGCCGGTCTTCCGCCCCGACGGCCTGGTGACCGCCGGCAACTGCTGTCCGCTGAACGACGGTGCCGCGGCGCTGGTCATCATGTCCGACACCAAGGCCCGCGAGCTGGGCCTGACGCCGCTGGCACGGATCGTCTCCACCGGCGTCTCGGGCCTGTCCCCCGAGATCATGGGCTACGGCCCGGTCGAGGCCAGCAAGCAGGCCCTGCGGCGGGCCGGCCTCTCGGTCTCCGATATCGACCTGGTCGAGATCAACGAGGCGTTCGCCGCCCAGGTGATCCCGTCCTACCGCGACTTGGGCATCGACCTGGACCGCCTGAACGTCAACGGCGGCGCGATCGCCGTCGGCCACCCCTTCGGCATGACCGGCGCCCGGATCACCACCACCCTCATCAACTCCCTCCAGTGGCACGACAAGCAGTTCGGCCTGGAGACGATGTGCGTCGGCGGCGGCCAGGGCATGGCGATGGTCATCGAGCGGCTGAGCTGAGCTGGAGCGGAGGGTAGGGGTCGGGTGCGAGGAACGAGTGCCCGGCACCTGCCCGCAGCGGAAGCGAAGCGCAGCGCGACCACGAACACGCGCGGCTGAGCTGAGTTGCAGCGGAGGGCAGGGGTCGGGACCGGGGCCGGGGCGCAGGAACGAATGCCCCGGCCCCGACTCACAGCGGAAGCGAAACCCCGCGCAACCACTGACGCATCCGGCTGAGCCGCGCCGCAGCGGAAGACAGGCCGGGCCCCCGGGGCCACCCGCAGGCCCAGCCCCCGGCCACCCGCGGGCCCGGCACCCGGACTGCCCGCGGGCCCGGCACCCGGACTGCCCGCGGGCCCGGCACCCGGACTGCCCGAACGGGAGCGCGACAAAACGGACCAACTCCCGCCCGGCGCACACCCTTCGCTGTCGCTCACATACGGGCGGCGACATGGCGTGACCTGCGCCACCCGTTGACGAGATCGCGACCCAATCTCCCCCAGGATTGTGACCAACGCCCTGGGGGAGAAGCGTTCTTGCAGGTCAGCATGGGTTCGCTCGCTCGTACGGAGCCCCTCTCCCCCACCTTTTCGGGACATCGCGCAACGCGAGCGGTCGCCGACCACCGGCAGCCTGATGTAGGAAGTCGGAGAACATTCTGCTAACGGGAGTACGCCGGTGAGCGAGCGGCTACCCGGAGTGGTCCCGTGAGCGGGCGCGTCAAGAGGGTCACCCCGGCCGAAGGGCCGGGGGAAGTCCACGTAACCGATGCGCGGCCCGTGCCATGAGGGCCGCCGAGCGAAGTGGGGAGGACGCATGAGCGAGCGCCACGAGCGAGTCATCGGCAGGTGCGCGTCTCGCGCATGCGAGACCGAACGAAGAGAGGTTTCGGCATGAGCGTCACCACCCTCGTCCTGCTGCCGGCCGCGGCCGTCGCCGTGGCACTGGGCGCCGCCGCCCTGCACACCGCCCGCGCCCTGCGCCGCCAGATCGCCGAGCTGCACGCCGAGCTCAGCGCCGCCCGCCAGGACGTCGTCGCGGGCGCCGGGGCGGTGCACCCCGCCGCGACCATCCCGGCCGCCCGCACCACCCCGGCCGCCGAGACCCCGCTCGCCGACATACGTGCCGCCGTCGCCGATGCCCTGGCCGAGGAGCGGGAGCGCGAACTCGCCGAGGCCCGCGCCTTCTGGGCCGCGCAGGAGGCCAGGGACGCCGCCGACGCCCCGTCGCTGCTGGGCGGCCTCGCCGGCCTCGGCGACGACGGCCTCCTGGACACCCGCGCCGACCAGCGCGAGCTGCCCGAACGTCAGGAGTCCGACCGGCTCGACGGCCAGCCGTTCCTGCCCCGCCAGGCGGACCTGGCCGGGCTGGAACCGCTGCTGGGCCCCGACGCCATGGAGGCCATGGACGCACTGGAGTCCATGGACGCCCTGGACGCGCCGGAGTTGGAGCCCGTCGAGGAGACCGAGTCCGCCGAACTCGCCGCCGCGCGCCGGCGCCACCCCTCGCACCCTGACTTCTCCCCGTCCCCGGTGGTCGGTGACCACGAGCGCACCGTGGCGCGCCTGGAGGAGCTGGCACAGCAGGTCACCCCGCTCGCGGACGTCCGCCCCGGCCCGCTGGGCACCCTGGACGTCTATGTCTTCAGCGACGGCACCACGCTCTGTCTGACCCCCGGGCAGCGCGAGACCGCGGAGCGCGTGGCCGGCGCCCTGCACGCGGGGCACACCCCCGTCCTGCTGGGCGGCTCCGGTATCTCCGGTGCGTACGCGCTGACCTTCGCCTGGGGCGAGAGCCACGAGGAGAGCGTCTACATCCTCGCCGACCGCGTCATCGCCTCGCTCTGACCCGGCGCGGCGGCTCGCGTCAGCAGCGTTCCGCCGCCGCCCGGACGGATCGCACGGCCTGGGCCAGTTCTTCGACGAGGGCCACTTTCGCGTCAGAATCCACCGCCGCGCCGGCCCTGTGCACCGCCGCGGCCCGCAGCGCCTCGACCAGGTCGTGGCCGGCCACCGCCAGCTGGTCGCCGGCCGCGAACATCCCGGCGTCCGGCAGTTCGTACGGGGGCTCCCCCGGCCGCTCGATCAGCTGCGCCCGGGTCGCCAACTGCCGCGCCAGGGCGAGTCCTTCGGCCGCGGCACCGCGGTCGAGTCCGCTCTGCGGCATGGATCTGAGCCGGTCGGCGAGGGCGTCCACGGCGGTCTGCAGGGGGGTCACGTCAAGCACGCCGTGAGCCTATGCGCCACCCCCGGGTGGTTGCCAACGCCCGAACGCTCAGGCACGGTGGGCTGAAGAATCAGCATCGACCGCGTCCGGAGGCGCCGATGTCTCAGCTCTTCTCCGAAGAGACCCACCGGAACATGCTCTCCCGTATCCCGCACTGCACCGGCCGGGAAATCTCCGACTGGCTGCGCACCGTTGAGGAAGGTCCCGCTCTCTTCCGCTTCGACGAAAAGGTCAGCTGGCTCCGTGGCGAGCACAACCTCGCTTACGGGCATGCCAAGGCAATCGTCCATGAACACGACCTCAGGCGCGCCGCGCGCAAGTTCTGATCCGCGGTGACGGGCTCAGCCCCGGTCCGGTCCAGGACTCCCACCGCTCCACACGCCGAAGGGCCCGCGGGTCGCCCGCGGGCCCTTCGTGCGGCGCGTAGGGCGCGTGCGCGCCCGGCGTCCTGCGGGGTCAGTCGCCCCGGAGGATCGAGATCAGCCGCAGCATCTCCATGTAGATCCACACCAGCGTCAGCGTCAGACCGAACGCCGCCAGCCAGGACTCCTCGCGCGGAGCGCCGTAGGCGATGCCGTCCTCGACCTGCTTGAAGTCCAGGGCCAGGAACAGTGCGCCGAGGACCACGCCCACGATGCCGAAGAGGATGCCCAGGCCGCCGCTGCGGAAGCCGAGGCCGTCACCGCCGCCGAACGCCATGAACAGCACATTGACCAGCGACAGCAGGACGAAGCCCAGCGCGGCGATCATCACGAAGCGGGTGAAGCGGGCGGTGACCCGCACGATGCGCGTCTTGTAGGCGACCAGCATGGCGACGAACACCGCCATCGTGCCCAGCACCGCCTGCATGGGGGCGCCGCTCATCTTCGGCAGCTCGTTGAGGTAGCCGCTCAGCGCGCCGAGGAAGAGGCCCTCCAGCGCCGCGTACGACAGGATCAGGGCGGGCGACGGCTTGCGCTTGAAGGACTGGGCGAAGCCCAGCACCATCGCGACGAGGCCGGCGCCGACCGCGAAGCCGAGGTTCTCGGTCAGGAAGAGCCAGCCGATGGCGGCGCCCACGATGACCGTGCCGAGCGTCATGCCGGTGCGCGCGACGACATCGTCCATCGTCATCGGGCGGGTCTGCGGCGTGTACTGCGGCGGCGCCTGGGTGGCCTGCCCGCCCTCGGCGTACGGATTGCCGTCCTGCGCGTAAGGGTTCGTTCCGGCGTACGGGTTCGCGGCGCCCCCGGCCTGCGGCGGCGCGTGGAAGCCCGCGTAGCCGGTGTCGCGGCTGAACCCCCGTCGCGAGAAGACCGGGTTGCTGCTCCTCATCTCACTCCTCCATGGCCGCCCTGCGCGGCCTTGACGGCAAGCGTAATGGCCTGGCAAAGGGGCGTCGCTAGTTCTTGAGCAGGATCTTTCCCTGCACTCGCGCCCGCGCCTCCTCCATGGGGAGGACGTACGGGAGGGCCCGGTGGTGCCCGCGGCGGGGCCCGGGACACCGCACACGGCCGGCCCAGGGCCCGGCCGGCCGTCCTTCACGTCGCCCCATCCCCGGCATTCCGGGTATTCGGTCTCTTGCCGTCCTCTTGCCGTTGCCTTGCCGCGCTCTTGCCGTCCTCTTGTCGTCGTCTGTTGTCGTCACGTGATGCCACCGTGCTCGAACTGCCATTTCCGTCTGCTTCCCCCGGGACCTCTTCCTGCCGCTTCCCGCCGCACTTCGCACGGAATCCGATAAATGTCTGATCGCAACGGACGTCACATGACGCGCAGGCAACCGATTCACCGGGGCGCCCGTCTTCCCTGCTGGCCGGAGTCTGCCCCGGCGGATCGATCTGCGGGGCTGGCGCATGGTCAAGATCCGAACGCCGGAGTCCCCCTTCCCGTCGCTCCCACGACTCACCGTCCGTAGCACTTCGGGCGCGATCGGTTGTAATCCGAGGGTGTAGACAGGGCTATTCTGGCGGGAAACAGTAGCGAAAGAGGGTTGAGGTGCCTGTGCCTGACGTCTCAGTAGTCGTCATCGTCTACAACGACGCCGACCGGTTGCCGACCGCGGTCCAGTCCGTGCTGGACCAAACGCTCCGGGACGTCGAGGTGGTGATCGTCGACGACTGCAGCACCGACCGTTCTTTCGAAGTGGCGCAGCACCTCGCGGCCGCTCACCCCGGGCGGGTCAGAGCCTTCCAGCTGCCGGAGAACAGCGGCGCGGGCGGCGAGCCGCGGAACGTCGGCATCCAGCACACCGCGGGCCGGTACGTCATGTTCCTGGACAGCGATGACGTCCTGGAACTCAATGCCTGCAGAAATATGCTGGAGGCGGCGGAGGAAACCGGCTCGGACATCGTTTCCGGACTGACCGTCCGGCTGCACAAGGACACCCGTAACCAGAAGCGCGACGAGTGGTATGCCTGGCTGTATTCCACCACCCGCACACTGGAATCCGTCACGGAATTGCCGGACCTGTTCGTCTGGGACACCCTGTGCACCAATAAATGCTATCGCCGGGAATTCCTCGTCGAGAACAATCTCCTGTTCCCCAAGGGAATGTTCTACGAGGACCTGGTATTTATTGCCGATGCCTATCTTGCGGCGCAACGCATCACCCTGATTCCCAATCAGGTCTACTTCTGGCACGTCCATGAGCAGGCCGCCGTGAAGTCGGTGACGAACCGGCGGCACGAAATGAGCAACTACTCCCACCGGCTGGAAATCCATCGGCGTATCGACGCCATGCTGGCGGAGCGCGGGCTGAGCGAGATGAAGCTCGCCAAGGACGTTAAATTCCTCAAGCACGACCTGGTGCTGCATCTGCGGGACCTGCCGTTCCGCGACGATTCCTACCGCCAGGAGTTCGCCGAGCTGTCCCGGGAATACCTGGAGAGCATCGCCCCCGAGGCGTACGAGCGTGTGCAGCCGATACAGGCCATCTGTGCGTATCTGCTCCAGCAGGGTGACTGGGACCACCTGATCCCGGCGGTCGACACGCTCATCAACCGCGACAAGGTCTCCTCGCCGCTCGCCGAGCACGAGGGCCGGATCTACTGGTGCGACGGCTACTTCGACGACGCGTTCGGGCGCGAGATCCTGGACGTCACCGGCGTCGGTTACCACGAGAAGCCCGTCAACCAGCTGTTCCTGCGCAATCAGCTCACCGGCTTCAGTGAGTCCGGCAGGTCCGTCTCGCTGACCGGCCGGATCAACAACCCGCTCGGCGTCATCCCGCCCGGCGCGCAGCTCAAGGGCGAGCTGGAGTTCAGCGCCCGGCGGCGCAGCCTGCAGTCCTTCCACTTCCCGGTGCGGGCGCTGCGCCACGAAGGTGACGCCATCCACTGGGAGGCCGTCGCCGACCTCACCGCGAAGCTGCGCCCGCTGGGCATCGTCGACACCATCTGGGACGTACGGCTGCGCCTGGACGTGGACGGGGTGCGCACCACGAGCCGGCTCACCGTCGCCGACACCGAGCTGTCCGGCGGGCTGCCGGTGCGGCCGCGGCTGTCGCGGATGGTCGCCGATCATGTGCAGCCGCATGTCTCGGCCAAGGGGCATCTGGCGTTCCGCCTGGTCAGCGAGAGCCGCAACGCCGAGCGCGTCCAGGAACTGATCACCCGCGGGGTGCGCGGCAAGCCGGGGATACTGGCCAAGACCGGCTACCGCAAGGCGAAGGAACTGCGCAAGAAGGTCACCTCCGGCGACAACAAGCTGCGCGCCTATCACGAGGTGTTCAGCCGGCTGCCGGTCAAGAAGCGCACGGTGGTCTTCGAGAGCCACCTGGGCAAGCAGTACAGCGACAGCCCGCGTGCCCTCTACGAGGAAATGCGGCGGCAGGGCCTGAAGTTCGAGGCGATCTGGTCGTACGCCGGGTCCCCGAAGGACTTCCCGAAGGACGCCACCCTCGTCAAGCGCTGGTCCCTGCCCTACCTCAAGGCGCTGGCGCAGGCCGAGTTCTGGGTGGACAACCAGAGCTACCCGCTCAAGCTCACCAAGCGCCCGGAAACCACCTACCTTCAGACCTGGCACGGCTCGGCGCTGAAGAACATGGGCTTCGACCAGCCGTCGCTGAAGGCGCAGACCCGGCAGCAGCAGGCGGAGCAGCAGCGTTCGCTGGACCGCTTCGACCGGTTCCTGGTCCGCTCCGAGCACGATGTGCACACCCTGGCCAAGGCGTTCCGGCTCCAGGAGAGGACCCTGCTGCGGGTGGGCTACCCCCGCAATGACGCACTGGTCCGCACCCGGCAGCGGGAAGAGGACCGGGGCGCGCGTGAACGCGGGCCGCTGGCGGCGAAGTTGGGCATCCCCGACGACAAGACCGTGCTGCTTTACGCGCCGACGTTCCGCAAGGCGGGCGGCCGGCACGGGCGCTTCGAATTGCCCTTCGACGTGGAGCGTTTCGCCGACCAGTTCGGCGACCGGTATGTGCTCCTGGTGCGCTCGCACTACCTCAATCATGTGGTGCTGCCACCGACCGTGCAGGGCCGGGTCATCGACGTTTCGGCGCACCACGACGTGACGCCGCTGCTGGAACTGGCCGACGGGCTGATCACGGACTATTCCTCGGTGATGTTCGACTATGCGCTGCTCGACCGGCCGCTGGTGTTCTTCACCTACGACTACGACGAGTATGTGCACGAGGGCCGTGGCACCTACTTCGATCTGCTGGAGCACGCACCGGGCCCGGTGGTCCGCACCGAGGACGATTTCCACGAGGCGATCACGTCGTTCGAGTCGCAGGCTCTGGATTACGCGAAGAGCCGCAAGGAATTCGTCGCCAAGTTCGGGGAATACGACAGCGGCACCGCCGCCCAGAGCATCGTCGAGCAGTTTTTCGCGCAGTGGAGCCGTTGATGACCAAGTCGTACGCAGCCGAGCCGCGGGACATCTTCTTCGTCTCCAACAGCGTCAACGAGATGGGCGGCATCACCAGCTGGTCGCACCAGATGGCGCGCCTGTTCAGCGAGCGGGGCCACCGGGTGCACATCGTCGGCATCGTGCCGCCCCCCGAGGGCCGGGTCCACGAGCTGGCGGCCGATCTCCCGTTCAAGACCACCACGCTCTACGCCGCGCATCCGCCGGCCGTCCGCCCCGTACGCGGCCTCAGGGACAAGCTCAACCTCGCCGAGCAGCGCCGCCGGACCGCCCGCGAGGCCGGTATGCAGGAGCAGGCGGCCAAGATGAGCGCACTGTTCCGGGCGGCGAAGCCGGGCGGGGTGGTGATCGTCACGCAGGTGTGGGCGATGGAGTGGGTCACGCTGGCCGACACCGCGGGGCTGACGGTGATCGGAATGAGCCATGAATCGTTCGAAACCTGTCGCAAGTCGTCCCGCTTCGGCCGCGTCAAGCGGTTTTACGAGGATGTCGACCGGATGCTGACGCTCACCCGGGAGGACGCCGACCGCTGGATCCGCCAGCGGATGGACAACGTCGGCTTCATGCCGAACCCGCTGCCGTTCTTCCCCGAGGTCCCTTCCGACCGCGCCCGCAAGTGCGTGGTCAGCATCGGCCGGCTCCACGAGGAGAAGGGCGTGGACCTGCTGCTGGAGGCCTGGGCGAAGGTCGCGCCGCAGCACCCCGACTGGACCCTGCGGATCTACGGCTCCGGCGAGGAAGCGGAGGCGCTGCGCAAGCAGGCCGCCGAGCTGGGGATCACGGACACGGTCGAGTGGATGGGCCGGACCGCCGATGTCCCCGGGGCGCTGAGGGAGAGTGCGGTCTTCGCGCTCAGCTCGCGCGGCGAGGGCTTCCCGCTGGCGCCCATGGAGGCGATGGCCACCGCCGTGCCGTGTGTGGCGTTCGACGTGGCGCCGGGCGTCCACGAGATCATCTCGGACGGTGTGGACGGATTCCTCGCTCCCCCCGGCAACATCACCGAATTCGCCCGGCACCTCGACACCTTGATGTCCGACAAGGACCTCCGGGACACGATGGGCGAAACCGCCCGGGAGAACATCCAGCGGTTCTCCACCCAGGAGATCGTCGGCCGCTGGGAGAGCCTGTTCGCGCTCGTGGAGCGCTGACTCCCAGAGGTCGCCGAGCCGGCCACGTACCGCAGGACACGAAGGGCCGCCGGGCTTACCCGGCGGCCCTTCGTCACGCGGCCGCTTCTGGCGGGAGCCGTGGGCGTGCACATGACCGATGTCCTGCGGGGTCAGTTGCGCATCGCGCAGGGCCAGTTCGATGACATGGACCCGCAGGAGGAGGCCGCCGTGCACGGCCGGCGGCATGCCGGGACTCCGCCCGGCGACGGGGACTCCGCCCGGCGACGGCGGGATTCCCCTCGTGCACAGCCGTCACAACGCCGCCCCCTCAAGGCGATTTGGCGCTTTCCTTTCCCGCGCGGAACTCCCGAAAGCCGGCGCCCGGCACGTTCACGGGGATTCCGCGCCGCTCGGCGGACGGGGCTTACGCCGGAAAACCGGAAACGCGGACTGCGCGCCCGGACAAGGTTCCACCCCGGCTCGCCCCTGATCCGGGCCGGGAGGCACAGCGGACCGGCCGCGCCTCCCGGCCCACCACCCGGCCCGAAGAAGACGCCCACGGTCCCGGGCAACAGAACAAGCACGGCCCTTTCCCGTCCGGGCGGGCGGCTGATGCCGGAGCGGAAGTGCCCGGCACCGCGTATGCCGCACCTACCGAGGACAGAAAAATCCAAAAATTCAAGTTACCCCGGGCAGGCGTCACGGGTAGGCCCTTCGACGACCGGGCGACGCGGCCACCGCATCCCGACGGCACGGGAGCCACTGCGGATGCCGACCGCCTCGTCAGCATTCCTCCCGGGCGGCCGGCGCGCACACCCCGAAGGACGGTGCCACCGGGTCGAGTTGACGGTCGCTCAGCAGCTCCTGACCGCCTCGCCCGCGCGTGCCCCGCGGGCCGGCGAGGCGTTGCCCGGTGCCGCCATCGCCGCACTTCACTTGGTAACCCGTGATATTTCCGGCACGGTTTTTTCCGTTCGCGGACTCGCCCCGCACACCGTCAAAGGCCCATGCGTTCCCGGGGTGTTCCCGTGAGCGGCATGAGCCCCAGCCCTATATGGTTGTTTGTTCAAGGTCTCAATGCTGCGGCTGAGCAGTGCCCGGAGCCGGACTTGAACCGGCACGGCCCGTAGGCCAGCGAGGTTTAAGCTCGCCGTGTCTGCATTCCACCATCCGGGCCTGGGATCCCCCATGCCACCTCAAAGAGGCAGCACGAGCGTAGCCCGCAGCGCACGACGCGGATCGGCCGCTCTTCCCGAGGTTGTCTTATTTTATTGGCAACTGAGGGTGCATCAGCGCCGGGTGCAGGCCTTGGACGCATGCCTGGACCCCCCGTTCGCCAGGACACGCCGCAGCGCAATTTCGTGCCCGAATTGACGGAAACTCGACGCCCCCTCAGCACCCCCGTCACCCCCGGGGGCCCACCCGTCCGGCTGCTGCGGACGCGGCAGCCGCATCAGGGTCCGTCTCCTCCCCAGGGATGACCGCACATGCCTCGGCTACCTCCCAGGTGTGGCCGAGGACGGGCACAGGGGTTGACGTCCGCGCCCCTCGCCCTGTCCCACGATGGAAAGCGTCCGCCGCAGTCCGCGGCAGCCGCCCCCACGGCCGTCGCCGTCCGGCGGTTCATCGTCCCGACAGGAGCCCCTCCCCGTGACCACCACCCCTTCCGGCGTCTCCACCGCCACCCGCGCCACCGCGGCGGCCGCCCGCGCCACGGACCTCTCCAAGGTCTACGGACAGGGCGAGACCCAGGTGGTCGCCCTGGACGCGGTCTCCGTCGAGTTCCGGCAGGCCGAGTTCACCGCGATCATGGGCCCCTCCGGGTCCGGCAAGTCGACGCTGATGCACTGCATGGCCGGGCTGGACGCGATCTCCGGCGGCTCCGCGAGGATCGGCGACATCGAACTGACCGGGCTGAAGGACAAGAAGCTCACCCAGCTCCGGCGCGACAAGATCGGTTTCATCTTCCAGGCGTTCAACCTGCTGCCGACCCTGAACGCCCTGGAAAACATCACCCTGCCCATGGACATCGCGGGCCGTAAGCCCGACCGCGCCTGGCTGGACCGCGTCGTGGAGACCGTCGGCCTGTCCGGCCGTCTCAAGCACCGCCCCGCCCAGCTCTCCGGGGGCCAGCAGCAACGCGTCGCGGTCGCCCGCGCGCTCGCCTCCCGGCCCGAGATCATCTTCGCCGACGAGCCCACCGGAAACCTCGACTCGCGCTCCGGCGCCGAAGTCCTCGGCTTTCTGCGCAACTCCGTACGCGAACTCGGCCAGACCGTGGTGATGGTGACCCACGACCCGGTCGCCGCCTCCTACGCGGACCGGGTGGTCTTCCTCGCCGACGGCCGGATCGTCGACGACATGCCCGGCCCCACCGCCGACACGGTGCTGGAGCGGATGAAGGGCTTCGACGCCCACCGCCGTACGAGCTGACCCGCGGCAGCCCCCACCCGTACTCCGGACCTCTCCTCCAGGACTGACCCACCATGTTCCGTACCGCCTTGCGCAACGTA
This sequence comes from Streptomyces sp. NPDC054765, assembly GCF_053612065.1. Lineage (NCBI taxonomy): Bacteria > Bacillati > Actinomycetota > Actinomycetes > Kitasatosporales > Streptomycetaceae > Streptomyces > Streptomyces sp. NPDC054765. The sequence continues at coordinate 309,611 of NZ_JBSHBP010000001.1, read as the reverse complement.
CTTGCGCACAAGGCCCGGCTGCTGATGACCGTCCTCGCCGTGATGCTCGGCGTGGCCTTCGTCTCCGGCACCCTGGTCTTCACCTCGACCATCTCCGACGCCTTCCGCACCAGCTCCCAGAAGAGCTTCGACAACGTCGATGTCGCCGTGACGCCGGCGTCGCCCGACGGGCCGCCCGGCACCCGCGCCGAGAACGCCCGGCTCGACGGCAAGGCGCTCGGCACCCTGGCCCGTCTCCCCGGCGCCGCCTCCGTCACCGGCACCGCCAACGGCTTCACCGGGATCGGCGACAAAGACGGCAAGCTGATCGCCCAGGGCCTGAACAGCCGCGGCAGCAACTACTTCCCCGGCAAGGACGGCAAGGACGCCCGCTATCCGATGAAGCAGGGCACGGCCCCCACCCGCGCGGACCAGTTCGCGCTGGACGCGGGCACCGCCGAGAAGGGCGGCTACCACGTCGGCGAAACCGTCCGGATATCCGCCGGCGGACCGGTCCGGCAGCAGAAGCTGACCGGCATCTTCACCACCGACGACGGCCAGGTCGCCGCCGGCGGCTCGCTGGCCCTGTTCGACACCCGGACCGCGCAGCAGCTGTTCGGGCTGTCCGGCGGATACAGCGAGATCGACGTCCAGGCCGCGGCCGGGACGTCCCAGGCCGCACTGCAGCAGGCGATCGGCAAGGCACTGCCCCAGGGCAGCGCCACCACCGCCACCGGCAAGGAACTCGCCGACGCCGAGGCCAAGGCGATCGACCAGAACATGCAGGGCATGAAGACCGCGCTGCTGGCCTTCGCCGCCGTCGCGCTCTTCGTCGGCATCTTCCTCATCGCCAACACCTTCACCATGCTGGTCGCCCAGCGCACCAAGGAACTGGCGCTGCTGCGCGCGGTCGGTGCGAGCCGGCGCCAGGTCACCCGCTCCGTGCTGATCGAGGCGCTCTTCGTCGGTGCGATCGCCGGTGTCTCGGGCCTGGTGGCCGGAATCGGCATCGCCGCCCTGCTGCGGGAGGTGCTGAACGGCTTCGTCGCGAAGTTCCCCGAGGGGCCACTGGTGGTCTCGCCCTCGACGGCCGTCGCCGCCCTGGGCATCGGCACCGTCATCACGGTGCTGGCCGCCTGGCTCCCCGCCCGGCGCGGCGCGAAGGTCCCGCCGGTCGCCGCGATGAACAGCGTGCACGCCGCCGCCACCACCAAGTCGTTGCTGGTCCGCAACACCCTCGGTGCGCTCGTCGCGGGTATCGGTACGGCCTCGGTACTCGTCGCCACCTCCGTGTACGACGGCCACGCCACCGGCAAGGTCATGCTGGGCGGCGGCGGGATGCTGCTGCTGGTCGGCGTGTTCATCCTGACGCCGCTGCTTTCCCGTCCGCTGATCGCGCTGGCCACCCCCGTCCTGCGTGCCTTCGGCATCTCCGGCCGCCTCGCCCGGCAGAACGCGCTGCGCAATCCGCGCCGTACGGCCACCACCGCCTCCGCGCTGATGATCGGGCTGACCCTGATCACCGGCATGACAGTGATCGCCGGCAGCACGCAGAAGGGCATCGACAAGCTGGCCGTCGATGCGCTGAAGGCCGACTACACGGTCTCGATGCAGGGCGACACGCAGCTGCCCGCCACCGCGGAGCAGAACGTCCGCGACGCGGCCGGCATCACCGCCTTCACCCCGCTGCGCGAGGGCATGGCGAAGATCGGCACCGGCAGCGCGGCGCAGCAGCCGACCCAGTTGACCGGTGTGGACGGCGCACAGTTCGGCTCGCTCGTCCGGCCCGACCTCAGCGAGGGGTCGCTCGGCCCCCTGCGCGGCGACCGGGTCCTGGTCGACCAGGAAACCGCCGGCGGCCACGGCTGGCGGGCCGGCTCGCGGCTCCCCGTGACGTTCCAGGACGGCAAGAAGTCCACCCTGACCGTCTCGGGCGTCTACAAGGGCAACCAGATGCTCAACGGCGTCATCCTCGACAACCGCACCCTGGCTCCGCACCAGAAGGACATCAGCGACAAGCAGCTGCTGGTCAAGATGGCCGGCGGCGCCACCGACGCACACAAGGACGACCTGGTCGAGGCGCTCGGCAAGAACCCGGCGATCACCGTGGCGGACAAGAAAGACGTCTCGAACACCATCGCCTCGATGTTCACCCTGCTGCTGAACATGCTCTACGGCCTGCTGGCCATGGCCGTGATCGTCGCGGTGCTCGGGGTCATCAACACCCTGGCGATGTCGGTCTTCGAACGCTCGCAGGAGATCGGCATGCTGCGCGCGATCGGCCTGGACCGGCGCGGCATCAAGCGGATGGTGCGGCTGGAGTCGCTGGTCATCTCGTTGTTCGGCGGGGTGCTCGGCATCGGGCTCGGAGTATTCATGGGCTGGGCGGTCGGCCGGCTGATCAGCGCCCACCTGCCCACCTACGAACTGGTGCTGCCGTGGGCCCGGATGGGCATCTTCCTCGGCCTGGCCGCGCTCGTCGGCGTACTGGCCGCCCTGTGGCCGGCGCTCCGGGCGGCACGGCTCAACATGCTGGCCGCCATCAAGGCCGAATAACGCCCCCGGCGCCGGTCCCGTTGCCCGCCCACCCGCTGCTTGACGGCAGCGGGTGGGCGGGCGGCGTTCAGCCGCCGAGGGCGCCGGTGCGCCAGTCGCGCGCCCGCAACGGCACCCCCGCGGCCCCGCCGTCCGGCGTACGGACGGCCAGCACCTGGTTGACTCCTATCCGGTTGCGCTCGAAGGACAGCGCGGACGCGGCCATGTACAGCCGCCACACCCGGGCCCGCCCCGGGGAGGTGAGCCGCGCGGCCTCGTCCCAGTGCCGCTCCAGGTTGGCGACCCAGCGCCGCAGCGTCAGCGCGTAATGCTCCCGGATCGCCTCGACGTCCCGCACCTCGAACCCGGCCTCCTCCAGCTGGCCGACGGTCCGGCCGAGCGGCGCCAGCTCACCGTCCGGGAAGACATACCGGTCGATGAAATCGTCGACCTGGTACGCCTCCTCGTCGGCCTGCGGCCGGCGGGCGATCTGGTGGTTGAGCAGCCGCCCGCCGGGCTTCAGCAGGGAGTGCAGGGCGCGCGCGTACTCCGCGTACTGCGTCCGGCCGACGTGCTCGGCCATCCCGACCGAGGAGAGGGCATCGAACGGCTCATCCTTGATCTCGCGGTAGTCCTGCACCCGGATCTCGATCCGGTCGGCCAGCCCGGCCTCGGCAATGCGCTTACGGGCGAAGGTGGCCTGCTCCTCGGAGAGGGTGATGCCGACCGCGCGTACGCCGTACTCGCGGGCGGCGTGCAGCACCATCGAGCCCCAGCCGCAGCCGACGTCGAGCAGCCGCACGCCCTCCCGCAGGCCGAGCTTGCGGCAGATCAGGTCGAGCTTGTCGCGCTGGGCGTCCTCCAGGGTGGTGGCGCCGTCCTCGGCGGTCTCCCAGTAGGCGCAGGAGTAGACCATGGACGGGCCGAGCACCAGGGCGTAGAAGTCGTTGCCGACGTCGTAGTGGTGGCTGATGGCTTCCTTGTCGCGCCGCAGGGTGTGCAGCGGTCCACGGCGGCGTCTGGCCTCTTCCGCGGGCGGTGCGGGCGGCACCGGGGCGCCGGCCAGGGTCAGCAGCTCCCGGGCGGCGGCGCGGATCTCCGGGCGGGCCAGCGCGCGCAGTACGGCGGCGCGCGGCGGCTTGGGGGCGTCGGTGTCCCGCTCCCAGATCAGCCCGGCGAGCAGATCGAGCGCCGCGTAGAGATCGCCGTCGATATCGATGTCACCGGCCACCCAGGCGCGGGCCAGGCCCAGCTCACCGGGCTTGAACAGCAGTCGGCGCAGCGCCCGGCGATGGCGGATGACGAGGACGGGTGCCCCCGGCGGACCGGACTCGCTACGGTCCCAGGCGCGGATACGCACCGGGAGCGGGGTGCCCAGCACCTCCTCGGCGAGCTTGGTGAGCCGTCCAGCGGCGTCGGCCATGTCGCACACCTCCGTGTTGACGAGTCGGGCAAAGAAGTTTCACCCACCACGTAAACGCCAATGGGGCGCCCGGATAGTCCCGTTCACACGTAAGAGAAGCGCACACCGGCCGGTTTTCGCCAGAGCGGACACGCCAAAGGGCGCCCGCCCCACGGATGGCGGACGCCCTTCGGGCTGGTCGGAGTACCCGACCGGGAATTCAGGAAGCCTTGGCCTTGGTCTTGTCCCCGGCCTCGGCGGCGGCCGCCGGGGCGGGCGCCGGCTTGGCGGCCTCGTAGAACTCCTCGCGGGGGTTCTCCATGGCGCCGAGCGAGACGACCTCGCGCTTGAGGAACATGGCCAGCGTCCAGTCGGCGAAGACCCGGATCTTGCGGTTGAACGTCGGCATCGCCATGCCGTGGTACGCGCGGTGCATGTACCAGGCGAGACGGCCCTTGAGCTTGATCTTCATCTTGCCCATGACGATCATCGCGACGCCCTTGTGCAGGCCCAGACCGGCGACCGCGCCCTTGTTGGCGTGGCTGTAGTCCTTCTGCGGGAAGCCGCGCATCCCGGACACCACGTTGTCGCCGAGGACCTTGGCCTGCCGCAGCGCGTGCTGCGCGTTCGGCGGGCACCAGGCGTTCTCGTTGCCGGCCTTGCGGCCGACCAGGTCGGGGACCTGCGCGTTGTCGCCGGCCGCCCAGATGTAGTCGGTGCCCTGCACCTGGAGGGTGGTTGCGGTGTCGACGTGACCACGCGGGCCGAGCGGCAGACCGAAGCGGGACAGCGCCGGGTTCGGCTTGACGCCGGCGGTCCACACGAGGGTGTTGGAGTCGACCTCCAGGCCGTTGTTCAGCACCACGTGGCCATCGACGCAGGAGTCCATGCCGGTCTTGAGGTAGACCTCGACACCGCGGCTCTCCAGGTGCTCCTTGCCGTAGGCGCCGAGCTTGGGGCCGACCTCGGGGAGGATCTTGTCGGCGACGTCGACCAGCAGGAAGCGCATGTCCTCGCGCTTCACGTTGTTGTAGTACTTCGCGGCGTCCCGGGCCATGTCCTCGACCTCACCGACGGTCTCCGCACCCGCGAAGCCACCGCCGACGAACACGAAGGTCAGTGCCTTGCGGCGGACGTCCTCGTCGGTCGTGGAGTCGGCCTTGTCCAGCTGCTCCAGCACGTGGTTGCGCAGGCCGATGGCCTCTTCCACGCCCTTCATCCCGATGCCGTTCTCGGCCAGGCCGGGAATCGGGAAGGTGCGGGACACCGCGCCCATCGCGATGACCAGGTAGTCGAAGGGCAGCTCGTACGCCTCGCCGACCAGCGGGGCGATCGTGGCAACCTTGCGGTCCTGGTCGATGGTGGTGACCCGGCCGGTGAGAACCTCCGCCTTGGGCAGCACACGTCGTAGCGGCACCACGACATGGCGGGGGGAGATGCTGCCGGCTGCAGCTTCAGGGAGGAAGGGCTGGTACGTCATGTACGAGCGCGGGTCGACGACCGTGACGGTCGCCTCGCCGTACCGCATCTTCTTGAGGATGCGGCGTGCCGCGTACAGGCCTACGTACCCACCGCCTACAACGAGGATCCTGGGACGCTCCGTGGTGCTCATGCAATCGAGTATCCACCCCCACATGGGGGGTCGCTCGTGAGCCCCTTCACAAGCAAGCAGGGGGCATCTGCTACACTCCGCCGCCTTCGTGACCGACGCCATAGTGTCAACCGGAACCACCGTGTGTCGCGAGGCGTTGGAAACCCCTGTTGATCAGGGATTGTCGCCCGCCCGGCGGGCGAACCACCGCCGGGGTGAGCGCGCCGCCCGCGCACCGGCATCCGCGCACCTTCCGGGTCAGGACGCCCCGCAGCCTTCGAATGAGGGTCGGACGATCAGATTGTTCGCCCAACGGGAGGCTTTTTCATGTGAAGGATTTCACGAACTTTCTCCGCGGACCTGTCCGCGGAGCCTCCCGGGGCCCTCCCGCAGGCGATCGGAAGGGCGTACCGCCCACTCAAAGGGCCATACAGCAGAGGCCGTTGCCGGGCCTGCGCCGCCGTGCTCCGTCCGTCAGCCGGTGAGGCGCCAGGCGATGCCGTCGGGCATCACCTTCAAAGCGTCATTCACTTCCCGGGCGTGTGTACACAAAGACGCGTACACTTCCCTTATGGCTGAGAGCACTGTGACCGTACGGGAAGCCCGTGCGCACCTGGCGGACCACATCAATCGTGCCGAGGAGGGCTCACCTACGGTGATCACCCGCAATGGCATACCGGTGGCAGCCGTGGTGCCGATCGCGGACTTCGACGCGCTTGAGGAGGCGGCCGATGTATTGCTGGCCCGGGAAGCGGAAGCGGTCCTGGCCGAGGGCGGCCCGACCGTGACCATGGCTGAGCTGCTGGCAGACCTGTTCGCCGAGCGCTCCGAAGGCGCGGCGTGAAGTACGCGTTCCGATTCACCGCAGCGGCACAACGGCAGCTTCGAGCCATCGACCGGCCTGCCGCCATGCGCATCCTGGCCGCGCTGACCGCGCTCGGCGACGATCCGTACCGCGAGGACGCCGACATCAAGAAGCTCACCGGCCCGTCGGGCCTCTATCGGCTTCGGGTCGGCAACTACCGGATCGCCTACCAGGTCGAAGACGGCGAACTCATCATCCTCGTCGTCAAGGTCGGCGACCGGCGCGACGTCTACCGCAACATCTGAGAGCGGACAGCCCGGAGCCCGAAGGATCCGTCCAGGCGCTCTCGCCAGTTGAAGGGTCACTCGTCGTCGAGTGCGGCGTGCCAGGCAATGCCGTCGGGCACGGCTCCCAAAGCGACACTCGGATCATCGGTCAGCGTTCCCCCTGATGGCACGGGGGCACCCGTCTTAACAGCGGGTGTCCACATCGGGGGGGGGAAGTCTTCTTGCGTGGGCAAGGCTTCCTCTGGTGCCGCTTCCTCGTCGTACTCGGCGAGCTGCGCGAGCGCCTTGCGGCGATCTTCCTCCAGCTCCCAGCGCGCCTCGTCGTACTCGTCCTCCGGGTACCGGTCGGGATGGAGTGCGTAGTCCTTGACGAGTCGCCTTAGCGCCGCCTTGATCTTGTCGAGCTCGGCGGACAGCTTGCAGCGGATCATCGACGAGCACGGATGGCCGGGGCAGTCCCTCGTCGGCGAGGAGGCCGCCAACGCCGCTTGGCTCATCGCGCAGCATGCGGAACTCGACTTCCAGCTGCACGCACTCGAACTCATCCGCGACGCCGTCGAGCGCGGCGCGGCCACCGCGATACAGCTCGCCTACCTCACCGACCGGTGCCTCGTGCGTCAGCAACGGCCGCAGCTGTACGGCACGCAGTACCGCGACAGTGGCGACGGCCGCGGGATGCAGCTGTGGGAAGTCGCCGCCCCGACACCCACGCTCGCCGCGCCGCATAGCCCCACTGTCCGAACTTGCACCACCTGCGACGGAGAGAAGCGCATCAAGACCATGCAGCGCGGAAAGGTCGTCGTCATTCGCTGCCGCGACGGCAAAGGGCGTGGCCACCAGACCAGCTAACCACCCCAACCGGCGACCGTTTCGGGGCAAAGGTCGCAGCTCCCCACACGATCACGACAGAAAGGCAACGATGGCACCCGCACACCACAGCGCGCAGCGCGCCCAACGCCAGGAGAGCAGGCCGGCTTCAACGTCGGCGTACTCGATGCCGAGGCGCACGGCCTCGGCATCGCACAGACACTCGACGCCATCAACGCCGTCCGCCCCCGATGGGTCGGCATGAACCTGCTCGCCCCCACCTATGAACTCTCGGCCGGCATCGCGGCCGGCCTCGCCGACGACACCCTGCTCATGGTCGGCGGGCACCAGGCAAAGGCCATGCCGCAGCGCATCCTCGCCGACCCGCGCATGTCCCGGCTTCGCGCCTTGGTCCTCGGCGAGGGCGAGACCCGCGTCGCCGCCCTGCTCGACGACGAGCAGCGACGCGCCGAGCCCCTGACATCGACGCACTACCGTTCGTCGACCGCCGATACCTCCCACAAGACCCCTACCGCACCGACGACGGCCGCATCGAGGCGAACATCGTCGGCAGCCGTGGCTGCCCCTACGACTGCGGATTCTGCGGCGCCGCCGTCTCCGCGAACCCTGACGTCAAGATCCGCACCCGCACGCCCGAGAACATCGTCGCCGAACTGGAGACGCTCAACGCCGACCACGGCGCAACCGCCTTCCGTTTCGTCGACGACCTGTTTCTCGGCGCCGCCCGCGTCATCCGCCCCGCCATGGACGCGTTCACCGCGCACCGGATCGGCGAGCGGTTCGTCTGGGACGCGACCGGACGTATCAACGTCCTTACCCGCGCCGACGACGACATGCTCGACACCCTCGCCCGCAACGGGCTGCGCGAGGTCGCCCTCGGCATCGAGTCCGGAAGCGACCGCATCCTCGCCGCCATGGACAAGCGCATCACGGGCGAGATGACCGAGGACGTCGCGCACCGCCTCATGGAACGCGGCATCAACGTCAAGGGGTATTTCATCCTCGGATACCCCGGCGAACAACGCGAAGACCTCGACGCCACCGTGCGCCACATCCACAACCTATGGAACCTCGCCGACCGAAACCCGGGCAACTTCCGCGCCTCCGTATTCGAGTTCCGCCCCTACCCCGGCACCCCCGTATGGCAGCAGCTGACCGAGGCCGGCCACGACGCCGACGCCATGCTCGCGTACGCCGACGTCGACCTCACCGACCAGGGCGCCGACGAGTCCATGCGCGCCCGCGACGAATTCAATTTCTCCGTCGGCATCCAGTTCGGCGGCGTACCCCTGCACAAGCTGCGCGCCACCCTCGCCACCCTCACCCGCGAACAGCACGACCGTAACGACCGGCAGGGGGCTGCCGCATGACACAGCACCGCGGCCGATTCATCACTCTCGACGGCCCCGGCGGCGTGGGGAAGTCGACCACCCTCGCCGCCCTCGCCGAGTACCTGCGTGACCGCGGCGACAGCATCCACACCACGACCGAGCCCTCGACGAGCGCCCTCGGGCAGTTCACCCGAGCCAACGCCGACCACATTCACGGGCGCGCGCTCGCCTGCCTCGTCGCCGCCGACCGATACGACCACATCAGGAACGAGATACAGCCCCACCTCGATGCCGGCGACACCGTCGTGTGCGACCGCTACCTCGCCTCGACCCTCGTCGTACAGCGCCTCGACGACGTGCCCGAGCCCTTCCTGCTCGCCCTCAACGCCGACATCGTGCTGCCCGACCTCGCAGTGATCCTTACTGCTCCCCCGAGCACCATCAAGGGCCGGCTTACGGCTCGGGGCGCGCACCACCGATTCGAGCATCACCCCGACGCCCCCGCCCGCGAGGTCGAGCTGTACAAACAGGCCGAGCAGACCCTCAAACACCTCGGCATGCCAGTCCTCACCCTGAACACGAGCAGCACCACCCCATCGGAGGCCGCCGCCCGAATCGGCGACACGCTGCCCCCACCCCCCGGTAGCGTCGAGCCACACATCAGAACCGACGGGCCCCGGGCGACCTCATGAACGCAGCGACCACCCTCGGCACCCCGGACAGAACACGGAGCACCTCACACATGCGCGACACCTGGGACACCATCGGCCGGCTTGTCGAGTGGCTCGACGCAGAGAGCGGCGTGTCGCCCGAAATGGCCCGTCTACTGCGCGTACTCAAGATCAGCGAGGAGGCCGGCGAGGTAGCCGAGGCCATCCACGGCGTAGCCGGCTCCAACCCACGCAAGGGCAACAGCCACACATGGGAAGACGTACAGGCCGAGCTCTGCGACGTCATCATGACGAGCATGGTCGCCCTAAAGACGATCAACCCGGACGCCGAGAAGGTGTTCGCCGAGCGCCTCGACCACGTCGCCGATCGATCCCTGAACGCCTGACCCGTCACGGGGCAGGAATGCCTACGGCCCCGACATCGCCGCAAAAGCGACGTCGGGGCCGTAGCGTTCTTGCTGCCGCAGGATGCGCTCCAGAGGGTCGCTCAGGCCGCATCACCGCAGGTCAGGGCTTTTTCTTATCCTCCTCGGCGTCCTCTGCCACTTTGTAGGCGATGCCGTCCAGGATGTCGTGCTCGCTGACGACGACCTCCCCTGCGCCCGACCGTTCCATGACCGACAGCAGGACGAGCGCGCCCGCGCCGATCACATCGACCCGGCCCGGGTGCAGGACGGGGATGGCCGCGCGCTCGGCATGGGTGGCGGAGAGCAGCATGCCGGTGATCTCGCGGACCTTCGCCAGGGAGATCCGGGAGTGGTGGATGGCCTCGGAGTCGTAGTGGTCCAGGCCCAGTGCGATCGCGGCGACCGTGGTCACGGAGCCGGCCAGGCCCACGAGGGTGACCGCCTCGCTCAGCGGGACGGTCTCCTCGGCCCGGTCCAGCGCCGCGTCGACATCGGCCTTTATGGCGTTGATCTGCTCCGAGGCCGGCGGGTCGCTGATATCGCCCGCATGCACCAGATGCCGTTCGGTCATCCGTACGCAGCCGACGTCGACCGAGCGGGCGGCGCGTACCGAGGCGTCGCCGAGGACGAACTCGGTCGAACCGCCGCCGATGTCGACGACCAGGAAGGGCCGCTCCAGGTCCGCGCGAGCGGTGAGCTCCTTGGTGGCGCCGTTGAAGGAGAACTCCGCCTCCTGGTCGCCGGTGATCACCTCGGGCTCGACGCCCAGGATGTCGACCACACCGCGGACGAAGTCGTCGCGGTTCTCCGCGTCCCGGGTGGCCGAGGTCGCCACGAAGCGGACCCGCTCGGCACCCAGGCCCTTGATCACCGCGGCGTACTCCCGGCAGGCGGCGAAGGTGCGCTCCAGCGCCTCGGGGGCCAGCCGCCCGGTGCGGTCCACGTCCTGGCCCAGCCGGACGATCTGCATCCGGCGGTCGAGGTCCTTCAGCTCGCCCGTGGCCGGGTCGGCGTCCGCGACGAGCAGCCGGATGGAGTTCGTACCGCAGTCGATGGCGGCGACCCGCTTCACGTGGCGTCTCCTTCGCGCGCGTCCTGTGCTCCGGGGGCGTCCTGGCCGCCGGAGGTGTCCTGGCAGGGGGTCACACAGGGCCCCTTCTTCCACCACTCCGGCAGCATCGCCAGGGCCTCGTCGCCGAGCGGGTTGACGCCCGGCCCGGCCGCCAGCGAATGGCCGACGAGGACGTGCAGGCACTTGACCCGGTCCGGCATGCCGCCCGCGCTCGGGAAGCCCGCCAGCACCTCGATGGCGTCCCGCCGCCGGAGGTAGTCCTCATGAGCGGCCCGGTAGGCGGCGGCAAGCGCAGGGTCGGCCGCCAGCCGCTCGGTCATCTCCTTCATCACGCCGTTGGCCTCCAGCGTGCCGATCGCGGAGGCCGCGCGCGGGCAGGTGAGGTAGTAGAGCGTGGGGAAGGGTGTGCCGTCCTCCAGGCGCGGCGCCGTCTCGACGACGTCCGGCTGCCCGCAGGGGCAGCGGTGCGCGATGGCGCGCAGGCCGCGCGGCGGGCGGCCGAGCTGTTCCCGGAAGGCGGCGATGTCCGCGTCGGTGGGCTCGGTGGGCTCGGTCTGGGGCGGGGGGGTGTCCATGTGCGCTTTCGGTGAGATGAGTGGTGAGGTGACGGCGGGGCGGGCCCCGTCCGGTGCCGACACTACGGGCCGGGGCCCAGCGGTGGTAGGGGCGGCTACCGCTTGTCGGCCGCGTCGACGGTGCTCCACAGATTCTCGTACCAGGGGCGCTGCGCGGCGTGCGGCCCATTGGGTGCGGAGCCGGTGCCGGAGCCGTCCTGGACGATATATCCGGTCTCGCCCGGCATGAGGTAGTGCAGATGCCGGCGGGCCTGCTGGCGTACGAAGTCCGGTTCCTGCCAGCGGGCCTTCTGCTCGCGCAGCCGGTCCAGGGCGGCGCCGGCGTCCTGGGCCTTGCGGCGCTGGTCGGCGATGTCGGAACGCTGGGAGACGTACTGCCTTATCGGGTAGGCGAGGGCGACGACCAGCGAACACATCACCAGGGCCAGCAGGGCGGCGCGGCCGGTGAGGCGGTTGCGGCGGGGCGGGCGGGCGCGGTAGACGCGGGCGGCGGCCTGCTCGCCGAGCGCCTTGAGTCGGGTCGCGGTCGAGAACCGGTCCGCGGGCACGTCGTCTCCCCTTCACTGACGGACGCCTGACTGCTGAAGCAGACGCGTCCCCGGCAACGGTACGGGACCGTCGCCGGGGACGTACGGCGTGCTGGGCGGTTGTCTCGCCCGATCAGCCCTTGCCGCCCCGGTCAGCCCTTGCGCCCCGGTCGGCCGGGGCGGCGGGCCGCCGTGGGTCAGCTGCCGTGACGGAACCGCGGGAAGGCGGAGCGGCCGGCGTAGACCGCGGCGTCGTCGAGGATCTCCTCGATGCGCAGCAGCTGGTTGTACTTGGCGACGCGCTCGGAGCGGGCCGGGGCGCCGGTCTTGATCTGGCCGCAGTTGGTGGCGACGGCGAGGTCGGCGATGGTGACGTCCTCGGTCTCACCGGAGCGGTGCGACATCATGCACTTGAAGCCGTTGCGCTGGGCCAGCTCGACGGCGTCCAGGGTCTCGGTCAGCGAGCCGATCTGGTTGACCTTCACCAGCAGCGCGTTGGCGGAGCCCTCCTCGATGCCGCGGGCGAGGCGCTCGGGGTTGGTGACGAACAGGTCGTCGCCGACGAGCTGGACCTTGGCGCCGAGCTTGTCGGTGATGACCTTCCAGCCGGCCCAGTCGTCCTCGAACAGCGGGTCCTCGATGGAGACCAGCGGGTAGGCCGCCACCAGCTCCTCGTAGTACTCGGTCATCTCCGCGGCCGAGCGGTCCTTGCCCTCGAACTGGTACGTGCCGTCCTTGTAGAACTCGGAGGCGGCGACGTCCAGGGCGAGCGCGATGTCCTGGCCGGGGGCGTAACCGGCCTGCTTGACGGCCTCCAGGATGAGGTCCAGGGCCTCGCGGTTGGAGCCCAGGTTCGGGGCGAAGCCGCCCTCGTCGCCGAGGCCGGTGGACAGCCCGCGCTCCTTCAGGACCTTCTTGAGGGTGTGGTAGACCTCGGCGCCCCAGCGCAGCGCCTCGGAGAAGGACTCCGCGCCGATCGGGGCGATCATGAACTCCTGGATGTCCACGTTGGAGTCGGCGTGCGAGCCGCCGTTCAGGATGTTCATCATCGGCACGGGCAGCACGTGCGCGTTCGGGCCGCCGAGGTAGCGGAACAGCGGCAGGTCGCTGGCCTCGGAGGCGGCGTGCGCGACGGCGAGGGAGACGCCCAGGATGGCGTTGGCGCCGAGCGAGCCCTTGTTGTCGGTGGCGTCCAGGTCGAACATGGCCTGGTCGATCAGCCGCTGCTCGGTCGCGTCGTAGCCGACGAGCTCCGGGCCGATCTGCTCGATGACGGCCAGGACGGCCTTCTCCACACCCTTGCCGAGGTAGCGGTTCGGGTCACCGTCGCGGAGCTCGATGGCCTCGAAGGCGCCGGTCGAGGCACCGGACGGCACGGCGGCACGGCCCGTGCTGCCGTCGTCGAGGCCGACCTCGACCTCGACCGTGGGATTACCTCGCGAGTCGAGAATTTCGCGGGCTACGACGACGTCGATGGACGGCACGTTGTCTCCTTCGTGGGTGTCTGGAGGTTCTGCAGCACGAGCCTAACGGCCCCGGGCGCGTCCGCTTGCTTTTGGCCCGCTCCGTGGGACTGAACGGCCCGGAAAACTTCCCAAAAGCCCAGTTCACTGGATGTTTGAGCGCATTGTTCGCCGAACGGGAAAAACGCGGAAAGGGGCCGGTCACCGGCGTGCGACCGCCCCGCCGCGACCCGGGTGCGTCGCGGGTACGGCCCGGGTACGGCCCCGGGTACGGCCCGGGACGGAGAAGCCCCGCCACGGCGCGCTGGGGGGAAGTGCGCGCCGGGCGGGGCGGTCTCACGGAGGAGGAAGGGGGCCCGCCGCTCGGGCCCGCCGGAATCCCGGTGAGGGGAGGTCTCAGACGTGGAGCTTCTGACCCGGGAAGATCAGGTTCGGGTTGCCGCCGATGACCGACTTGTTGGCCTTGTAGACGGACTTCCAGTCGGTGCCGTGCGCCTTGGCGATCTTGGCGAGGGTGTCGCCCGCCTTGACGGTGTAGTTGCCGTGACCCAGGGACTTGCGCTCGGTGGAGCGCGAGGCGTGCTGCTCGGGGGCGGCCGGGGCCTTCTTCGCCTCGGTCCTGGTGGTGCCCTGGTCCTGCTGGGGCGCGGACTTGGTCTGCGCGGAGCCGGAGGTGTCGACGTTGGCGGCCGGGCCACCGGAGGTCAGGTTGCCGGCGCCGGCGCAGGACCAGGCGCCGGGGCCCTGGAGCGCGAGGAGCTTCTCGGCGGCGGAGATCTGCTGGGATTTGCTGGCCAGGTCGGCGCGCGGCGCGTACTGGGTGCCGCCGGCGGCGGCCCAGCTGGAGTTGGAGAACTGCAGGCCACCGTAGTAGCCGTTACCGGTGTTGATCGACCAGTTGCCGCCGGACTCGCACTGGGCGACCTTGTCCCAGGTGGAGACCGAGGCGGCGGAGGCGGAGGTGGCGCCCATCAGCGGGACGGCCACGGCAGCACCGGCGATGCCGGCGAGGGTGGCGACGCGGACGGCCTTGGACGGACGACGGTGCTTGCCCTTGATGATCAGCATGGTTGGTTCGTTTCCTCACCGACGCCTACGAGGTGAGCTGTCGGGTTCGGACTGTGAGCTGCCCGGCCGTGTGCGCGTGGCGCACGTGGCTTCACCCCAAGCCGGTTGACCCGCTTTCGCGAGTGGGGCCGGCACTTACCTTGGGTCCCCCGCTCCTGCCTTCGGCGCTTGCGCGTCAACTGCCTCCGATCACCGGCAGGATTCGGCGTGTGATCGAAGGGCCCGCTTTGGCGAGCGGTCCTGACGTTAAGCAGTAATCCCCTTGGGGTTCAAACCCCACCATCTGAACCAAGTTGAGCTTTTTTGATCACGGGTTGGTCACATACCCGCAGGTGAACCCCGGTTTGACGGGGCCGGACGAACCGGGGTCCACCACAGTCAACGAGAGCCTTGTCTCACTTTCCCCAAAAGCGGGCGAAGGCGGCGAACTAGCCCGCGATGTGCCCGAGATCGAGCAGTTGGCCCGGCTTGATCAGGTCGGCGTCCGAGCCGATGACGCCCTCGTTGCGGTCGTAGAGGGCGGGCCAGCCGCCGGGCAGCCGGTGGGCCTGGGCGATGGCTGACAGCGTGTCACCCGGCCGCACGGTGTAGTTGCCGTCGGCCGCCGGGTCCGTGCGGTGCACATCATCGCCGCGCGAGGCGTGCCGGCCGCCGGAGGACCTGCCGTCGTCGCCCCCCTCGCCGACCGCACCGCCGCGGTGCCTGCCCTTCTCGGGCGTCCCGTGCGGGGTGCCGGTGGTGTCCGTACGGCTGCCGCCGTCGGACGGGTCGGCGGACGGCGACGGGGCGTCGCCCCGGCCGCCCGGCGTCGCGGAGCCGGACGGCTCCGGGGCCGGGGACGCACCGCCCGAGCCGGGGGAGTCCGAGGGATCGGGCGAGGGCGCCGGGTCGGACGGCCGGCCGCCGGGCCTGTCGTGCGTCCCGGAGTCCGAGTCGGACGGCCGGCCGCCGGGCCCGTCGTGCGTCCCGGCGGAGTCCGAGCCGCCGTCCAGGCCGGAGGAACCGGACGAGTCCCAGGGGTCCGAGGAGCCGCCGGCGTCCGACGGGTCGGGCGAGGGGGTGCTCGTGCTGCCCGGGTCGACCTCCGGCGTGCGCCCGCCCTTGGTCAGGCCGGCGCTCACCGCACAGCTCGACCAGACGTCCGGGCCACGGGCGTCGAGGATCGACTCGGCCACCGCGATCTGCTGGGCACGGCTGGCGAGGTCGGGGCGCGAGGCGTAGGCCGCGCCGCCGTAGGTGTCCCACATGTCCTGGGTGAGCTGCAGCCCGCCGTAGTGGCCATTGCCCGAGGCCGCGCTCCAGACGCCGGCACTCTCGCACTGGGCGACCTTGTCCCAGGTCGTGGTGTCGGCGGCGTGGGCGCCGCTCGCGGCGAACAGTGGCAGGGCGAAGCCCGCGCCGGTCACTCCCGCCGTGACAAAGATGGCCGGTGCTTGACGGGGGCGACGGTGTCGGCCGTTCCCGGAACGCATACGGATGCCTTTCGCGCGGCGGTTGAGTTGTACGACGAGCTCTGCGAGCTGCTCGACGGGTCACCCACCGGCCGACGCGCACGAGGCGCACCAATACACCGGTCCCCCACATCACCGCTTCGGCCGATCGAGTGAAGCCCGTCGATCGTCGGTCGAAAGGTAGCCGGGGTCACGGGTAGTCACAAGTCGGTGTAGCGCAGATCACGTAAAGGTCACACTGCTGACTCGGCGTCACTTCTGGCCTTGTCCCTGGTCAGGCCGCTCGGGCGAGAACTCCACCGGCAGCGACCGCAGTCCGCGCATGATGAGCCCGCCGCGCCACCGCAGATCGCCGGGTTCCGCGGCGAGCCGGAGGTCCGGGAGCCGGGTCAGCAGCGTCGCCAGAGCGGTCTGCCCTTCGAGCCGGGCGAGCGGCGCACCCAGGCAGTAGTGGATGCCGTGCCCGTACCCCAGGTGCTGGTTGTCACGGCGGGTCAGATCGAGGACGTCCGGCTCGGCGAAGCGCGCCGGGTCGCGGTCGGCGGCGGCCAGCACCACCAGGACCGGGTCGCCCGCGGCGATCCGCTGCCCGCCGAGCGTCAGCTCCTCGGTCGCGAACCGCCAGGTCGCCAGTTCCACGGGGCCGTCGTAACGGAGCAGTTCCTCGATGCCGGTGGTGAGCAGCTCGGTGTCCCCCGCCGCGATCGACTTCTGCAGCAGCTCACGCTGGGCGGGGTGGCGCAGCAGCGCGTGGACGCCGTTGCCGATGAGGTTGACGGTGGTCTCGAAACCGGCGAAGAGCAGGATGAAGGCCATCGCGGCGGCCTCGTTCTCGGTGAGGTGCTCGCCCTGGTCAAAGGCCCGGATCAGGCCGGAGATCAGATCCTCGTCCGCCTCCGCGGTCTCGCCCAGACACGCGCGCTTGCGGTGGATCAGCTCGGCGAGATAGCCGCGCATCTTCTTCACGGAACGGGCGACTCCGCCGCGCGGGCCCCCGCCGTGCCGGATCATCATGCCCGCCCAGTCGCGGAAGTCGTCCTGGTCCTCCCGCGGGACACCCAGCAGGTCGCAGATCGCGTAGATGGGCAGCGGGAAGGCGAACTCATGGATCAGATCGGCCTCGCCGCGCCCGGCGAAGCCGTCGATGAGCTGGTCGGCCAGCTCCTGGACCCGCGGGGTGAAGGCCGCGACCCGGCGCGGGGTGAAGGCCTTCGAGACCAGCCGGCGCAGCCGGGTGTGATCCGGGGGGTCGATGTTGAGCAGATGCGTCATCAGGTTGGCGCTGCGCTCGCCGGGGATGCCGACCTTGCCCTTGCCGTGCGCGGTCTCGCTGTGGTGCGCCGGGTTCTTGGACAGCCGGCCGTCGGCGAGCGCCTGCCGGGCCTCCTGGTAACGGGTCACCAGCCAGGCTTCGACACCGCTGGGCAGCTCGGTCCGGTGCACCGGCGCATGCGCGCGCAGCCAGGCGTACGCGGGGTAGGGATCGGCGGCGAACTCCCAGGTGAACAGCTCGGGGGCGGGCGCGGCGGCGGGGCAGCCCGCGGGGGCGTCGGCGGTGGGGGCGTCGGCGGTGGGGGCGTCGGGCTTGTCGTGCACCTTCCGACCGTAACCGGTGGGCGCACCACGGCGCGCCCGCGCACCCGGCCGGGCCCGCCGCACCCCCGTTGCCGGGACTCCCGCACCACGGCCCTCAGGAGGCTCCGCGCTCCGCGGCCACCACCGCGTCCCGGTAGGCCCGCGCCGCCGCCCGCAGTGCCGCCTCCGGGTCCACGCCCTCCGCCTCGGCCCGCATGGCCAGCGCCAGCAGCTCGTACCCGATGCCCTGGCCGGCCGGGGGCGGGACATCGAGTCCCGCCGTGCGGACGCGGGAGGCGAGCTTCGCCGCCAGCGCCAGACCGGGCTGGGCCAGCGGAATGCCCTCGGTCACCGATTCGCGCTGCTTCTCCTCCGCCTTCGTCCGCAGCCAGTGCGCCTTGACGTCCTCCGGGGTCGCGGCCTCCTCCGCACCGAAGACATGGGGATGGCGGTGGATCAGCTTCTCGACGATGCCGCCCGCGACATCGTCGAGGGAGAACGGCTCGTCGGGGTCGTCCTGGGCGATCCGGGCATGGAAAACGACCTGGAGGAGGACATCGCCCAGCTCCTCGCAAAGCGCCTCGCGATCGCCTTCCTCGATGGCCTCGACCAGCTCATACGCCTCCTCGATGCCGTACTTGGCAAGGTCGCGGTGCGTCCGGATGCTGCTCCAGGGGCATGCGGCGCGGATCTGGTCCATGACCTGGACGAGGTCGAGCAGCCGGGCGCCCGGCAGGTCGTAGGAGCCGGGCAGCAGCTCCAGGTCCGGCATGGTCTCGCGGCCGGAGCCCGCCAGCCGGGCCAGGCCGTCGGTCAGCGTGCTCTCGCCGTCCGCGGAGGTCAGGACGACGGCGGTGCGCGCCTCGGGGACGCAGTAATCGACCAGCTCACGAGCGGTCAGGGACGCGGTCTCCACCTCGATGCCGGCCTCCCGCAGATAGGGCAGCTGCGGATGGTCCGGGTCTGCACACAGCACGCGGTCGGCCGCGCGCAGGATCTGCCAGGCGGGCCAGGACAGGAGCCCGGGGGCGACCCGGTGGCTGGTGGTGAGCAGGACCAGGCGTCCGGTGCCGGTGCCCTCGGGGCGGGCTTCGGCGCCGGTGTCGGCGGCAGAGGCGTCAGCGTTCACGTCTCGAACGTAACGCACCGCACTGACAACGCCCGGCGCCGGTGGGCGACGGCCCGGACGCCTCCTTGTCCCTGTTCCCCATCCCCATCCCCGTTCCCTGGCCCCATTTCCGTTCCCTGGGCCCCTCCCCGTACGGACCGCCCCCTACGCCCCGGCCTGTCAGGCCTGTTGCTTCACGGGCTCGCTGGTGATCCACGGGTCCTTGGTCTCACCGAGGATGACCTGGTGGTCGTCCCACTTGCCGAACCGCGGATTGACGTCGATCCCCATGGACCGGGAGGTCTTGGCCAGCGCCTGGGCGAGCTTCTGCTGGCCCTGCGGCTTGCCGCGGTCCGCGCCGAGATGCCGGGCGACGCCGTCGAGCAGCAGCTGGTTGCGCACCACGGCGTCGATCTCGTCGGGGGCGACACCCTGCTGGAGCCACATCTCCTTCAGCCGCTCGGCGCCGCCGGCCTGCTTCTCGGCCTGGGCCCGCCACTGCTGGACGTCGCGGCGGGTGACCGTCACCCCGGCGTCCTCCGCGCTGCGGGCCAGCACCTCGTCGAAGATCATGCCGTTCAGGGTGGCCAGGCTCAGCCGGCCGGTGTTCATGATCATCTGGCCGCCCTGCGGGGACTCGGCCTGGGCGGCACGGACGTCCTTCACCTTCGCCTGCAACTGCGAAACGGTGATCCGCTTCCCGTTCACGATGGCCGCGGCCCCGGGATGAGCACCGGTGCCGCAGGCCGCGAGCAACGGGGCCGCGGCCAGCAGGGCGGCAGTGGCGGATACGGAGAGCGCTGTCCTACGGCGGAACACATGGCCTCCCGGCAGATCGTGCGACGAAGTCTCGACCTTGGTGGATCGATGCTATGGAGTCGGCGTGGCCCAGGCCACCGCTTCGGCCAACGATCTGGGGCGGGGTCGGTTCCGCCCCCGGGTACCGGCGGTCGCCATGGCCGCCCCGGCATTGACCGGCCGGCGGCAGGGACCGTCGCCGGCCGGTCGGGACTCAACCGTCCAAGGTGTCCTTGAGACACAAGCGGGCCGCGTCCACAAAGACTTCCCGCGCCTTCTTGAAACCGATCCAGTCCTGTTCCTCCTTGGCTGCCCGCCCAAGGAGCCGGATCTGCTCGATCAGGGCCTGCGCTTCCTTATGTGGACCGACCGGCTCAACCAAGATCCGGTTATAGCCGTCGCGGGTCACCACGTAGGCCGCGTCCTGCGCTGCCCTGGTCTCCTCGGAGCCGACGTATTGGCCCTCGGCCTTGCGCCAGCAGACGGACGATTCCGCGTCGGCAGCGCTGAGAAACTCGGCGTACGCATCGCGGCGGGCCAGATAGAGATCCGAGGCGGTCGTGCTCATGTCTTCTCCATAGGCGCGGGAACAGGCGAGCGCGGCCACGCTACTCGGGAACAACCCGGATCCCACCCGTACAGCAGGTGTTTGACCTCTCCGGGTGGCTCATCAGCAGTCCGTACCCGCGATCCTCGGATTGCTGTATCGCACCGACCGCTGAGGAGACATGATCGGCTCTTTGAGGTGATCTGGCCCCTCGGTCGGCCCGCAGGCTGCATCCGGCGCGCAGGCGAGCTGCGGCGAGCATGTATCGAACGACGGGTTGCAGTCAGGGAGGCAGCTCGGATCGCCGCCCGCTCTGGGGGCCTTTCCGGGAAAGGCAGCGGTCAGTTCCGCGCGAGCCCCTTGCATGGGAACCCCGTTGTAGATGTCGCGAAGGCTTTGATGGTGGACATTGCCCACGGCCATCCAGCGCGCGAACACACAGGGCCAGACGTCGCCTTCCGGCGAGATGGCCATCTTGTTCCGTCCGCACCGGCCGCAAAGCTTTGAGATGTCCGGGGAGCCGCCCGCAGCACGGCCGAACGGCCGGACCTTGTCAGTTCGGACATCTCGCAGACCGATGTCCAGCAATTGCCGGCGCGACTCGTCGCCACGCTGCCCTTCCAATACCTTGATCACACTGCCGCGCATCGGGATGCCGAGGGACTTGGCCTTTTCGACGTTGGCCAGAGTGCGGCTGTGCGAGCCCCGTTTCTCGGTCACGTCATCGTGATCCTGACTCTCGTCCGAGTAGTAACTGAAGGCCAGTCGCACACCCGGCAATCGAAGCGCTTCCCATACCGCGTCCGAGATGTGCGTGAGGTTACTGAAGACCTCGATCCGCATGTTCCTGCTGCGAGCATGGCGAATCAGCTCCGGAAGACTCGGGTGGAGGGTGGGTTCGCCGCCGATGAACTGCACATCACGGACGGCCATCGAGGCGAGTTCGTCGATGACCCGAAGCCAGTCCGCGTCTGACATGGTGCCGTGGTCGCCTTGCGGAGACGAGCCCGCGTAGCAGTGACGGCATGACAGATTGCAGAACCCGGTGATCTCCAGCCATGCGAACTGTGGGGTCGGCAGGTGCCCGGTATGGGGCATCAATAGGCTCATGCGTCCTACCTCCTTGTGAGGTTGGCTTGTGAAGGGCGCCTGTCCGCTCACCACACATCACCCGCCGCGATCCGCTGCTCCCGCGTCCGCGCAACCGTCAGGGATACGGGGTCTTCCGCCGGCCACTCCCGGCTCCCCGGGCGCCGCAGATAGAGGACGCCCCTGCGGATGTCCGTCACCATGGCCCGGCGCCCCGGGGCGTACTCGACCTCGTCGCCCACCTCGGGGCGCTGTCCGGCACTCACTTCACGGCCTCGAGGGCGTCCGGGGTGGTCGTCCATTCCACGCCACCGCCCTCCGGCGCAAGCCACGCCACCGGGGGCGTGTCCGGGACCCTGAGGGCCGGCCCGACGCGAGGTGCCTTCACGTCGGGGGCGAGTGCACGGAAGACCCCGATGCGGTCACCGTGAGCGCGGTCGATCACGCGTCGGCCGAGCAGGGGGTGCGACAGGTGGCCCAGGCCGAGTGCCCGCGTCTTTGTCGTCCGGTTCATCAAAGTCCCTTTCGGAAATGTTCCGAGGTGGGGCCGGCCGCGTGGAGTCGCCGACGGAGCGCCCGTCGTGCGGCGTCCCCCAAGCCGAAGCCGAGCCGTCCCAGGAGTGCCGGGCGTCGGCGGCTCCACACCAGCCAACGCGGCGCCGCCGGGTCGCGGTTAGTGCGATCCGTCCATTTCCCCTCCCCGGCCCCTAGGGCGATTTGACCAGCTATTGGCCTGACTGGCCGGTGCTCCGGGGGCTACCGTGCGGGCATGAACACCACGCGAAACCTGGTACTCGCCGCGTGGATGGCAGAGCACGGCTACAGCTCCAACACCCTTGCCGACGCGGTCAATCAGGCCGTCGGCGACCTCACCGGCAGGCCCGGAGGGCTGGACGGGTCGTCCGTACGGGACTGGAAGGCGGGGCGGGTCCGGTGGCCGAAGTCCGCCACCCGAGCCGCGCTGGAGAACGTCACCGGCTTACCGGCGACCGCTTTGGGGTTCGTACCCCGGTGCCGTGCCGGATCCGCCCCGCCATCACGGCAGGAGGATCCCGTGAAGTGCCGCGGTTTCCTGACGGCCGCTGCGGCCACCACAGCGGCCACCGCCGCACCGCCCCTTCCCGTCACCGCCGCACCGCACCGCGTAGGAGCCACGGATATCGCCAGGCTCCAGGGCAAGTTCGCCGGTGTCGTGGCCGGCGACCACCAGCACGGCGGCATCCGCAGCATCGAAACCCGCGCTCTCGAACTCGCCGCCGAGGCCGTCGAACTCCAGGGCCGCGGATCCACCGGCCAGCGGGTACGCGGTCAGCTCTACGCGGTGGCCGCCGCCTTCGCCTCCAGCGCGACGTGGGCGGCGATCGACGGGCGCCGCTTCGATGCGGCGCGGCGCCACCACGAGCGGGCGGCGCGCCTGGCCGCCATGTCGGGTGACCAGACGATCCAGTCCCGGATCTGGTCGCATGCGGGGACGTTGTACCGGCACCTGGGGCGCCCCTCGGACGCGCTCGCGGCCAACGACGTGGCGCGACACCTCTCCCTTGCCCGGCGTGACCCGCTGTTCGCCGCTCTCGGGCATGCCCGGCACGCAGCCATCCACGGTCTGACCGGCAGCAGGTCCGCGGTGGAACGCGCCGTCGGTCATGCGCAGGACGCCGCGCTCCGCGCCGACCCGGACACCCTCCGGCCAGTGTGGATGGCGGCGGTCCGCGACCAGGCGGAAATCGCCGAACTCGCGCTCTCCGCATACCTCGGCCTCGGCGACTTCGAACGGGCCGAAGCCCATGCCCACAGCAGCCTGACCCTGCTCCGACCCCATATGCAGCGCGACCGCGCGCTCGTGACCGCCCGGCTGGCGCAGGCGCAGTTGGGCCAGGGGGAGATCGAAGCGGCCGTGGCCACGGCGATGAGCGTGCCCTCGACTGCTGCCGGGCATCCGCGCGTGGCCGGCATCCTCGGCGCATTCGGCTCTGCCCTGCGGGTGTGCGCACCGCACAGCGCGCACACCCGCACCTGGACGCAGTACCGGCGGGAGGCTCCAACGGCTGCGCCCGTGCCGGTTCGCCGGACGGCCGAGGACGGGCCCGTATGCGCCTCTCCGGCGCCGCCCGGTGCGCCGCCGTCCCCGCCCTCACGGTGAGCGGAGCAGGACGGCCCGGACAAGGCCGGGAGACCGGCGGACCGCGCGACCCCGCCGCTGAGGACGGAGCGGCCAA
Source organism: Streptomyces sp. NPDC054765 (assembly GCF_053612065.1). Taxonomy (NCBI): domain Bacteria; kingdom Bacillati; phylum Actinomycetota; class Actinomycetes; order Kitasatosporales; family Streptomycetaceae; genus Streptomyces; species Streptomyces sp. NPDC054765. Next base: position 286,286 of record NZ_JBSHBP010000001.1, on the reverse strand, counting down.
GTCCCCGTCCCTGGGGCCGAGTTCCCGCCTTCCGCCAAGTCCCCGCCCCTGCGGGCGCATTCCCTCTCCTCCGCTCCCCTCCCGGACGCTCCCCGGACGCCCCCTCCGGGAACGGGCCCGTCCGGCCCCGCGTCTGAACCACTGTCCGGGACTGGCGGCGGGGCGACCCAGCGCAGCCGTCGATCGGGCCGGGGCGGGTGTTTCTTCGAGTATCTTTTCGATCTGGGGGAGAGTGAGGTTCCGTATGAACACGGCCGCAGCAACGGCTGGGAATGCCCCCGAACGGGATCCGGGGGCCGGCGCCCGGACCGGCGCCGTACCACCGCAGCGGACGGCCGCGCCGGACGGTCCCGCGACCGCAGCCGCAGCCGCAGCCGCGACCACCGACGCACCCCCACCGCCCCCGTCCGGCCCCCTCCGTCGTGCCGCGCGCCGGCTGCGCACCCGGACCGCTCCCCTGCACGCCCCTCGCTTCGACCCCTACTGGACGGCGGGGTTCTTCTTCGTCGCGTTCGCGCTGCTGGCCTTCTGCCGTTTCCGCACGCTGTCCACGTCCTCCTGGGACCTGGGCATCTTCGAACAGGCCATACGGGGCTACGCCCACTTCCAGGCCCCGATCGTCGACCTCAAGGGTCCCGGCACCAACATCCTCGGCGACCACTTCAGTCCCGTACTGATCGTGCTCGCTCCCCTCTACCGGCTGTTCCCCTCCGCGCTGACTCTGCTGATCGCGCAGGCCGCGCTGTTCGCGCTGTCCGCGATACCGGTCACCCGTGCCGCCACCCGCTACCTGGGCCGCGTCCCGGGCCTGGCGATCGGTGTCGCCTACGGCACGTCCTGGGGCGTGCAGAAGGCCGTCGACTTCGACTTCCACGAGATCGCGTTCGCGCTGCCGTTGATCGCCTTCGCGCTCGAAGCGGTGCTGCGCGGACGGTGGACCGCGGTGGTGTGCTGGGCCGCGCCCCTGGTGCTGGTCAAGGAGGATCTCGGGGTGACCGCGGCCGTCATCGGTGCGCTGGCCCTGATACGCACCCGGCGGGCCAGCCCGTTGGCCATCGCGCTGGTCGCCTTCGGCATCACCGCCACCGCCGTCACCCTCGGCGTGCTCATACCGGGTTTCAACGGCTCCGGCTCGTACGACTACTGGAGCAAGTTCGGCGCCGACGGCGGCGGTCTCACCGTCCCCCTCGGCACCGCCGTGCGCACCACGCTGTGGGTCCTGCTGCCCACCACCGGCCTGCTCGCGCTGCGTTCCCCGCTGCTGCTGGTCGCGCTGCCCACCCTGGGGTGGCGTTTCCTGTCCCACGAACCGCACTACTGGGGCATCGACTGGCACTACAACGCCGTCCTGATGCCGGTGGTCTTCCTCGCGCTGATCGACGCCCTGCCGCAGGCACGGGTCTCCGCCCGCCCCTGGCTGCGCTCGTACGCCCACCATCTGCCGGCCGCCGTGGTGTCCGTGGCCCTCGCGCTGACGACGACGCTTCCGCTGGCCCGCCTCACCGAGGGCGACACCTACCGCGTGCCGCCGGCCGTCACCGCCGCCGAGAAGCTGCTGGAGCGGATACCCGACGGTGCGAGCGTGGAGTCCGACATCCGGCCGCTGAGCCGCCTCACCGGCCGTACCCGGGTCTTCTGGACCGGCGACACCGGCGGTCTGTCACCGGACTACGTCGCAGTCCAGCTCCACGACAACCACGCCCCGCGGCAGGCACTGGCGGACGCCACCGCCCGCCACCCCAAGTCCACTTACGTCTTCCTCGGCGCCGCCGCGGACCTCGTCGTCCTGCACCGGACGTCCGCCCGCTGACCACCTGCGGCGTCCCCGAGCCGGTCGGCCCGCACGGTCATCAGCCCCGTCCGGCCCCCCGCTGCACCGCCCCCGTCACGGCAGCGGTTCTCGCAGCGGCCACTGACGGTCACGCGGGCAGCAGGCGGGCAGGCGGCAGGCGCACCCCGGGAAGGCGCCGCGCCCCTACGCCTACGCCTACGCCTACGCCTACGCCTACGACCCGAGGATCGTGGTCAGGAACTCCCCCACCCACGACAGCAGTTCGCGGCCGACCAGCGGCTTGCCGCCGATCTTGCCGGTGGCCGGGCGCGGCACCAGGATCTGGCGGGTGGCCGGCTTGAGGACCGTACGGGGGTGGAGCCGCTTGAGGCGCAGCTCCTGGGACTCGCGCAACTCCACCGGGCCGAAGCGGACGTTGGAGCCCTGGAGGGTGATGTCCGAGACACCGCAGGAGCGGGCCAGCATCCGCAGGCCGGCGACCAGCAGCAGGTTCTCGACGGGCTCGGGGAGCTTGCCGTAGCGGTCGGTCAGCTCCTCGCGGACGGCCGCGATGTCCCCCTCCGAGGACGCGGAGGCGATGGCGCGGTACGCCTGGAGGCGCAGCCGCTCGCCGGGCGCGTAGTCGTGCGGGACATGCGCGTCCACCGGGAGTTCGATCTTGACTTCGAGCGGGGGCTCCTCCTCCACGCCGCCTTCCAGGGAGGCGCGGTAGTCGGCAACCGCCTCGCCCACCATCCGTACGTAGAGATCGAAGCCGACGCCGGCGATATGGCCGGACTGCTCGCCGCCGAGGAGGTTGCCCGCGCCGCGGATCTCCAGGTCCTTCATGGCGACGTACATGCCCGCGCCCATCTCGGTGTGCTGGGCGATGGTCGCCAGCCGCTCGTGGGCGGTCTCGGTCAGCGGCTTCTCCGGCGGGTAGAGGAAGTAGGCGTAGCCGCGCTCACGGCCGCGGCCCACCCGGCCGCGCAGCTGGTGGAGCTGGGAGAGGCCGAAGTTGTCGCCGCGCTCGACGATCAGGGTGTTGGCGTTGGAGATGTCGATGCCCGACTCGACGATCGTGGTGGAGACCAGCACGTCGAACTTCTTCTCCCAGAAGTCGACGACGACCTGCTCCAGCGCCGTCTCGCCCATCTGGCCATGAGCGGTCTGGATACGGGCCTCGGGGACGATCTCGCGGAGCCGGGCGGCGGCGCGGTCGATCGACTCGACGCGGTTGTGGATGTAGAAGACCTGGCCCTCGCGCAGGAGTTCGCGGCGGATGGCGGCGCCGATCTGCTTCTGCTCGTAGGGGCCGACGAAGGTCAGGACCGGGTGGCGCTCCTCGGGCGGGGTGGTGATCGTGGACATCTCGCGGATGCCCGTCACCGCCATCTCCAGGGTGCGGGGAATGGGCGTGGCGGACATGGTCAGGACGTCGACGTTGGCACGGAGCTTCTTCAGCTGCTCCTTGTGCTCGACGCCGAAGCGCTGCTCCTCGTCGACGATGACCAGTCCGAGGTCCTTGAACTTGGTCTCGGAGGAGAAGAGGCGGTGGGTGCCGATGACGAGGTCGACGGTGCCCCCGCGCAGCCCTTCGAGGACGGCCTTGGCCTCGGCGTCGGTCTGGAAGCGGGACAGCGCCCGGACGTTGACCGGGAACTGGCCGTAGCGCTCGGTGAAGGTGCCGAAGTGCTGCTGGACGAGGAGGGTGGTCGGGACCAGGACCGCCACCTGCTTGCCGTCCTGGACGGCCTTGAAGGCGGCACGGACCGCGATCTCGGTCTTGCCGTAGCCGACGTCGCCGCAGATCAGCCGGTCCATGGGGACCGACTTCTCCATGTCCTCCTTGACCTCCGAGATGGTGGTGAGCTGGTCGGGCGTCTCCGCGTACGGGAAGGCGTCCTCCAGCTCGCGCTGCCAGGGGGTGTCCGGGCCGAAGGTGTGGCCGGGCGCCGCCATCCGGGCGGAGTACAGCTTGATGAGGTCGGCGGCGATCTCCTTGACGGCCTTCTTGGCGCGTGCCTTGGTCTTGGTCCAGTCGGCGCCGCCGAGCCGGTGCAGGGTGGGGGCCTCGCCGCCCACGTACTTGGTGACCTGCTCCAGCTGGTCGGTGGGGATGTAGAGGCGGTCGCCGGGCTGGCCGCGTTTGGCGGGCGCGTACTCGACGAGGAGGTATTCGCGGGTGGCGCCCTGGACCGTGCGCTGCACCATCTCGATGTAGCGGCCCACACCGTGCTGCTCGTGCACGATGAAGTCGCCGGTCTCCAGGGTCAGCGGGTCGATGGTCTTGCGGCGGCGGGCCGGCATCCGGGCGCCGTCCTTGCCGGCCGCCTTCTGGCCGGAGAGGTCGGTCTCGGTGAGGACGGCGATCCGGAGCGACGGGTCGATGAAGCCGTTGTCGAGGGAGCTGCACGAGACATGGACGAGGGACGGGGAGAGCGCGGCGAGGTCGGCGTCCAGACGGGCGGGGATGCCCTCGTTGCCGAGGACCTCGGCCGTACGGGCCGCCGGGCCGTGCCCTTCGGTGAGGAACACCGTGCGCCAGCCGTCCGCCAGCCACTGCTTGGTGTCGGCCAGCGCCCGCTGGGTGTCACCGCGGTAGGTGTCGGGGGCGTGCATGCCGAGCTTGAGGGTGTCGCCGTCCCCCGCCAGCTCCTCGTCGGCCGCGAACGGGCTGACCGACCACCACATCGTCCCCAGCTCGCGCGCCCGGTCCCGGACGTCCGCGAGGCCCCACAGGGAGGCCGCGCCCAGATCGATCGGCGCGGCACCGCCGCCCGCACTGGCCGCCCAGGACGCCTGCAGGAACTCCTGGCTGGTCGCCACCAGGTCGGCGGCCCGGGTGCGCACCCGCTCCGGGTCGCACACCACCGCCATGCTCCCGGCCGGCAGCACGTCCAGCAGCAGCTCCATCTCGTCCACCAGGACCGGAGCCAGTGACTCCATCCCTTCGACGGCGATCCCCTCGGCGATCTTGCCGAGCAGTTCGCCCAGCTCGGGGTGCTGCTCGGCGAGCGCCGCGGCCCGCTCCCGCACCTCGTCGGTCAGCAGCAGCTCACGGCACGGCGGCGCCCACAGCCCGTGCTCGGCGACCTCCAGGGACCGCTGGTCGGCGACCTTGAAGTAGCGGATCTCCTCGACGTCGTCGCCCCAGAACTCCACCCGCAGCGGGTGCTCCTCGGTGGGCGGGAAGACGTCCAGGATCCCGCCGCGGACCGCGAACTCGCCGCGCTTTTCGACCAGCTCGACGCGTGCGTACGCGGCCGCCGCCAGGCCGTCGACGATCTCTTCGAGGTCGGCGCTCCGCCCGGTGCGCAAACTGACCGGCTCCAGGTCGCCCAGCCCCTTGACCTGCGGCTGGAGCACGGAGCGGATGGGGGCGACGACGACGGAGACGGGTCCTGCCGTCGGGTCGTCGGTGCGTGGGTGGGCGAGCCGGCGCAGCACCGCGAGGCGCCGGCCGACGGTGTCCGAGCGCGGGGAGAGCCGCTCGTGCGGCAGCGTCTCCCAGGACGGGAACTCGACGACGGAGTTGTCCTCGCCGGCCGGCATCAGGCTGCGCAGGGCGGCGGCCAGGTCCTCCGCCTCCCGGCCGGTGGCGGTCACCGCGAGCACCGGCCGGCCGGCCTGCCGGGCGAGCGCGGCGACCGCGAGCGGGCGGGCGGCCGGCGGCCCCACCAGATCCACATGCGGCCGGTTTCCGTCGGCCGCGGCCTGCAGCGCTTCGGCGAGCGCCGGGTCCCGTACGACGGCGTCGAGCAGACCAGTCAGGCTCATCAGAAGGTTCCGTCCCAGCGAGGCGAACAACGCAGCAGCCCGACACGTCGCACGGGCCGGGGCTGCCAAGCCTACGCCCGTCCGCCACCCGGGCGGGCGGGCAAGCCCGTAAGGCCCCGGCGTGCCGGAAGGCGCACCGCTGCACACCCTCGCCGCGGAATCCTGAAGTCCGCTACCGGGACAGGGCGCATGGGTGCCGGACTCGATCACTGTGCCCGGATGCGCCCGACGCATGAAGGGGCGGGTGCACCGGAGAAACTCCCCCTGCGGACACCCCTGTGACCTGGGCCACTTCTGCCGTCAAGCGCCTCAACCGGTCGCGCCCGGGAGCCAGTTGGGACGCGCCCGGACCGGAAACACGGCCCCACGGCCCGGAAACACGGTTCCCCGGCCCGGAAACACGGTTCCCCGGCTCCCGCCCGCATGGAAGGGTGCACCATACAGGGACCTGCGGAGGGGGAACGGTGAGCAACAGCGTGCGACCTACCGGCCACAGCGAACGCGACACCCTGCGGACGGCGGGCCCGGTGCCCGCTGACCCGCGCCGACGCCCCGTCGTGGCCGCCCTCATGCTCGGTATGGCACTGGCCGCGCTCGACTCGACGATCATCGCCACCGCCATCCCGCAGATCGTCGGGGACCTCGGCGGCTTCGCCGTCTTCTCCTGGCTCTTCTCCGGCTATCTGCTGGCCGTCACCGTCACCCTGCCGGTCTACGGCAAGCTCTCCGACACCTTCGGCCGCAAGCCCATCCTGATCACCGGCATCGTGCTCTTCCTCGTCGGCTCGACGGCCTGCGCGGGCGCCTGGAACATGGCCTCACTGATCGCCTTCCGGGTCGTGCAGGGCCTGGGCGGCGGCGCCCTCCAGGGCACCGTCCAGACCATCGCCGCCGACCTCTACCCGATGAAGGAACGCCCCAAGATCCAGGCCAGGCTCTCCAGCGTCTGGGCCGCCTCGGCGGTCGCCGGACCCGCACTGGGCGGACTGCTCGCCGCCTGTGCCGGCTGGCGGTGGATCTTCCTGGTCAATGTGCCGGTGGGGGCGGTGGCCCTCTGGCTGATCGTGCGGTACTTCACCGAGCCGGAACGCGGCCGGGCGGACTCCCGGGCCCGCCGTCCCCGGGTCGACTGGCCCGGCGCGCTGGCGATCTTCGCCTGCGGCGGACTGCTGCTGACCGCCCTGGTCCAGGGCGGCGTGGCCTGGGCCTGGAGCTCTGCGCCCTCGCTGCTGCTGTTCGGCGGCAGCGCGCTGTGCGCCGCGCTCACCGTCCTGATCGAACGCCGTGCCGCGGAACCGGTCATCCCCGGCTGGGTCTGGCGCCGCCGCACCATCTCCGCCGTCAACCTCGCCCTGGGCGCCCTGGGCCTGCTGATGGTCGCCCCGACGGTGTTCCTGCCCACCTACGCACAGTCCGTACTGGGCCTGGGACCGACGGCCGCCGGCTTCGTGCTCTCCGTCATGACCCTGAGCTGGCCGGTCTCGGCCGCCCTGAGCAGCCATGTCTACAACCGGCTCGGCATCCGCACCTGCGCGGTGCTCGGCATCGGCGCGGCCGGCCTGATCCTGCTCGCCTTCCCCCTGCTGCCCTACCCCGGCGCGGCCTGGCAGCCCGCCCTGATCATGCTGGCGCTCGGCGCGGCCCTCGGCCTCTTCCAGCTGCCGCTGATCATCGGCGTCCAGTCCTCGGTCGGCTACGCCGAGCGCGGCACCGCCACCGCCTCCATACTCTTCTGCCGCCAGGTCGGCCAGTCCCTGGGCGCCGCGCTCTTCGGCGCGCTCGCCAACGCCACCCTCAACGACCGTCTCGCCCACGCCCCTTCGGACATCCGCCCCGGCCTGCCCGGCGACCTCGACGCGGTCTCGCACACCCTCCAGCACCCCGGCGCCCTCACCACCCACGCCACCGACTACCTCCGCCGCGCCGTCGACGCCACCGTCGACCACGTCTACCTCGGCGCCGCCGCGGCGGCCGCGCTCGCGCTGGCCGCGCTGTTGCTGCTGGCGCCGCGGCACTTCCCGGTGCATGCGGACGCCCGCGCTCCGGGCGAGGGCGGGCCGGGCGAGGGCGAGCCGGGCGAGGGCGAGCCGGACGGGGCGTAGCCCGCGGCCCCCGGCCGAGCCCGTACGGTCAGGCGCCCGCGCCACCGCCCCCACGGGGCAGCTGCGTCTCCAGGGTGTCCGCCACATCCGAGCCGACGACGGCGCCGGAGTCCCGTACGCCTGCCCCGGCCGCTCCCCCTTCTGCGTCCCCGTCGTCCCCGTCGATTCCGTCGATTCCGTCGTCCCCCTCCCCCGCCGGCGGCTTCCCGGTGAGCGCCGCCAGGCTGTTGCGCACATGGGTCATATGGACCCGGGCCTCCTCGCACTCCGTGTCATGGGTACGCAGGATCCGCTCCGTGGTCCGCTCGACACGGTCCACCTCGGCGTGGGCGCGGGCCAGTAGCCCGGCGGCACGGTCCTCGGCGTCCTCCTGGCGGTGCCGGGACTCCTCCTCGGCCTCCGCGTACAGCCGCCGGGCGTCGGCACGCACGGCCTTCCCGCGGGCGTCCAGCTCCGCGACCCGGCGGTCCGTCTCCGCCTCCCGCGCCGTGATGTCCCGCCCGGCCGCGTCCCACTCCTCGACCTGCCGCGTCTCCTGGTCACGCAGCAGCTGCGCGGTGCGCCGCCGCACCTGGGCCAGCCCCTCGGCGGCCTCGCCCCGCAGCCGCTCGGCGTCCTCGGCCGCCACGGCCGCCAGCTCCGTGGTCTCACCGCGCGCCGCCTTCTCCGTCCGCCGGGCCCGCGTGTCCGCCTCGGCGCGCACCGCGTACGCCGCCCGCTCGGCCGCGTCCCGCACCTCGTCCGCATGGGCGGCGGCCCCGCCGTGGGCCTGCTCGGCCGCCTGCCGCGCCTCGGCCCGCAGCCGGGCCGACTCGGACTCCGCGGTCGTCAGGATCAGCCGGGCCTCCTTGCCGAGTGACTCGTACGTCTGCGGCGGCTGCTGCGCCAGATGGGCGCGCAGCTCCGCGAGTTCGGCCGCCATCTCGTTGGACAGAACGGTGAGCCGTGCGGCGCGCTCCCAGCAGGAGTCACGGTCGACCGAGAGCCCCTCGACGCGGCGGTCCACATCCTCCGGCCGGTAGCCACGCCCTCGTACGGTCTCGAACCCGTGAGGCGAAACCGGTGCACTCATCCCTCAAGCCCCTCTCCGCCGCGCACTGCAGGCGCGCGACCCGCGGCGTTCCGCTGCCATCCGCATGATTTTGTGCGGCACCGTGCGGTGACCCGCACTTTCCGGGGATCGCGCCGAAGCCGCCGCATCGCGGCCCGCCGGCCGACCCACCCCACCAGGATGCGTTATTTATCGGCAGAAGTCGGCATCCGATCATCGTTGCGCAGGGCCTGGAACAGCTGCCTCGCCTCGGGTTGTTCCCACTGGAGCACCGACCCGACACCGCTCACCATCACCCCGGGCCGGGTCACCGGAACCGTCGTCGCCGTCCCCCGGCCCCCGGCGATCTGCTTCATCGACCAGCCCATATCCAGCACCCGCGCCAGGTCCGCACCGTCGTCCACGGTCAACGCCGCCAGCGCGGCGTCCAGCACCCGCCTGAACCGGGACGGGTCGAGATACACGTCGGCGGAAGCCATCTCCTCGGCCACCGCACCGAGCAATTGCCGCTGACGCTTCACCCGTCCGAGGTCACCCTCGGGGTCGGTATACCGGGCCCGTACGTACGCCAGTGCCTGTGTGCCGTTCATCCGCCGGCAGCCCGCCGGGAAGTCCGCGCCGGACTTCTCGTCCCGCAACGGCTTGTCCAGACACAGCCGCACACCGTGCAGCGCGTCCACGACCTGCACGAAGCCCAGGAAGTTCACCTCGGCATAGCGGTTGATCCGCAGCCCGGTCGCCTGCTCCACCGTTCGGGTGAGCAACTTCGGACCGCCGTCCGCATACGCCTCGTTGATCTTCCGGCTGCCGTGGCCCGGTATCGGGACGTAGCTGTCGCGCGGCAGGCTGACCAGCGTGGATCCGTGATCGCCGTAGTGCAGCACCATGATCGTGTCGGTGTTCTGCACCCGGTCGTTGCCGACATGCAGATCCCGGCGCTGCCGCGGGGTCAGCGCGCTCCGGCTGTCCGAGCCGACCAGCAGCCAGTTCGTGCCCTTGCCCGCGGGCGGCCGCCCCGGGTAATCGCCCAGCGCATCCTTGTGCCGCAGCTGCCGCCCCGCCGAGGAATACAGCCAGGCACCGCCCACGACCAGCACGACGGCCAGCACCAGCAGCGTCGCCAGAAGCCAGACCAGCCACGCCCAACGGCGCCGGGGCGGGCCCGGACCGCGCAGGGACCTGGCGGTCCGCCGCCGGTGCCACCAGCGCGGAAACCGCGCCCGGTACGTTGTCGCAGCCGCCCGCGACGGCTGCGACAACGGGGATATCGGACGGCCCATATACGCATGGTCAGGGCACCCGACCCGTCCCGCAGGTCGAGCGCCCTGGCCGTGCCGCTACCGGGGAGCCCGGCGCCCCGGCCCTGTCACTGCCGCAGCACCCCTACAGCGGGCCCTGCGGCGGGCTCTACGGCGGGCCCTACGGCGGGCCTTGCCGCCGGGTCCGGGTCCGGGTCCGGGTCCGTGACCGGGTCCGGGTCCGTGACCGGGTCCGCCGCGGCCCCGGCCGCGACCTGCCGCCCAGGCCCTACAACAGCCCGTCCCACATCTGCTCCAGCAGCACCGACCACCAGGTCTCCGGAGAACCCAGCGCGGGCGGATCCAGCGCGACCAGCTGCGCCTGGAAGTCGACGGTCCAACGGCCCGCCTGCTCGGGCGTCAGCCCGTACCGCAGCCGCCACATCCGCCCCAGCATCGCCAGACAGCGCGTGAACTCCGGCAGCCCCGAGTTCACGAACTGCGGCGCCGCCGGCGCACCGCCCGGCCCCGCCTCCATCGGCACCGCCACGATGTGCGCGGTCCCGTACTGCACACACAGCTGACGGCCGAAGTCATTGCCCATCACCAGATACGAACCGGCATCCGACGCCGGCTGCACCATCCGCTCCGCCGCCAGCTCCGCCAGCGTCGGCACCGGACGGCCCGGCTGCGCCTGCGCCCAGAAGAACGGCCCGAAGTCGACCGGCAGCCCGGACCACACCAGCGTCTGCGCCACCACATCGGGCACCCCCTGCCGGGAGACCGCCCGCTGGTCGAAGCGGAAGATCCCCTGCGGCCCGAACGCCTGCTCCAGCTCCTGCCCGATCGCCTGCGGCGGCACCGGTGGCACCGGCTGCACCTGCGACGGATGCGGCAGCGGCACCCGCACCGGCGCCGGCCGCGCCGGACCGTCGGCGACCTGGTGCAACTCGCCCTGATGCTCGACGAGATGACGTACGCCCTGCTGCCGCGAGGCATGGTCGTGGCCGTACGCGGCGGTGTGACTGATCCGCACCTGCGGCCAGTTGTCCCGGATCATCCGGGCGCAGTAACCGCCCGGCAGATCACAGCACTCCAGCTCCGTGTGCAGCTCCAGCACCTGCTGCGGGGGGATGTTCATCCCGCGCAGCTCGTGCAGCAGCTGCCACTCCGGATGCGGCGTACCGGGCGCCGAACGACGCACGATCTTCTGCTCGGAGCCGTCCGGCGCGCGATAGCTCAGGACGGCCATATAGCCCGGTCCCACGGTCGGCTGACCGCCGGGCGCCTGCGGATAGCCGTACGCACCGCCGCCGGGGCCCTGCCCACCGGGCGGTCCCGGCGGAGGTCCGGGCGGGGCGGGCTGACCGGGCGGCGGGCCCGGGTGCGGGACGCCGGGCCCGGCCGACGGCGGCACACCGGGAACGCCCGGCGCACCGGGGCCGCCGGGAGCACCCTGGCCGGGGCCGGACAGCGCCGCGCCATCGGCGAGCATCGTCGCCGCGGCATGCACCCCACCGCCACCGGGGCCGCCCGCGACCGGCGCGGCGGGCGGGGCGGACGGCGGTGCGGACGGCGGGGGCGGACCGTCCTGGCCACCGGAGCCCCGGCCGCCCGCGGGCCCAGCCGTCCTGCCGGGCGGACCAGGCGGACCAGGCGGGCCAGGAGGACCAGGAGGACCGGGAGGCTTGGGCACACCAGGCACACCAGGCGCACCGGGAGGCTTGGGCGCACCGGGCGGGCCCGGAGGCGCGGGCGGGGGCACACCGGGTCCGCCGGCAGCGCCGCCCGGCCCGTTGGCACCGGCGAGGCCCGCCTGCAGGGCCGCGCCGTCGGCAAGCATCGTCGCGGCGGCGTGCACCCCACCGGTGCCGGTGCCGGGGGAACCCGTACCGCCGGAACCGGCACCCGCACCGGAAGCACCGGCACCGGCACCGTCGGAACCACCGGGCTCACCCGCCCCGCCCGGCCCATCCACCGCACCGAGATCCAGGTCCGCCGCATCCAGCTGCGAGACCAGCTGCGTCGGCACATAGCCGCCGGCCGGCGGGGGCGGACCCGTGGCGGCGTTCCCGGGCAGCGACGAACCGTCGGCGAGCATCGTCGCCGCGGCGTGCACCCCACCGCCCGCGGGCGGGACGGGCGGCACACCCGGGCCGGGTACGCCGGGACCGGAAGGGGCGGGACCGGAAGGGGCGGGTGCACCGGCACCCGGCGGGGGCGGCAGATCGACGACCGGCGGCCCGGACGGCGGCGGCAGGTCCGGCAGCGCCGTCACGGCAGGCGGCGCGGACGGCATCGGGGGCGGCAGCGGAACGCCGCCGAGCCCGCCGGCCGGGCGTGCCTGGCCGGCCGGACCGCCGTCGGGCCCGGCCTCGCCCGGCAGCCCCAGCGCGGGCGCGACCTGGGTACGCGGCAACTGGCTGCCGCCGTGGAGCAGTTCGGTCCTGGCCTCCGGGCGGGTCCGCGGCATCGACGGGGTGGCGTCCTCCTCGTCGAAACCGGCCAGCGGCGGCGCGAAGACCGTCGCGGGCAGCCCCACCGAACGGTCCTCGCCGCCCGCGCCGGACGTCGTGTCCGCCCCGGCCCAGGGCGTCGGCGCACCGGACGCACCGGCCCCCGCACCCGGCGCCGCCTGCTCGCCGGCCCCACCGCCGGCGCCGTTGACACTCACCTCGGCCCAGGCATCCGCGGCCGTCGGCACGGGAGCAGACGCGAACTCGGGCGCGGGCGACGGTGCGGGCGGCGGTGCGGGCGCAGGCGACGGCGCGGCCCCCGAGACCGCATCGGCGGACCCCTCAGACCCCGCAGACCCCACAGACCCCGCAGACCCCACAGACCCCGTGTTCGCCGCCCCCCGCGCATCCGCCGCCTCCTGCAGCCACTCCGGCGGCGTCAGCAGAAACGACGTGGCCTCCAGATCGATCCGCTGCGGCGGCGCCTCGGCCACGCCGTGGCCGCCGTCCGCGGGAGCGCCGTACGCCTCCTCGTAACGCCGGATCACCTCACCCACCGGCAGCCCCGGCCACAGCGTCGTCTCCCCGCTGTCCCGCGCGATCACCATCCGGGCCCGGCCGCCGCTCCACTGCGCTCCGCCCCGGCTCTGATCGTGCCCCTCGGATGCCGAGCCCGTCGACGGACCGCCCTCCCGGTCCTCGGCCCAGGCCACGAAGCCCAGATCGAACTCCCGCACCCGCACCTCTCGCTGGAGCGGCGCCGGCACCTCGCCGTTCACCCACCGCTCGGCGCGCTCCTGCGCCTGCGCGAACGTCACCACCGCGCTCAACCCCCTACCGCAACCGCGTACGCAAATCCGCCGTCGACCATCAAATCCGCCACGGTGTCCAACTCCGGCGGATTGCCCGCCAGCCGCTGCAGAAAGTCATCGAAATCCGCGCCGCACGGCAACAGCAGCCGCTCCACCCGCTCCTGCACCGTCCACCCGTCCCGGTCCCGCGCATCGTCGTACGGGCAGAACCACACCGAACCGAGCGCCTCGCCGCGCACCTTCACCGCGACCACACCGCCCTGCACGAACGCCACACCCAGGTAGTCCTTGGTGAAGTGGTCCCGCAGGCACTTGTTCACATAGACCAGATCGTTGACCGCGGCGTCATCGCGTACCGTGAAGAACGGCTGGTCGACCAGCAGCCCCAACTCCGCGTCCAGCGCCGCACCCACCGGAGCACAGCCGCCCGCCGCCTTGAGGAACGACCGGTAGGCACCCGGCAGCCGGTAGCCCAGCACCTCCTCGGCCTGCGCCACCTGCTCCTCGCTCACCGACAGATCACGGTGCGGCAGCCCGAAGTGCGCCGGCCGCGTCTCCTGCAACGGCCGGGTACCGCGCTTGTCGTGCGCCACGGCGGCCGTCGCCAGCCCCCCGTGATGCCGCAACAGCGCCTTCACCTCGACCGGGATCAGCTCCATCCGCCGGGTACCGGCCACGTGATGCCAGGTCCAGCCGTGCGGCGTCGCCACCGCCGGCACCTCTATCCACAGCTCGTGCCCCTGCGCGTGCAAGGCCGCGTTCGCCGACACATAGTCCGTCAGCCGCAGCTCGTCGACGCCGAAACCCTCCGGCGGCTCGGCGATCTCCGCCGCGGCGCGCGCATACGGCGAGAACTCCGGGAAACCGCGGTCGTCCACCCGCACTCCGGCGGGATACCGGGTGGCGCGGACCGGATCCGGAAAGTGCACGACCTGCCCGGCATAGGCCGTATTCGGTGGGGCGGCATCTCCCGCCGCCCGGGGGCCGGGGAATGCCCCCAGCCCTTGCCGACCTGTCGTCATCGCGGTTGCCCCCTGGCTGAAGCTGGCTTTGGGGCACAGCCTATGTCGTACCGCAACACCCGCCCCCGCCCGCCTGCCCCGCACGTCAGCCCCGCGACACACCGGCGTCACCCACCGCCACACCACCCCCGAGCCCCCCGCGCACCACCCCGCCCACCAGCCCCGTTCCACCCCGGCCGATGCCCCGTCAGCCCACCGTGACATCGCCGACAGGCCGCCCGACTACCGCAACGCCCAGCACATTTGGCAGGCTGACCCTCCCCCACCTTCGGCGGGGGGACCCCCAGTACCACGGGGATTCGGGGAGGGAAAGCACCACCATGAGCACCACCGCACGCCACCACAACTCAGCCGCCGGCGACCCCCGGATCGGCTGGAGCGGCACCGCCGACGCCCATCGCGCGCCCGCCCTCCACCACCGCCGCGACGGCATCCTCCCCACCATCGGCGCCGCCCTGTCGGTACGCGGACAAACCCTCACCTGCACCGCGAGCAAGGCGGAACAGCCCCCCGCCCTGCACCCCCTGGTCCAGGACTTCCTCGACACCCTCGCCACCCCACAGCGCGAACGTTTCACCGGACGCTGCCCCGAAGCCGTCCTGCTCTCCCGCCACCTCACCGCCGTCGAGGGCAACCGCGGCAAACGCGCCTCCCGCAAACCCCTCACCAACGGCGAAGCCCGCCGCTCCCTGAAACACTCCAAGATCACCGCACGCCATATCCGCGAGGACGGCGACCCCCAGCACGGCAGCTACGCCCCACCCTGCCGCTCCTGCGACGCACTCCTCGCCCACTTCGGCGTCATGCCCATCAGCGGCACCACGCCCACAGGAAGCTGACCGCCACCATGCCGCCCACCACACCCGGCCCCCGCACCCCCGCCCACGACCGGCCCGACTCGACCCGCTTCCCCGCCGCCGTCGACGTCGCCCTCCAGGAAGCCGGCTGGCACCCCGGCCGCTGGGACATAAAACAGGCCGAACACTGGGCCGACGCCCTCCGCGCCCACGCCTCCCCCGCCGGCCACCGCCACACCGTCTTCCCCGCCGCCGTCGAGGCCTGGGCCGAATTCGGCGATCTGCACATCACCGGCCCCGGCCCCGGACGCCACATCGCCCCCACCCCGTTCACCCTCCACCCCCTCCACGGCCTCCACCTCGCCCGCACCCTCGGCGACCTCGGCCGCGCCCTGGAAACCGACGTGGCCCCCCTCGGCCGCGAAGAACTCACCGGCCCCGACGGCACCATCTACGGCCAGGCCACCCTCGCCATCGACGCCGAAGGCCGCGTCTACAGCCTCGACCACACCGGCGACTGGTACCTGGGCCCCGACCTCGACACCGCCCTCGGAACACTGGTACAGGGAACGCGGCCGAGCCGGCTCGGCTTTGCGGCACCCGGTGACGGCTGACCCGCCCGTAGGGCTTCGGTGCGGTACGGTGGCGGGCTGAGCTTCCCCCGTTGTGCGGGAGGTGCTGACTAGCTGGTCAGGGCGGGTTTGCGGGGTTTCAGGTTCACCGGTTCGGACGTTGCCTGGTTGGCGTAGTGCTTCTCCTCGAACTCGATGGGGCTGAGGTAGCCGAGTCGTTTCTGGATGCGGCGGGGGTTGTAGAAACCGTCGATGTACTCGAAGAGCGCGAGGTTCGCCTCGGCCCGGGTGGCGAAGGCGCGGCCTCGGATGCACCCGGTCTTGATCAGCATCCACAGGTTCTCGGCCAGCGCGTTGTCGTACGAATCGCCCACCGACCCCATGGACGCTGTACCGGCCGCCGACTCGACGACAGCGCCACCTACGTCTTCACCGCAGGCCCCGCGGCCAGCGACGCCATGCGCCACCGCTACGCGACACGACCGGCCATCCCCGCGGAGGCGTAAGGCTGGTCCGGACATGCACCGAACGGCCTTGAGCAGGGCCGGGACGCACCGGTCGTACCTGATCGACCAGGCAACACCGGCTCGCCGGCAGTATCACGCATGCCGATCATGCCGAGCCGTTGAAAACCAGATCCAGTGAGGCGAGGAGCAACACCTGTCGTTTCCAAGAATCGACCCGCACGACCGGATCGGCGGTGCCGGTCACACGGCTGTGCGGCCGCCGTCGACGGGCAGCACCACACCGTGCACGAAACTCGCGGCGCCGCCGGCCAGATACACGATCGCCTCGGCGATCTCCCTCGGGGTAGCCTGCCGTCCGGCGGGCGCCTGGGATGCCATGGTGTCCAGGTCCGCTTTCATGCCTGCCGTGCCTTCGGTCTGCGTCGGACCGGGCTGTACGGCGTTGACCCGGACCCCGCGCGGGCCGTATTCGGCAGCCCAGGCTTTGGTCAGCAGGTTCACGGCCGCCTTGCTCGAGCCGTACAGCGCCATTCCCGGGACGCCGAGCTCGGCCGCCATGGTGCTGACGTTGACGATCGCCCCGCTGCCCCGCTCGGCCATCGCCGGCGCGAGTTCCGCCACCAGGTAGAAGGGGGCCTTCACATTCAACGCGTAGACGGCGTCAAACTCGCTCTGCGGCGTCTGCTCGGTGGGCCCGAAGGGGTAGATGCCCGCGCCGTTGACCAGGATGTCCACCCGACCACCGCCCAGTTCGACGGCTTGCCGAGCCAGCTGTCTCAACGAGTCGGCGTCCAGGAGGTCGGCGGCCACGAAGTCCGCCGTGCCACCACGTTGCCGGATGGCCTCGACGACGGCCCCGCCGCGTCCTCGGTCCCGGCCCGCCACCAGTACGTGCGCGCCGCGCTCGGCGAGCGTTTCCGCAGCGGCTGCCCCGATGCCGCTGGTCGCCCCGGTCACCAGCGCGACTTTCCCCGCCATCGACGTGGTGGTCACAGCCGCACCTTTCCTTCCTGATGCCACGCCGGCTGGTCCAAGAGGAATGGCTGGGGCGTGAGCGGTTTGTGGTCAGCGGCTCGCACGAGGGTGGCAAGTACGTCGTTGAAGGCTTCGGTGGAGGTGAGGTGCTGGTAAACGCCTGGCAGCGGGTGAGGTCCAGGACGATCCGCATCGCATGGCACTCCCTCTGTCGCCTCGACTCCCTGTCTCTTTCTACGCGCGGGCAGGATCAGGCGCTCGCCCGGCTACTCCGGCGGAGCCCCCGCGGGGCACCACAGTCCGGGCCACATGTCGTCCCTGAGCAGTTCCTACGGGTTGCTGCTTGCGGTCTCGATCCCGGTGTGCCGTGCTGCAGCGCAGGGAGCTTGTTCGGCCGAACGAGTAAATGCGGGAAAGGGCCGGCCGGCCGATCGACATGGCGTGCACGGCGGCACCGGCCGGACGAGCCGCGCGTCCTGGAGGAGTGGGACGACTTCACCCATCAGTGGTCGGGATCGCGCCGACCCCCGCAGCGGCCCAGGAGTGGGCGAACGACATCCTGGGGACGAGCCGGCCGCATGATCACCCCAGGTGAAGGTCATCACGCTTCGTGCTCGCGGAAATGTGCTGGTGGGCGGCCGAGATCTGGCCGACCAGGACGGCGAACGGCATGTCCAGAGCGGCATAGACCGCATCGGCCGCGGGATCCGCGTTGTCGGCGAGGGCCTCCACCATGAGCGTGGCGTAGTCGCTGACGATGACTCCGGACTGTTGCATGCGCAGCAGGCCCGCCTCCCGCCTGGCCTGGCTGAAGGTGCCCGATGCGTCCACGGCCACATACGCGTCGTACCCGGCGGCCGTGGCCGCGTAAGCGGGCAGGGCCGCGCAGACCTCCAGCGACACTCCGGCGAAGATCAGCTTCTGTCGGCCGGTCGCCACGATGGCCTCACGGACCCGGTCGTCGTGCCAGGCATTGACCGTGCTCCGGTCGATGATCTTCTGCCCGGCGGGCAGCGCCTCGACCAGCTCGGGTGCGGTCGGCCCCCACAGGCTGTCGGCCGCCGTGGTGGTGACGACCAGCGGGATGTCCAGCGCGCTTGCCGCCCGTGCAAGGGCCGCCACGTTGTGCTTCAGCTCGCCGACGGGAATGTCGCGCACTCCGGACAGGAGGCCGACCTGGTGGTCGACCAGCACCACGGCTGCGTTCTCCCGTGTGATCGGGTCCAGGAACTTGCTGCGCTCGTTCATCTTTCCGCTCCTTGAGTCCTGTTGCACCCACAAGCAATGTAGTCATAAATATTGATAGTCAAGATTCATGACTTCTTCAATGTAGGCCGACTTCGTGCCGGAGTGCAAGGACCTATGGCCGGGCTTGAGCCTCCCGGCCGTTGACGCGGGAGCTGAGGCCGGGTGGAGGGCGACTAAAATCGCCGGTCACAGGGGTGAGCGGTGGGCGACTGCCGGGACGGGAGAAGGCGTTGACCGGGCTGGAAGCCAGGGATCCGGACATCGGCGTGCTCGCCGCACGACTGCTGTTCTCCGTCCAGCGAGAGCTGTACGCCTCACTCGCCGAGCAGGGATTCGACGACGTCCAGCCCCGCACCGGAGCCGTACTCGCCTACCTGAGGGCCGACGGCATCCGCGCCAGCGAGCTGTCGCAGCTCTCCGGGCAGCACAAGCAGATCATCGGGACACTCATCGACGACCTGGAACGGCTCGGCTACGTCGAACGCCGACCCGACCCCGCCGACCGCCGGGCCAAACTCATCTGCCCCACCGACCGCGGCCTGCTCCAGATGCAAGCCGCCGCAGCCATCATGCGCGCCATTGAAGAACGCCACGCGCAAGCACTGGGCGACCCGGAATACACCGCATTCAAAACAGCACTCCGCCAGGTCGCCGACCTCCAGTGAGCTTCCCCCGTTGTGCGGGAGGTGCTGACTAGCTGGTCAGGGCGGGTTTGCGGGGTTTCAGGTTAACCGGTTCGGACGTTGCCTGGTTGGCGTAGTGCTTCTCCTCGAACTCGATGGGGCTGAGGTAGCCGAGTCGTTTCTGGATGCGGCGGGGGTTGTAGAAACCGTCGATGTACTCGAAGAGCGCGAGGTTCGCCTCGGCCCGGGTGGCGAAGGCGCGGCCTCGGATGCACTCGGTCTTGATCAGCATCCACAGGTTCTCAGCCAGCGCGTTGTCGTACGAATCGCCCACCGACCCCATGGACGCTGCAATTTCTGCCCGCATCAGGCGTGTGGTGAGCTTGATGAAGGTGTACTGACAGCCGTGGTCCGCGTGGTCACACGGGGCAGCCGCGCCACGGCCGCCTCAGCCGCCGCCTCAGCCGGCCGCCGCCCGGGGCGCCGGCACCACCGCCGAGACCCGGAAACCCCCGGCCTCCGTCGGGCCCGAGACGAACACACCCCCCAGCGCCGTCACCCGCTCCCGCATCCCCACCAGGCCATTGCCACCGCTCGGCAGCCCCGCATCGGCCGCACCGCCCTCACAGGGCCCGTTCTCCACCTGGACGGCCAGCTCGCCGTCCCGGTGCGCCAGCCGCACCCGCGCCCGCGCACCCGGCGCATGCTTGTGCACATTCGTGAGCGCTTCCTGGACCACGCGGTACACGGTCCGCTCCACCCGCGCCGCATACCGGCGCCCGGCACCGGCCGCCTCCCCCTCGACGGCCCCGTCCACCATCAACTCGACCACCATCCCGGCCGCCCGGGACTGCCCCACCAGATCCGCCAACTCCGTCAGACACGGCCCCTCGGCATCCGCCTCCCCCACTCCGGACACCGACGACACCGCCCCCGCGGCGGAACCGCCGGCCGACGAGGACACCGCCGCACCCCCCTGCGCCGACGGCTTTGAAGACCGCGCCTGCACCGTCGCCTTCGCCCCCGCCCGGGAAGCCACCGCCGCCAGCCGCTCCGGCGCACCCGACGCCACGGCACCACGCCCCGCCGCCCCCTCCGCCGTACGCAGCACCCCCAGCATCTCCCGCAACTCCGTCAGCGCCTGGCGCCCCATGTCGCCCACCAGCCCCGCGTTCTTCGACGCCTTCTCCGGGTCCTTCAACGCCACCGCCTGCAGCGCGGCCGCATGCACCACCATCAGACTCACCCGGTGCGCGACCACATCGTGCATCTCCCGCGCAATCCGGGTCCGCTCCTCGTTACGGGCCCACTCGGCCCGCTCCTCGGCCCGGTCCGCCAGCAGCGACAGCTCCCGCTCCAGCCCGTCCGCCCGTTCCCGCAGACTCTCCACCAGCCGCCGCCGGGCCCCGATGTACAGCCCCCACAGCACCGGCGGCGCTGTCAGCACCAGCCCCACCGCAAGCGCCATCAGCGGTACGAACCACATCGGCGGATGGAAGTCCCGCTGCGTCGCCACGTCCTGCCGCAAGCTCAGGAACGTCGTCACCAACGTCCCCACCACAGTCATCCCCGCCAGCAACGACGTGATCCGGCGCGGCACCTCCGACGCGGCGAGCGTGTACAGCCCCACCACACTCAGCAGCCCGCCCATCTCCGCGGGCATCACCGCGATCGAGACCAGCACCACCGCCACGGGCCACCGCCGGCGCACCAACAGCACCGGACCCGCCAGCAGGCCGAGCAGCACCCCCAGCAACCCGGGAAGCTGCGCCTCGTGCGCGAAAAGGGAGCCCTCCCACGCGCACTCCACCGTGGAAGCCAGCGCCAGAAACACATCCAGCACGGCACTCCGCCGCCGGGCCCACCACCACGGCCCCTCCACCGGCGCACCCCGCGCGCCCACACCTTCACTTGCCCCCGTCGCGGTCATACCGACCAGCCTACGGGCGCCCGCCCCCGATCCCCCGCCCCGTTATCAGCCACCGGCCAGGCCCATTACCAGCCCTTACCAGCGGTTATCCCTCGAACTGTTGAATCGCCCACATTTTCGCCCCTTCGGCACACCTGAACGCGGCACTCTGTTCCCATGCCGAACACCCATCGGGACCACCCCGACTACGAGGCGTTACGCCCGCAGGCCGTCGCCCTGCGCCGCGCCGGCCTCAGCCGCCGCCAGATCCGCGACCGCCTGCACGTCCACAACAACGACATCCTCAACCGCCTCCTCGAAGGCATCCCCACCCCCGACCGGACCCGCCGCCCGAACGCCAAGGACGATCTGCGCGAGCGGGCCCGCGCACTGCGCCGGCAGGGCATGACCTACGACCGGATCCAGCTCGAACTGGGCTGCTCGAAGAGCTCGATCTCCCTGTGGGTACGGGACCTGCCGAAACCGCCGCCCCGGACCCCCGAAGAGGCCTCGGCCATCGCCCGGCGCGGCTGGGAGGCCACGCTCAAGCGGCGCGACGAGGAGCGGCGGCGGACGAAGCAGGCCGCGACGACTGAGGTCGGTGAGCTCACCGACCGGGAACTCTTTCTGATCGGCGTCGGCCTGTACTGGTCAGAGGGCAGCAAGAGCAAGCCGTACCGCCTCAGCGAACGCGCCATGTTCATCAACAGCGACCCCGACATGATCCGGGTCTACCTCACATGGCTTCGCCTGCTGGGCGTGAGCGATGAGCGGCTGCGATTCCATGTACACATCCATGAGTCCGCCGACGTAAGGGCTGCGGAGCAGTTCTGGGCCGATCTCACGGGCGCCGACCAGTCGGCCTTCGGCAAGACAACACTCAAGAAACACAACCCGAAGACCGTCCGCAAGAACGTCGGGGAGGACTACCACGGCTGCCTCATGATCCGCGTTTCGCAAAGCGCGGAGCTATACCGTCGCATCGAAGGCTGGTGGTACGGCATAGTGTTGGGTGCTGAGCGATCAGCCTGACGGAATGTCCGGTTTGATCCTCTTTATCATCCCCCGTGGTGTAATGGGCAACACTGTCGGTTTTGGTCCGACCATTAGAGGTTCGAGTCCTCTCGGGGGAGCCCACATCCAACGAGCAGATTCCGGGTCCTGACCGCCGAGTCAGGACCCGCCCGCGTTTCGGCTGCTATACGCACCGGTATCCTTCGGGTGACCACCACCCGAAGTAGCCAAGAAGCCGAAGGGCATCCCCGTGAGCGCCAACCGCCCGGCAGCCGTCGTCGTTCTCGCAGCGGGTGAGGGCACCCGCATGAAGTCGGCGACCCCGAAGGTCCTGCACTCCCTCTGCGGCCGCTCCCTCGTCGGACATGTCGTCGCCGCCTCCCGAGAGCTGGATCCCGAGCATCTCGTCGTGGTCGTCGGCCATGCCCGTGAGCAGGTGCAGGCGCATCTCTCCGAGGCCGACCCCGCCGTGCGCACCGCCGTGCAGCACGAGCAGAAGGGCACCGGCCATGCGGTCCGTACGGCCCTGGACGAACTGAGCAACAGCGGTGTCGCCCTCGACGGCACCGTGATCGTCGTCTGCGGTGACACCCCGCTGCTGACCGGCGAGACCCTCCGGCTGCTCGGTGACACGCATGCGGCGGACGGCAATGCCGTGACCGTCCTGTCCGCCGAGGTCCCGGACTCCACCGGCTACGGCCGTATCGTGCGCGAGGCGGGCACCGGCGCGGTGACCGCGATCGTCGAGCACAAGGACGCCTCGGCCGCCCAGCGGGCGATCCGTGAGATCAACTCGGGGGTCTTCGCCTTTGACGCCCGGCTGCTGGTGGATGCGCTCGGCAAGCTGCGTACGGACAACAGCCAGGGTGAGGAGTACCTCACCGATGTGCTGGGGATCGTGCGGGAGGCCGGGCACCGGGTCGGTGCGGCGGTGTCCGCCGATCACCGGGAGATTCTGGGGATCAACAACCGTGTGCAGCTGGCGCAGGCGCGCCGGCTGCTGAACGACCGGCTGCTGGAGCGGGCGATGCTGGCCGGTGTGACGGTGGTCGATCCGGCGTCGACGTGGGTGGAGGTGTCGGTCACGTTCGAGCCGGATGCGACGGTTCACCCGGGTACGGAGCTGTGCGGTGTGACGCATGTCGCCATGGGCGCCGAGGTGGGTCCGCATTCGCGGTTGTCGGACACGTCGGTGGGTGCGGGCGCGGTGGTGTCGTTCACGGTGGCCGAGGGTGCGCGTATCGGCGAGGGTGCGAGTGTCGGCCCTTATGCGTATCTGCGGCCGGGTACGGATCTCGGTCCGAAGGCGAAGGCCGGTACGTACGTGGAGATGAAGAACGCGTCGATCGGCGAGGGCACGAAGGTGCCGCACCTTTCGTATGTGGGGGATGCGACGATCGGTGAGTTCACCAATATCGGTGCGGCGAGCGTCTTTGTGAACTACGACGGTGAGGCGAAGCACCACACGACGGTCGGGTCGCATTGCAAGACGGGGTCGGACAACATGTTTGTGGCTCCGGTCACGGTCGGGGACGGCGCTTATACGGCGGCCGGCTCGGTCATCACCAAGGATGTGCCCCCGGGTTCGCTGGCGGTCGCGCGTGGCCAGCAGCGGAATATCGAGGGTTGGGTCGCGCGTAAGCGGCCAGGAAGCGCCGCCGCGCAGGCGGCTTCGGCCGCTCGTCAGGATTCCGAGGGCGAGCGGTGACCGTGCAGGGGGTGCGCCGTGCGGGGCGTACCGTGATGAACGCACGCAAACTGTGATTCGAGGAGATTTGCTGTGACCGGGATCAAGACGACCGGCGAGAAGAAGCTCATGCTCTTCTCCGGCCGCGCCCACCCCGAGCTGGCGGAGGAGGTCGCGCATCAGCTGGGTGTGGGCCTGGTCCCGACGAAGGCTTTCGACTTCGCCAATGGTGAGATCTATGTCCGCTATCAGGAGTCGGCGCGTGGCGCGGATTGCTTTTTGATTCAGAGCCACACGGCTCCGATCAATAAGTGGATCATGGAGCAGCTCATCATGATCGATGCGCTGAAGCGTGCGTCGGCGCGGAGCATCACGGTGGTGGTGCCGTTCTACGGTTATGCGCGTCAGGACAAGAAGCACCGTGGTCGTGAGCCGATTTCGGCGCGGCTGATCGCGGATTTGATGAAGACCGCGGGTGCGCACCGTGTGGTGACCGTTGATCTGCACACGGATCAGATCATGGGCTTCTTCGACGGTCCGGTGGATCATCTTTTTGCGCTGCCGGTCCTTGCGGACTATGTGGGCGCGAAGGTGGACCGCGACAAGCTGACGGTGGTGTCGCCGGACGCCGGCCGGGTGCGGGTGGCGGACCGTTGGTGTGACCGTCTGGGTGCGCCGCTGGCGATCGTCCACAAGCGGCGTGACAAGGACGTGGCGAATCAGGTCACCGTGCACGAGGTCGTCGGTGATGTGAAGGACCGGGTGTGTGTCCTGGTCGACGACATGATCGACACCGGTGGCACGATCTGTGCGGCGGCGGATGCGCTGTTCGCGAATGGTGCGTCGGATGTGATCGTGACGGCGACGCATGGTGTGCTGTCGGGTCCGGCGGCGGACCGGCTGAAGAATTCGAAGGTGAGTGAGTTCGTGTTCACGAATACGCTGCCGACGCCTTCGGAGCTGGAGCTGGACAAGATCACGGTGCTGTCGATGGCGCCGACGATCGCGCGCGCGCTCCGTGAGGTGTTCGAGGACGGCTCGGTGACGAGTCTCTTCGAGGAGCAGTGAGCCGAGCAGTGAGCGAGGGGTGCCGGGCGGGCCGTTGCGGTGTGTGAGGTAGTCCGGCGCTGATCGACTTTGGGGCGGCCTTCCGGCCGGGTAGACTCATCGAGTTGCTCGGCGAGGGAGGCCGCCCTTTTGTGGTGGCTGTCCGTTATCGACGCGCTCTTCGTAGCAGGTCTGTCGTGGGCCGGGTGACGCCCGTCAGAGGTTTTCTGCGATACGAGGAGTGCTGTTATGGCCGAGATCAAGCTCGCCGCCCAGGTTCGTACCGACTTCGGTAAGGGTGCTGCCCGTCGTGCGCGCCGTGCCGACCTGGTTCCCGCGGTGATTTACGGTCACGGTGCCGAGCCGCAGCACGTGGCGATCCACAACCACGCGCTGATGATGGCGCTGAAGACGCCGAACGCCCTGATCCGTCTGGACTTCGACGGCAAGAGCGAGCTGGTCATTCCCAAGGCCGTGCAGCGTGAGGCGATCCGCCAGTTCCTGGTGCACGTGGACTTCCTGGCCGTGAAGAAGGGCGAGAAGGTCTCCGTCGAGATCCCGATCCACGTCGAGGGTGACCTGGCCCCGGGCCAGCACGTCCTGGAGCACGTGCTGAACGCGCTGCCGATCGAGGCCGAGGCCACTCACATTCCGGAGTCGGTCACGGTGTCCGTCGCGGGCCTGGAGGCGGGCTCTTCGGTGCTGGCCAAGGACATTGCCCTGCCGTCGGGTTCGTCGCTGTCCGTCGAGGACGACGCGGTCGTGCTGCAGGTTGTCGCGGCGCAGGCCGAGGCGCAGGCCGAGGAGGCCGCCGAGGGTGAGGGCGAAGCGGGCGCCGAGGCCTGAGTCGTTTTTCGCTGAGGCGGGTTCTCGGCGAGTTGTCCAGCCGCTGCCGCGCGCCGTTGGGTGCGGGGTGGCGGTTGGCCTGTTTCCTGGGCAGTTGCGGTCGGGGCCGGCGGGGTGTTGCCGGCGGATGTGGGAGTGGCTGAGATGGCGGACGCTGATCCGTGGCTGGTGGTGGGGCTGGGTAATCCGGGCCCGGAGTATGCGCGTAATCGCCACAATGTGGGGTTCATGGTGGCGGATTTGCTGGCGGAGCGGATGGGGGGCCGTTTCAAGGCGCACAAGGCGCGGGCGCAGGTGGTGGAGGGGCGTTGTGGTGCGCCGGGTCCGTCGAGTCGCCGTGTGGTGGTGGCGAAGCCGTTGTCTTTCATGAATCTGTCGGGTGGGCCGACGACGGCGTTGCGGGATTTTTACAAGGTGCCGGTCGGCAACATCGTGGCGATTCATGATGAGTTGGATATCGATTACGGTGCGTTGCGGCTGAAGCTGGGTGGTGGCGACAACGGCCACAACGGTTTGAAGTCGATCACGAAGTCGCTGGGTGCGGAGTATCACCGGGTGCGGTTCGGGATCGGTCGTCCGCCGGGTCGTATGCAGGTGGCGGACTTTGTGCTGAAGGATTTTTCTTCGGCGGAGCGGCGTGAGCTGGATTACTTTGTGGATCGTGCGGCGGATGCGGTGGAGACGCTGATCGTGGACGGTTTGGAACGGGCGCAGAGTACGTACAACTCCTGAATGGGACAGCGGGGGTCAGGCTCTGACGAACCGTTGTCCGAGGTTGACCGGGTGCGGGTTATGGCCAAGGATCGCCGCCATGCCCAGAAGCAGTACGCGCACCGGTTCGGTCAGACGTAGTCGTTCCCGGCGGGTCGGTGAGAGCGCCTATGGGGCGTTGCTTCTCGCCCGGTCCGGGCTGATGGGTCTGCTGGCGTTGCTCCTGCTGGTGGCGGGGGTGTGGACGTCATGGCACACGGCGCAGTACGCGATGCTCGTCAAGGCGCGGGAGCGCGGGATGATGACGGTGTCGGCGTGTGAGGGTGAGCGGTGCACCGGGTCGTATGTGCCGACGGGGGGCGATGGCCGGCCTCGGTCGACGGTGACGATTGCGCAGGCGGCGGCGCCGGACACGGTCAAGGGCGCGCGGGTCGAGGTGACGGTCGAGCCGGGTACGACGCAGGCGGTGCGGACGGGGGCGGCCGGGATCTTGCATGCGTGGGTGCCGTTCGCGGGGTCGTTGCTGCTGGCGGCGCTGGTGGTGGCCGGGGGGATGCGGCTGCGGCGTACGGCGTGGGTGATGGGGTTGCTGGGGGCGGTGTTGCTGGGCGCGGCGTTCACTGCGCTGTAGGGCGCGGCAGGACTTTGCAGGCCTGTAGGGCAGTAGGGCTCGTAGGGCAATAGGGCTTTGCCGGGCAGATACGGCGGCGGCCCGTCCTCTCCGGTGGGAGGGGACGGGCCGCCGCCGTGTGCGGGGGTGCGTCAGCCGGTGTTGCGCAGTCCGGCGGCGACACCGTTGACGGTGAGCAGCAGGGCGCGGGCGAGGACGGGGTCGGGCTCCTCGCCGCGCTCGGCGGCGGTGCGCTGGCGGTCCAGCAGCGAGACCTGGAGGTAGGAGATCGGGTCGAGGTAGGCGTCGCGGATGTGGAAGGTCTGCTTGAGGACCGGGTTGGAGTCGAGGAGTGCGCTCTCCCCGGTGACCCGCAGGACCTCGGCGACGGTGAGTTCGTGTTCGGCCTTGATGTGGTCGAAGACGTGCTTGAGCTTGTCGGGCACGAGGGTGTCGACGTAGTGCTGGGCGATCCGCAGGTCGGTCTTGGCCAGCGTCATGGTGACGTTGGACAGGAAGTTGCGGAAGAAGTGCCAGTGCTCGTGCATCTCGTCCAGGACGCTGTCGAGTCCGGCTTCCCGGGCGGCCTTGAGGCCGGTGCCGACGCCGTACCAGCCGGGGACGATCTGGCGGGACTGGGTCCAGCCGAAGACCCAGGGGATGGCGCGCAGTCCGTCGAGGCCGGCGCCGGAGTCGGGGCGGCGGGAGGGGCGCGAGCCGAGGTGGAGTTCGGCGAGCTGGTCGACGGGGGTGGCGGCGAAAAAGTACGCGGGCAGGTCGGGGTCCTCGACGAGCCGGCGGTAGGAGCCGTGGGCCGCCTCGGAGACGGTTTCCATGGTGGCGTCCCAGCGGGCGAGGGCTTCGTCGGACTGCCGGGGGGCGGTGTGCAGGGCGGAGGCCTGGAGGGTGGCGGCGACCGTCAGTTCCAGGTTTTCCCGGGCCAGTGACGGCACCAGGTACTTGTCGGAGATGACCTCGCCCTGCTCGGTGACCTTGATCTCACCTTCGAGGGTGCCGTAGGGCTGGGCGAGGATCGCGTCGTGGGAGGGGCCGCCGCCGCGGCCGACGGTGCCGCCGCGGCCGTGGAAGAGGCGCAGCCGTACGCCGTGCCGGTGGGCGACGTCGCGCAGCAGGCGCTGGGCGCGGTGGATCTCCCACTGGGAGGTGGTGATGCCGCCGAACTTGGAGGAGTCGGAGTAGCCGAGCATGACTTCCTGGACGTCGCCGCGCAGGGCGACCAGGCGTCGGTAGGAGGGGTCGGCGAGCATCTCGTCGAGCAGCTGGTCGGCGATCTTCAGCTCGTCGGTGGTCTCCAGCAGCGGCACGATGCCGATCTTGGCCCAGCCGGCGTGCAGGTCGATCAGGCCGGCCTCGCGGGCGAGGACGGTGGCCGCGAAGACGTCGTCCGAGCCCTGGCACATGGAGATGATGTAGGACTCGACGACCTCGGGGCCGAAGGTCTCCTTGGCCTTGAGGACGGTGCGGAAGACGCCGAGGGTCTTGGCGCCGGCCTCGTCGAGGGGGGCCGGGGTGGGGGCCAGCGGGCGGCGGGAGCGCAGTTCCTTGGCGAGGAGCTTGCGGCGGTAGTCGCGCGGCATGTCCACGTAGCGCCAGGATTCCTCGCCGAGGCGGTCGAAGAGCTGGCCGAGCGCGTGGTGGTGGGCGTCGGCGTGCTCGCGGACGTCCATGGTGGCGAGCTGCAGGCCGAAGGCGGCGATGGTGCGCAGGGTGCGCTCCAGGCGGCCGTCGGCGACCAGGCCGCCGCGGTGGGCGCGCAGCGAGGTCTGGATGAGGGCGAGGTCGTCGAGGAGTTCCGTGGTGCCGAGGTAGTCGCGGCCGGGGACGTGGGGGGTGTCGCCGGCGAGGCGGTCGCGGGTGTTGACGAGCTTCTGCCGGATGCAGGTCGCCTTGAGCCGGTAGGGCTCCTCGCTGTTCAGCCGCTTGTAGCGGGGGCTGATCTCCGGGAGGAGGTCCAGGTCGTGCTGGAGGGATGCCAGCAGCTCGTCGGTGGCGCCGCAGTTGCGGATGGAGTTGGACAGGGCGCCGCGCAGCTCGTCGATGTGTTCCAGGGCGTCGGTGATGCCGTGCTCGTGCTGGAGGAGCAGGACGTCCCAGGTGACCTGGGGGGTGACGTTGGGGTTGCCGTCGCGGTCGCCGCCGATCCAGGTGCCGAAGGTGAGCGGGCGGGTGCCGGCGGGCAGCTCGGTGCCGGCGCGCTCCAGCTCGGCGGCGAGGTCTTCGAGGACGTCGCCGACGGCACCGCGCCCCAGCTCGTCGAGGTAGTAGATGGCGTTGCGGGCCTCGTCGGTGGGCTCCGGGCGGGCGACGCGCAGCTCATCGGTCTGCCAGATGAGGTCGATGTTCTCGGCCAGCCGCAGGTCGGCGCGGCGGCGCTCGCTGCCGTCGGCGGTCTCCAGCAGCTCGGCGACCTTGCGGAGCTTGGTGAGGACGGAGCGACGGGCGGCCTCGGTGGGGTGCGCGGTGAAGACGGGGCGCACGCCGAGGTTGCGGGCGGTCGCCTTCAGGTGCTCGGGGTCGGCGTCCTTGAGCATGTCGGCGGTGCGGGCGAGGATGCCGCCCTCGGCGGCGCGCTTGGCGCCCAGCTCACGGCCTCGGTGGACCTGCTCGGCGACGTTCGCGAGGTGGAAGTACGTGGAGAAGGCGCGCACCAGCTTGGCGGCGGTGGCCAGGTCGGTGTCGCCCAGGAGCCGGGCCGCGGCCTCGCCGTCCGAGCGGGTCAGGGCGCGGACCCGCTCGACGAGGTCGAGGAGTTCCGGGCCTTCCTGGCGGACGAGGGTTTCGCCGAGGAGGTCGCCGAGGCGGCGGATGTCGGCGCGCAGGGCGATGTTGTCGCTCGGGCCGGGGTCGAGGCTCTCGATGGACGCGATCTCGGCTGGAGTGTTGTCGGCACGGCTCACAGGTGCGGCTCCTTGCAGCGATCAGGGGCGTCGCACGCGGCTCATAGGGGGGTGGCGGCGGGCGACGGGTGGGCAGGTCTGATGCGGGCGGGTTGCGGACCGCGCTGTCCGACGTTCCCCAGGATAGGTCTGCCCAGCATCGGCGGATCACACCGTCCGCAGGGTGGGCATCTGCGTCGCAGGTGGCGGGTGTGGCGCCTGTCACGGCCTTGCCCGTGGTGGCGGCACTGCCATACTTACGAGACCGTAGGTTACGGTTCCGTAGCCGTAGCCGTGCCCCCGAGCCCCCCGACGAGGGACACCATGACCGCTGGTCCTGAAGCCGTAGAAGATCGACCGATTCCTGCTGATTCGTCCGCCGGTGCCGCCGCCGGCGCGCCGGGGTCGTCCGCGACGCTGGGCGGCGAGCAGCGCCGGTCGCTCGAACAGATCACGCTCCTGCTCTTCATCACCGTCCCGTTCGTGGCGCTGGTCGCCGCGGTCCCGCTGGCCTGGGGCTGGGGGGTGAGCTGGCTGGATCTGGGGCTGATGGTGGCGATGTACTACATCGGCTGCCACGGCATCACGATCGGCTTCCACCGCTACTTCACGCATGGTTCGTTCAAGGCGAAGCGGCCGTTGCGGATCGCGCTCGCGATCATGGGGTCGCTGGCCGTCGAGGGACCGCTGGTGCGCTGGGTGGCGGATCACCGCAAGCACCACAGGTTCTCCGACGCCGAGGGCGACCCGCACTCCCCGTGGCGCTTCGGCGAGACGGTGCCGGCCTTGATGAAGGGCCTGTGGTGGGCGCACATCGGCTGGATGTTCGACGAGGAGCAGACGTCGCAGCAGAAGTACGCACCGGATCTGGTCAAGGACGAGGCGCTCCGTACGGTCTCCCGCCAGTTCGTGCTGTGGACGACGGTGTCTTTGATGGTCCCGCCGCTGGTGGGCGGTCTGGTGACATGGTCGTGGCAGGGTGCGCTGACCGCCTTCTTCTGGGGCTCCCTGGTCCGTGTGGCGCTGCTGCATCACGTGACGTGGTCGATCAACTCCATCTGTCATGCGGTGGGCAAGCGCCCCTTCAAGTCCCGTGACCGCTCGGGCAATGTGTGGTGGCTGGCGGTCCTGTCCTGCGGGGAGTCCTGGCACAACCTGCACCACGCGGACCCGACCTCCGCCCGGCACGGTGTGATGAAGGGGCAGCTGGATTCCAGCGCCCGGTTGATCCGTTGGTTCGAGAAGGCGGGCTGGGCGTATGACGTCCGGTGGCCGGACGCATCCCGCATCGATGCCCGACGCGCGGAGCCGGTCGCCGGGGGTAGCTCCCGGCGGTAGGCGGGGAAGGCATGATTGACGGGTGGCGATCGACAACAGCAGCGCGAGCAACAGCAAGGGCAAGCCCTCCCCGGCCGCGGGCACGCGGCGGGCCCGCAGGGTCCGGATGACGGGTGCGGAGCGCCGGGAGCAGCTGCTGGACATCGGTCGCACTCTCTTTGCCGAGCGGGGCTACGAGGGCACGTCGGTGGAGGAGATCGCGGCGAAGGCCGGGGTGTCCAAGCCGGTGGTCTACGAGCACTTCGGCGGCAAGGAGGGCCTGTACGCGGTCGTCGTGGACCGCGAGATGCGGCAGCTGCTGGACATGGTGACCGGTGCGCTGACCGCGGGCCACCCCCGCGAACTCCTCGAACAGGCGGCGTTCGCGCTGCTCGACTACATCGAGACCTTCACCGACGGTTTCCGCATCCTGGTCCGCGATTCCCCCGTGGCCCAGTCGACGGGCACCTTCGCCTCCCTCATCAGCGATATCGCCACCCAGGTCGAGGACATCCTGGGCCTGGAATTCAAGGCCCGCGGCTTCGACCCGAAACTGGCCCCGCTCTATGCGCAGGCCCTGGTGGGCATGGTCGCGCTGACCGGCCAGTGGTGGGTGGACACCCGCAAGCCGAAGAAGGCCGAGGTGGCGGCCCATCTGGTGAATCTGGCCTGGCACGGACTGGGCAATCTGGAGGCCAGGCCGCGGTTGATAGGGCATCGCAAGAACTGAGGGTCGGTCGCGGGAGTGGCGGCGCCTCAACAGCGGTACCTCAACAGCAGTGCCTCAACAGCGGTACCTCAACGGCGGTGTCTCCCTGGCGACCCACTTGATGATCGCCGTCTGACAGACTGATCGGCCGTCGTCATGTACCGCGCCGCCACCGGCCCGCTGAATGTGAACCTCATCTATGCGCAGGCCGCGCTGTACGGCACGTAGCGCCGGGGCCGGGCGCCGCTCTCCTTTTCGTGGAGCGGCGCCATGCAACCATCATGCGGACGTCCGAAGCATGTGGTGATATTTCCGGCATACCTCATGCCGACTTCCTCATTCCTTTGATGCACTTTCGCCATCTCACCTCGCTTCGCATTGCTCCCCCCTTTACCTCTGCGTTTCCGCTCCATCGGGCGATCACGGTACGGTGAGCGGATGCGCCGATCCGGGATCGCCGCATCCAGGAAATAGCCGAGCGGCGGGGGAATCGCACCGTGGCGACAGACTTCACCATCGATGTCGAGCGTGTGCAGGGGATGCTCGACAAGCTCTCGAATGCCGACGATCGCATGCGGGACGCCCAGCATCGCCTGAACAAAGTGGGCCCGAAAGCCCTGGGCACCGAAGGCCTCGACGACGCCTGTGACGAATTCCAGGGTCAATGGGGTGACGGGATCAAGCGGATCGCGGATGCCGCCAAGGACATTCACGAGAAACTGAAGACGACGCTGGATGCCTATAAGGCAGGCGAAGAGGAAAACGCCAAGATGCTCGGCAAGAAGTAACCGACCGGCCCGAGAAGCGATCGGCAACAGGGGGATACGCGTGTCCTGGCGCAGCATGTTCATCGACGACGATTCGGCCTGGCCCGGCGTCGGGTTCAATCCGGCCAAGGGCGATCTGCACGCCATCCAGGCACTCTCCTCGGATGTGAAGTCCGTGGGCGACGAGCTGGACGAGCTGGATCATCTGCTCAAGGCGGTCGGCAAGAGCGATGGCGCCTGGGAGGGCGAGGCCGCACAGAACTTCGCGAAGAAGCTCGGCGAACTTCCCGAATACCTCAAGCAGGGCAGCGAGTCGATGCACGACTGCGCCAAGGCGCTGCGCGGCTGGCACGGCCATTTGCAGGGATTCCAGGACAAGGCCGGAAAGGTCGAGGCGGAGGCCGCGACGGCCCGCAAGCAGGCGGAGTCCGACCTCGACCACTACAACGACGTGTTCGAGAAGTACAAACCGTACTTCGGCCGGCCGATGCAGCCGGCGGACGCCCAGCGGATGGACGACGATCTGGACGCGGCCAAGGACAAGGCCGACCACTCCAAGGACAAGCTCGAGGACCTCATCCGCGAGGCCGAGCGGATCCATGCCCAGTGGAAAGACCGGGCCGGCGAGGCCGAACGCGCGATCTTGAAGGCTTCGGAGAACCACCCGCCGGACATCCACTGGTGGAACCGTGCGGTGGATGGCCTGAAGAGTGCATGGCGGGGGTTCAAGGACTGGCTGGTGGAGCACGCGGACCTGCTGTCGACGATCTCGGCGGGCCTGGCGGCCGCGGCGCTGGCGTGCGAACTCATCCCGGTCGTGGGAACGGTGGCCGGCGGGGTGCTCGCCGGCGCTTCTGCCGTGTGCGCCGCCGGCGCGATGGCAGGGCACTGGATGGGGAACGCCCGGGGCAACGGAACGCCCGGCTGGAAGATCGGGCTCGATGCTCTCGGGGTTATTCCTGGGGTGGGCGGCGTCGCAAAAACCGCGATAGCGGGGATCAAGGCTGCGCGTGGGGCAGAAGTCGCGGCCGAAGGGGTGCGGCTCAGCGAAAAAGTCGCCGAAGGCGTGCGGTCTCCCCTTTCGCAGAAAGGGATCAATTGGATGTTGAACAAGAAGTTCAATTTCCCGGAGGGCAAGGTCCCGCACAAGATCGAGGCTGGAATTCAGCTGCCCATCAAGGCGGGCTCCTTCATTCATGGCGCCACAAAAGAGGTGTCCAATCATTTCGACGGCCATGACGACTAGTCATGGCCCGCGCACCTCGTGATCTGCCGACCACCTGAATGGCTAAGGAGCCAGAATCTTGCTGAACAGCGCCGGA
Source organism: Streptomyces sp. NPDC054765 (assembly GCF_053612065.1). Classification (NCBI taxonomy): domain Bacteria; kingdom Bacillati; phylum Actinomycetota; class Actinomycetes; order Kitasatosporales; family Streptomycetaceae; genus Streptomyces; species Streptomyces sp. NPDC054765. The sequence continues at coordinate 252,536 of NZ_JBSHBP010000001.1, read as the reverse complement.
GACGGGGCGACAGTCGCATCTGCAGCCCGGCGGCCGTCCAAGTTGAACATCGGCTGGATCATGCCACCGTTCGTCCACGAGATCCCCGTGGCGGCCGCGGATGATGAGGCCGCGGCGGAGCAGTTGTATGCGCTGGTCACCGAGATCCTCCCGGAGCACCCCGCGGAATTCCAGTACCGCTTTGCCCTGGGGCTCTCGGCGCAGCTGGAACCGATGGCGGAGGCAGACGTCATCTACGCCGGTCTCTGCCTGCTCGACGTAGAGGGACGGCCGAGCCTTTCGACCATCGTCGTCAGCCAGGTGCGGCACGACAGCGAGGACGACCCGGAGCTGCTGCGTACCACGCGGGAGGCTCTTGAACGGAAGTTTCCGGACGACGACTGTCAAGCCGTGGAGTTGACGTGTGGCCCCGCCCTCATTCGTGAGGGCGGGGCCGCGTTCGTCATCGATGCGGACTGGTCGGCGTCAGGCCACGAATCGGCCGTTCAGCAGTCGCATATCCAGTCGTACATCCCGCTGCCCGGCACCAGCGAAATGTTGATTTTCGAGCTCAGCTCCCCGGCGGGTGCGGACTGGGGACTGCATGCCGAACTCTTCCATGAAGTCCTCAATACCATCGACTGGGGCACGGACCAGGAGATTGCGGACTACCGTGCCATGCGGCAGGCCGCGCCCGTCACCCTGGAAGCGGATGAAGCAGTCAAAAAGGAGCTTTATTGGCATTCCAGTAGGCTGCTCGACTCCATGGCCATACGAGGACGCATGAGCGGTGGGGAGAAAGTCAGCCCCATCACCTGTCAGGGTTGCCGGGAAAGGGGGTTGCGGACCCCTTGTTACGCCACACATAACTGGCATATGAATGCTCTCGCCTCAGTCGATCTTTCCGGCGTGTTGTCCCGGGTGGCTAATTTCTCCGCCGCCATCGGATGGGAATCGGAGCTCCCCGAATCGGGTAATTCCGTGCATAGCTGGGAAGTACGCGAAGGGGGCGTACGGACAGGCTTTTCGTTCACCCTTACCATATCCGAGGACGCGAGCCGGATTACTGCCGAAGTAGCGTCTCCTTGTACCCGTTCCATCCATACCTCCACGAGCGAATCCGCTTTCGGATGAATCCGAGGGGAACAAATGAAACGCTATGACATTGCAGATCGCGTGCGCGCGGTATTGCCCAGCGAAGAGCGTGCGGCGGAAGTTTTCAGCGTCGTTCATGTGAACCACAACGAAGACGGAGGCGGTGACGCGCCGAAGGCCGTACGGCCAAGAGTGCTGGTCGGGCACCGCATGCCGGGGGACGGTTGGGCACGGGCCTTTTCCTTCATTCCCTTCGTTCTCAAGGTTGCGATCAACGATCTCCCGAGTCCCGGGACGGGTAGCGACGACCCTACGCACCGAGTGACCTCACAGAAACGGAACAGCCGCTTCTTCGGCACCTGGGACAGCCTCGCAGGGAAATTGATGGCAGCCTCGCAGCCGCTCTGCACGGGCGGCGTGGTGACAGCGATTGCGGTCACTGAACGGAATGTGCGGTTTATTTACTGGCAAAATCGCCGCTGGGGAGTAAAAATCGGCGATGCCCATGAAATGGGACCCTGTTTCCGCCGTGACAGCATCGCCTGGACCCGTCTCCGTCGCCAGCGTGGCGGCGACGTGCAAATCGGCTTCGCCGACGGCTCATGGGGAACACTTCTGATCCCCGCGGCCGCCGCCTTCCTGGCAGCTTTTCCCGGGAGCTTGACCCCTGACGAACCTATTCCGTAACCATTCCTCGAGGGCCCTGCCCAGGCGAAAGCGTTCCGGTCGGCTTCACCGCCTCCAGGAATTCCAGCCGGTTCCCGGCGAGTGTCATGAATCAGGTGTGATCTCCCCCGGAAGGAGTCCCCTGATGAGTACGACGACTGGTCACCTCGGGCCATGCGGCAGAGTGCCCCGACCGCGGTCGAGCCGGAGGACGGAGTGAAGCAGGCGCTGTATTGGCACTCCAGCCGGTTGATGGATGCCGTAGCGCTGCACGGCAGCATGGGCGGCGGGCAGGTCACCTCCGTGACGTGTGCCCAGTGCTGGGCCAAAGGCCTGCGGTCCGCCTGCTCGGCACGGCACGGCTGGCACATCGGCAGCGTGACGACCGGCGATCTCTCGCGCGCGCTGCCGCGGGCAGTCGCATCGTTCGCGTCGCGAGGATGGCAGACGGAGACGGAAAGCACCGGCGAACGCATCCGCGTATGGGCCGGGGACGATGTGCCTGCGCAATCGGCAGGTTATGCGTTCACCGCTTCTGCGGACACCGAAGCCGGCAGGTTCACCGCAGAGGTGACCGCGCCGTGCACTCGTGCCTCCGCCCCGGCTGATTCCCTGTTCGGATAAGAGGAGCTGAGAACATTGCGGGCCGATCTGGAGCAGAAAATCGCCGCGGTACTGCCCGCGGGCCAGGTCTACCTGGACGGGTTCACCACGTCACGCTCGACGTCCAGCAGCGCGGACCGCTGCGATACGCCGGACAAACGACGGCCCGTGGTGCTGACCCATGCCCGGTCCGGCTCAGGAGATTTCCTGGGAAAGCTCGGGGGTTTCTTCTTCCGGACCCTGACCGCCGATGTCCCGTCGCCCAGTGGGGCCGATGCGGCGCTCGATCCCGTCAAGAGGGCGAAGAGCCAGAAGAGGAAGAAGGCGTTCTTCGGCGGCTGGGACAGCATGGCCGGCCAGTGGCTGGCAGCCGCTCAGCCGCGGACCAAGGCAGGCGTCATCGTCGCGGTCGCCGTCACCGACAGCCATTTCCAGTTCGTGTACGCGCAGTACAACCGCTGGAACGGGAAACTGGACGAGGCGATCGAACTGGGTGCTTCCTTCCGCCGGGAGACCCTTTCCTGGAGCCGACTCACACACACCAACCCCGACGAGGTGCAACTCGGTTTCACCGACGGCTCGTGGGGGACGCTGATGGGCCCCGATGCGGACGCACGCGCGAAATTCTTCCCGCACACCCTCGGCGAGCGCGACCCCACCCCGTAGCTCTGCCGTTGGGGGCCGGGACGGCCGCTCAGTGGCACCATCGCCCAGCTGAGGGAAGAGGACCGTTCCTCCCCCGGAAAGGAAGCGCCACTCCATGCAGCCCGACCTGATGACAAGCGTCGCCTCGGCGTTGCCCGTGAATGAGCGGCTCGTGGGGGCCTTCGAGGTCGGCCGGGCCATGTCCGACCGCCGGGAGGACGATGCCGATGTGCCGCCCGGCCGGCAGCCGAAGGTGCTGGTCGGGCACGGTAGGCCGGGAGACGGGCGGCGCGGCTTTTTCTCCTTTCTTTTTGACACCGCGACGCTCACCGACCCGAAACCCGGGCCGGTCAAGGCCACCGGCGACCCCGCGGCCCGGGTGAAGCGGCAGAAGAAGAACGGGCGTTTCTTCGGCACCTGGGACAGCCTGGCGGGGCAGTGGCTGGCGGCCGGTCAGCCGCATGCGGAGACCGGGGTCATCATTTTTGTCGCGCTCACCGAATGCAGTCTGCGATTCGTCTACGTGCAGAACGTCCGCCGGTCACAGACCGGCCGCGCGGTCGAGTCGGGGGCCTGCTTTTCCCGTACCGCGCTGGCCTGGACGCGTCACCGCGCCGGCGGGCGAAAGGAGTTCCAGTTCGGCTTCGCCGACGGTTCCTGGGGGACTTTGCTGGTCCCCCAGGACAAGGAATTCCTGGCGCTGTTCCCCGGAACACTCACCCACAAGAATCCCATTCCGTAACCGTCCCCACCGCCTCCAGGAATTCCAGCCGGTTCCCGGCCGGGTCTGCGGAGTAGAAGCGGCGGTGGCCCGGCAGGCGGTCGTCCCAGGTGACGGTGGCGCCCCCGGCGGTCAGGCGGGTGGCGAAGGCGTCGATGTCGTGGACGCGGATGCCGGGGTGGGCCTTGGCCGACGGGTGGTGGTCCGGGTCGATGCCCAGGTGGAGCCGGGCCGTACCGGCCTCGAACCAGCATCCCCCGCTCAAGGCTTCGCTTGAGCGGGAGGTATCCCCATCGCGGGCCGCGAGTGCCGGCGGCTTCGGGACCTCCGTCATGCCGAGGAGGTCCGCGTAGTAGGTGCGCAGGGCGTCTTCAGTGCCGGGGGGCGCGGCGAGCTGGATGTGATCGAGGCCGGTGATCACGGCGTAGTCACCTCGGACGAGTTCGGAGGAGTTCGGAGGGGATCGGAGGGGATCGCAGGAGTTCGGAGGGACCGGAAGGGGCCGGAAGGGATGCGTCGGAGCGCGGCGGGGAGCCGGGTGCGGGGCGTCAGCCGGCCATCGGTTTCCGGGCGACGGCGAAGATGCGGCGGAAGGGGAAGACGGTGCCGTGGGGGCCGGCGGGGTAGGCCTTGCGGAGGACGTCGCGGTATTCGGCGAGGAAGGCCTCACGGGCGGGCGGGTCGTTTTCCAAGGCGGTCAGGACGGGGCGCAGGGCGGTGCCCTTGACCCAGTCGAGGACGGGGTCGTCGCCCTCCAGGAGCTGGACGTAGGTGGTTTCCCATACGTCCACGGCGCAGCCGAGGTCGGCGAGGCGTTCGAGGTAGTCCACCGGCTGGAGGATATGGACGAAGCGGCGGCCGTGAGTGGTGAACCGTTCGCGCCATTGGGGGGCGTCGCACAGTTCGCCGAGGAGGGCGTGGCTGGGTGAGGTGAAGTTGCCGGGGACCTGGAAGGCGAAGGTGCCGCCGGGGGTGAGGGCCTCGGTCCAACGGGCGAAGGAGTCCGGGTGGTTGGGGACCCACTGCAGTGCCGCGTTGGAGACGATCAGGTCGTAGCTCTCCTCGGGCGCCCAGTCGGTGGCGTCGGCGAGGCCGAAGTCGAGGTGGCCGCCGCCGGGGGTGGGGCCGGCGTGGGCCTCGGCCTCCTTGAGCATCTCCGGGGAGTTGTCGTATCCGGTGATGTGCGCATCGGGCCAGCGGGCGGCGAGCTGGGCGGTGACGTTTCCGGGACCGCAGCCGAGGTCGGCGATGCGGGCGGGGCGCCCCTGCCGGGGGAGTTCGGGTATCCGGGCGAGGAGGTCGTGGAAGGGGCGGGTACGGTGCCCGGAGTGGCGGAGGTATTGCTGCGGATCCCAGGTTGGTGCGTCATGCATGATCGAAACCCCTTTGCCGTTGCAGGGCTGACTCAAGGCTGGCACGGTCTGATTCGGGCCGTCTCGGCTGGAAACCGAGCCCTCGCCGACGATGCCCCATAGTCCAGCCAAATATATCTCGACGTCAAGAGACTTCATGTCGACAGACCCTTTACACTGATCGTCATGGAGGACGAGGTCGATCGACTGGTCGCAGCATGGCGCCGCGAGCGCCCGGACCTCGACGTGGAACCGCTTGAGGTCCTCAGCCGCGTCTCCAGACTGGCCAGGCACCTCGACCGGGCCCGGCGTATCGCCTTTTCCGAGGTGGGCCTGGAGCCCTGGGAATTCGATGTGCTCACCGCGCTGCGGCGCGCCGGGGCGCCCTACCAGCTCTCCCCCGGGGCGCTGCTGACGCAGACCCTGGTCACCTCGGGGACGATGACCAACCGCATCGACCGGCTCGCCAAGAAGGACCTCGTCGAGCGGCTGCCCGATCCCAGCGACCGGCGCGGAGTGCTGGTCAGACTGACCGCCGAGGGCCGCGACAAGGCCGACCAGTCGCTGGCCGGGCTGCTGATCCAGGAGCGCGCCATCCTGGCCGAGCTCTCCCGCCAGCAGCGCGGCGAACTGGCGGGGCTGCTGCGGCGGCTGACCGGTCCGTTCGACAACATTCCCGGCTAAGGCTGTCCCGTAATCCCTGATCCCTGACTTCTAATCCCTGATCCCTGATCCCTGACCCCTGATCCCTGATCCCGGCGGGTCGTTCGGATCAGGGGGCACCTTCCCAACGGGCGTCCGCGGCCTCCACGGCCCCCGCTGCCCCCGCTGCCCCCGCGGGCGACGGATGCGGAAAACCGCGTGCCGGGGAAACACCGTGCGCCGCATTTGACGGCGTGCAAGCAGAGCGCGCGCCCTCTGAATCGACGCGCGCCCCTCTCCTCCCCCGTCCCCTTGCCCGCCGCTCGTCTCGTGGGCTTGGATCGCGCCATGAGCCCGCAGCGCACATCGCACCCGGCGAACGGCCCGCACGGCCCGTACGGCCCGTACGGCAAGCGGTTCGAGGGCCGTACGGTCCTGGTGACCGGGGCGGCCGCCGGGATCGGGGCGGCGACCGCCGACCGGCTCGCGGCCGAGGGCGCCGGCGTCCTCCTGCTGGACATCGACGACGCGCGCGGCGAACACACCGCGCGGCGCATCCGGGCGGCCGGCGGCCATGCCTCGTACGAGCACTGCGATGTGACGGGCGAGGACGACTGGCGGCGGGCCGTCGAGTCGGCGCGGCGGCGCTACGGCCCGGTGGACGGGCTGGTCAGCAACGCCTTCCTGCCGTATGCGGCAGCCGCCGACCGCACCCCGCTCACGGACTGGGACCGGCAGCTCGCGGTCAATCTGACCGGCTCGTTCCTCGGCGTACGCGCCGCGCTGGAGGATCTGCGGGCGCGCGACGGCGCGGTGGTGCTGACCTCGTCGGTGCATGCGCTGATCGGGCTGCCGGGGCAGCCCGCGTACGCCGCGGCCAAGGCCGGGCTGACCGGTCTGGGGCGTCAACTGGCCGTCGAATACGGGCCGGAGGTACGGGTCAACAGCGTGCTGCCGGGTCCCGTGCTGACGGCCGCCTGGGACGGTATCGGCGAGGAGGAGCGGCAGGCCGGCGCCGCGGAGACGGCGGCCCGGCGGCTGGGGCGGCCCGAGGAGGTCGCCGCCGTCATCGCCTTTCTGCTGTCGGCCGAGGCGTCCTTCGTGACGGGCGCGAGCCTCGTCGTCGACGGCGGGTGGAGCGTGTACAAGAACTCTTCGTGAACCGGGCGGGCGGGGCCGCGGGCCCGCCCCGAGCTTCGACGCAGGGGGTCCGATGGGCATCCGATTCGGCGGCGACTACAACCCCGAGCAGTGGCCCGAGGAGGTGTGGGCCGAGGATCTGAAGCTGATGAAGGCGGCCCATGTCACCATGGTCACGGCCGGGATCTTCTCCTGGGCCAAGGTCGAACCCCGCTCCGGGGCCTGGGACTTCGGCTGGTTCGACCGCGTCATGGACGGGCTGGCGGGCGCCGGGATCGCCGTCTGCCTGGCGACCATGACCGCCTCACCGCCACCGTGGCTGTCGCGCGCGCACCCCGAGATCCTGCCCGAGGACGCCGACGGCCGGCGCCGCTGGCCCGGCGCCCGGCAGCACTACTGCCCCTCCAGCCCCGTCTACCGCGCCCATGCCGTACGCCTCGTCCAACAGCTCGCCACCCGCTACGCCGGCCACCCGGCGCTCACCATGTGGCACGTCGGCAACGAATACGGCTGCCACACCCGCCAGTGCTTCTGCGAGGTGTCGGCCGAGGACTTCCGGCGCTGGCTGCGCGAACGGTACGGGAACGTCGACGCGCTCAACGCCGCCTGGTCGACGGCCTTCTGGTCACAGACGTACGGCGACTTCGACGAGGTGCTGCCGCCCCGCACCGCGCCCACCTTCCCCAACCCCGCACAGCAGCTGGACTATCTGCGCTTCGGCGACGAGGCCCTGCGCGCCTGCTATCTGGCCGAGAAGGAGGTGCTGGAGCGCCACACCCCCCGCATTCCGGTCACCACCAATCTGATGCCGCAGCACAAACCGGTCGACGCCTTCGCCTGGGCACCGCACATGGACACGATGGCGCTGGACTTCTACCAGGACCCCTATGCGCCCGACGACCACATCAGGGCCGGCTATGTCTTCGACCTGATGCGCTCGGCGCGCTCCGGACAGCCCTGGATGCTGCTGGAGCAGGCCCCCGGCGCGGTCAACTGGCGGCCCCGCAACGGCCCCAAGCCGCCCGGCGCGATGCGGCTGTGGAGCTGGCAGGCGGTCGCCCAGGGCGCGGACGCGGTGCTGTACTTCCAGTGGCGGCAGTCACTGGGCGGCGCGGAGAAGTTCCACTCGGCGATGCTGCCGCACGGCGGGACCGATACCCGCATCTTCCGCGAAGTGTCCGAGCTGGGACGGGAGTTGGCCGCGCTGCCGGGCATCGAGGGGACCCGGTCGTGGGCCGAAGTGGCGCTGCTGGCGGACTGGCACAGCTGGTGGGCGCTGGAGCTGGACTCCAAGCCGTCGACCGCGCTGGACCACTCCCGGATCGCGCTGGATCATTACCGGCCGCTGTTCGAGGCGGGCGTGGCCTGCGACGTGGTCCCGCCGCAGCGCGAACTGTCCGGCTACCGGCTGGTGGTGGTGCCCAATCTGTATTTGCTGACCGCGGACGACGCCGAGCGGCTGACCGCCTATGTGCGCGAGGGCGGTCAGCTGCTGGTGTCGTTCTTCTCCGGAATCGTCGATGCGCACGACCGGGTGCACCCCGGCGGCTGTCCGGCGCCGCTGCGGGAGCTGCTGGGGCTGCGGGTGGAGGAGTTCTGGCCGCTGGACGAGGGCCGGACGGTGACGGTCGGCGGCGACTGGCCGGGGCGGGCGGATCTGTGGTCGGAGGCCATCGGCCTCGAAGGGGCCGAGGCGCTCGCCCGCTTCACGGACGGGGACCTCGCCGGCCGGCCCGCGGTCACCCGGCACGCCTACGGGCGGGGCACGGTCTGGTACGTCGGCACCCGGCTCGACGCGGCGCCGATGCGGGCCCTGCTGGACGACGTCCGGGCGGCGGCCGGGGTGGCGCCCGTCCTGCCGGGGCTGCCGCAGGGCGTGCAGGCCACGGTCCGCGAGGGTGCCGGTGGGCGGTATGTCTTCCTGCTCAACCATGGGGCGGAGGCCGTCGAGGTCACGCTGCCGGCACCGATGCGGGAGGCGCTCGCGGCGGTGGACGGGACGGGCGGGGCCGGGGCCGGGGCCGTCGACCGGGTCGTGCTGAGGGCCCGGGGCGTGGCCGTTCTGACGGAACCCGGCGGGTAGGGCCTTCGCGCCCCGCGGCCACCCGGCCCTCAGCCCTTCTGCCCTTCAGCCCTTCACGGCACCGGCATCGAGGCCACCGCGCCCACCGCGGCCGCCGCTTCCAGTTCGACCGGGCCGACCCCCGCCCGGCGGGCCAGCGCGACCGCCGCGAGGGTGGAGTGCACCCCGAGCTTGCCGAGCACATTCTGCATATGCGTACGGACCGTGTGCGGGGAGAGGAACAGCCGCTCGGCGACCGCCTTGCGGCCCAGGCCCGCCACCATGCAGCGCAGCACCTCGCGTTCGCGCGGGGTCAGCGACTCCACCAGCCGCTCGCTCTCGGAGCGGTGTTTGCGGGCCGCCGTCAGCTCCCGCAGCACACCGGTCAGCAGGGCGGGCGGCAGATGCGTCTCGTCGCGGAGCACGCCGCGGATCACGGCGAGCAGCCGGGAGAGCGAGCAGTCCTTGGCGACCCAGCCGGAGGCGCCGGCCTGCAGCGCGGCGGCCGCGCGGCGCGGGTCGTCGCGATCGGCGAGGACGACGGTGCGCAGATACGGATGGCTGGTGCGCAGGCCGGAGACCAGCGCGATGCCGTCCCGCGGCACGGCGCGCGGCACGATGTCGCGGGCCGCTCCCTGCGCGGGCACCGCGAGCAGCGGCGCGGCGAGGTCGGCGTCGGCGAGCAGCACGTCGAACCGGCGGCCGTCGGTGACCGCCCGGTCCAGATTGCGCAGCGCCGCGGGAGCGCTGCCCGCGGCCGCGACGTCCACGTCCTGTTCCGCGGCGAGCGCGGCCGCCAGGGATTCGGCGAAGATGCGGTGGTCGTCGACCACCAGAACCCGGATGCGTTGCACAGAGACCCCCTGTCCCGGTGAACGGACCATAGCGGGCACGACGCCCGGATTGAAGATCGCCTCAGCCGCACGGCCGCCGCCGTGCCGGCATGACTACCCCACCCCGGGCGCCGTACCCGAACGGTCTCGCCCCCTGATCGGCACCGGCCCCCACCGGTGCAGGGTCCCAGGGTACGGACGGGTTGCGGCAAGGGAAGGTGATTGGCGAAACTGCTCCCCCGCCCGTGCCATTCGGTGCCCGCCCGGTGGCCGCGCGCCGCCCGGCGCGCCCTACTCGACGCGATGTGCTCCCGCGCTCGGGACGGCCTCGAAGATCCGCGGGGTGGCATGGCCGGCCGCCGCGAAAGCCTCGGTGACCGCCGCGCCGACGGCCGTGGCGCCGGCCTCCTCGACGAGCACGATCGCCGAGCCGCCGAAACCGCCGCCGGTCATCCGCGCCCCGAGGGCGCCTGCCGCGTTGGCGGTGTCGACGGCGAGGTCGAGTTCCCGGCAGGAGATCTTGAAGTCGTCGCGGAGTGAGGCGTGGCCGGCCGTCAGCAGCGGGCCGATGGCGCGGGTGCGGCCCGCGTCGAGGCGGGCGATGACCTCTTCGACGCGCTGGTTCTCGGTGACGATGTGCCGTACGAGGGCCTGGACGACGGGTTCGCCGGCCAGTTCGTCCAGTGCCTGCGGCAGGTGCGCGTACGGCACCTCGCGCAGGGCCCGCACACCGAGCGCCCGCGCGCCGCGCTCGCAGCCGGCGCGCCGCTCCGCGTATGCGCCGTCCCCCAGCTCGTGCTTCACCCGGGTGTCCATCACGAGGAGCCGCAGGCCCTCCCCCGCCAGGTCGAACGGGATCTGGCGCCGGGTGAGGTCGCGGGTGTCGAGGAACAGGGCATTTCCCTCGGTGCAGCAGGCCGCGGCGGTCTGGTCCATGATCCCGCAGGGCACGCCGACGAAGGCGTTCTCGGCCCGCTGGGCGAGCTGGGCCAGTCGCTGCGGCTCCTGCCCGAGCGCATAGAGGTCGTTCAGGGCGAGCGCGGTGACGATCTCCAGGGCGGCGGAGGAGGAGAGTCCGGCGCCGGTGGGCACCGTGCTGTCGTAGTGCAGATCCGCGCCGCCGACGGGCAGGCCGGCCTCCCGCATCGCCCAGACGACACCGGCCGGGTAGGCGGCCCAGCCGCCGCTGTGCTGCGCTTCGCCCCGGCTCGTCTCCAGCGCCTCGGACGCCGCGCCGGTGGCCGGCCGCAGCGCGTCGATGCGCAGTTCGACGATGCCGCCGTCGGCACCGCCGGAGTGCAGCCGCAGCACACCGTCGGTGCGGGCCGAGGCGGCGGCGAGGGTGGTGTGCGGGAGGGCGAGCGGCATCACGAAGCCGTCGTTGTAATCGGTGTGTTCACCGATCAGGTTGACCCGGCCGGGCGCCGCCCAGGTGCCCGTGGGGGCGGCGCCGTACACCGCGGTGAATTCCTCCGCGGTGTGCCGGGCGCCGTGCGGGCGCTCGGTGGCCGGGGCGGCGGCTCCGTGAACGGTCATCAGGTCCCCTTCGTCAGGTGTTGCGGTGTTCCCGGTCGAGGTGCTGCGCGAACTGCCAGGCGTCGGTGACGATGCCGGCGAGGTCGGTGCGGCTGGGCCGCCAGCCGAGGCGGTCGATGGCGGTCCGGGCGGAGGCCACCAGCACGGCGGGGTCGCCGCCACGGCGCGGTGCGGTGATCTCGGGGATGGGGTGCCCGGTGACCTTGCGCACGGTCTCGATGACCTCGCGGACGGAGAAGCCGTTGCCGTTGCCGAGGTTGCAGATCAGGTGCTCGCCCGCGGTCGCCGCGTCGAGGGCGAGGAGGTGGGCCTCGGCGAGGTCGGCGACGTGGATGTAGTCGCGTACGCAGGTGCCGTCGGGGGTGGGGTAGTCCTCGCCGAAGACGGAGATCGCCTCGCGCTTGCCCCGGGCGACCTGGAGGACGAGCGGGATGAGGTGCGACTCGGGGTCGTGGCGCTCGCCGCAGCTGCCGTAGGCGCCGGCGACGTTGAAGTAGCGCAGCGAGACGGCGGCCAGGCCGTGGGCGGCGGCCGCACCGCTGATCATGTGGTCGACGGCGAGCTTGCTCGCGCCGTAGGGGCTGGTGGGGGCGGTCTCGGCGGACTCGGTGATCGGGGTGGCGCGCGGCTCGCCGTAGGTGGCGGCGGTGGAGGAGAAGACGAGGGTGCGGACACCGGCGTCGTGCATGGCGGCGAGCAGGTCCATGGTGCCGCCGACGTTGTTGCGCCAGTACTTCTCGGGGTTCACGACGGACTCGCCGACCTGGGAGAAGGCCGCGAAGTGCAGCACCGCGTCGTAGGAGGGGTCGAGCCACTTCGCGGCGTCCTGGATGCGGCCCTCGATGAAGCGGGCGCCTGCGGGGATGCCCTCGCGGTGGCCGGTGGACAGGTCGTCGAGCACGGTCACCTCGTGACCGGCCTGCAGCAGATGGGCCGCAACGACGCTGCCGACATATCCCGCACCGCCCGTGACCAGGTACTTCTTGCTCACTCGCTCGCTACCTCTCGCAGTCGCTCGGCCGCGGCCTCCGGCGGCACATCATTGATGAACACGTTCATGCCGGATTCGGAACCCGCGAGGAACTTCAGCTTGCCGGAAGTGCGGCGAATGGTGAAAAGCTCGAGGTGCAGTGCGAAATCCCCGCGCTGTCCGGCGCGCAGCGGCGCCTGGTGCCAGGCGGCGATGTACGGCGTACGGGCCGCGCCGGCCGGACGGGGCTCCTCACTCACCCCGCTCCCTTCCTTCCCGCCGTCCCGCACCCCTTCCTTCCCGTCACCCGGCCCATCGAAGATCCGGTCGAAGCGCCGCAGGACTTCCAGGTAGATCTGTGGGAATTCGGTGCGGGCGGCCTCGTCGAGGGCGGGCAGGTCGGGGACCCGGCGCTTGGGGTAGAGGTGCACCTCGTAGGGCCAGTGGGCGGCGTACGGGACGAAGGCCACCCAGTGCTCGCCTTCGAGGACGACACGGCGGCCGTCGGCCAGCTCGTCGGCGACCACGTCGTCGAAGAGGTTGCCGCCGGTGGCCTCACGGTGGGCGGCGAGCGAGGCGAGCATGCGCGCGGTGCGCGGGGTGATGAAGGGGTACGCGTAGATCTGCCCGTGCGGGTGGCCGAGGGTGACGCCGATCTCGGCGCCGCGGTTCTCGAAGCAGAAGACCTGCTCCACGCCGGGGAGTTGGGACAGCTCGGCGGTGCGGTCCGTCCAGGCTTCCAGGACCAGGGCGGCCTGTTCTTCGGTGAGGTCGGCGAAGGAGGCGTCGTGGTCGGAGGTGAAGCAGACGACCTCGCAGCGGCCGCTGCCGCCGGCGAGGGAGGGGAAGCGGTTCTCGAAGACGGCGACGTCGTAGTCGGCGGCGGGGATCTCGGAGACCCGGCCGTGGCGGGAGGGGCACAGCGGGCACTCGTCGGCCGGGGGGTGATAGGTGCGGGCCTGACGGTGCGAGGCGATGGCGACGTTGTCGCCGAGGAGCCGGTCGTGGCGGATCTCGGAGGCGGTGGCCACGGGGTCGAGGGGGCGGCGGTCGACCGCATCGCGTACGACGTCGTCACGCACGTCGTAGTAGATGAGCTCCCGGCCGTCCGCCAGCCGGGTCGACGTCTTCTTCACGGGAGCTCCTCACCCTGCGACCAAACACAAACAAACACAATGAAGCACAACTAAACAGTTGCGTCAACGCCGAGAACTCCATGGGGATCTTGAGAAATCTCGGGCGGACATATCCGACATCCACCCCACACCGATCACGAAAGCGCAACTGAACCAAACAAAAGTATTCAGTTTCGCGATGACCGCGCGTACGTTTTTGTGCGTTCCGATCGCACAAAGATGTGTCCTCCGGGGGCCGCGCCCCCGGACCCGCGAAATGAGTCCCCCATGATCACCTTGGCCGAAGGGCTACGGCTCCCCACCAACGGGCTCGACTACACGATCCTGGCCATCTACTTCGTCGTCGTCCTCGGCATCGGATTCGCAGCCAAACGCAGCGTGAAGACGAGCCTGGACTTCTTCCTCTCCGGGCGGTCCCTGCCTGCCTGGGTCACCGGCCTCGCCTTCGTCGCCGCCAACCTCGGCGCCACCGAGATCCTCGGTATGGCCGCCAACGGTGCGCAGTACGGGGCCTACACCGTGCACTGGTACTGGATAGGCGCCATCCCGGCGATGGTCTTCCTGGGCCTGGTGATGATGCCGTTCTACTACGGCTCCAAGGTCCGCTCGGTGCCGGAGTTCCTGCTGCACCGCTTCGGCCCCTCCTCCCACTTCCTCTCCTCGGTCATCTTCGCCGTCTCCTCGGTGCTGATCGCGGGCGTGAACCTGTACGCCATGGCGATCGTGCTGCAGGCGCTGCTCGGCTGGCCGCAGTGGGTCGCGATCGTCGTCGCCGGCGTCTTCGTCCTCGCGTACATCACCATCGGCGGCCTGTCCTCGGCGATCTACAACGAGGTGCTGCAGTTCTTCGTCATCCTTGCCGCGCTGATCCCGCTGACCATCGTCGGCCTCAAGCGCGTCGGCGGCTGGCACGGGCTGACCGACTCACTGAGCTCCTCGCACGGGGACGCGTTCCTGACCGCCTGGAAGGGCACCGGAATCGGCGAGGCCAACCCACTGGGCGCGAACTGGCTCACCATCGTCCTCGGTCTCGGCTTCGTGATGAGCTTCGGCTACTGGACCACCAACTTCGCCGAGGTGCAGCGCGCACTGTCCGCGAAGAACCTCTCCGCCGCCAGGCGCACCCCGCTGATCGCCGCCTTCCCCAAGATCTTCATCCCGCTGGTGGTGGTCGTCCCCGGCCTGATCGCGCTGGTCATGGAGCCGACGCTGGGCAAGTCCAAGGACGGACTGCAGTACAACGACGCGATCCCGGTGCTGATGCGGGACCTGCTGCCCAACGGTGTCCTGGGCATCGCGGTGACCGGTCTGCTCGCCGCCTTCATGGCCGGTATGGCGGCCAACGTCTCGTCGTTCAACACGGTCTTCACCAACGACATCTGGGCGGTGTACCTGAAGAAGGGCCGCGAGGACCGCTACTACCTCAAGACCGGACGGGTGGTCACCGCCGTCGGCGTGCTGATCGGCATGGGCACCGCCTTCATCGCCTCGTCCTTCAGCAACATCATGAACTACCTGCAGACGCTGTTCTCCTTCTTCAACGTCCCGCTGTTCGTCGTCTTCATCATCGGGATGTTCTGGAAGCGGACCAGCGCCGCGGCCGGGTTCTGGGGTCTGCTGTCCGGCACCGTCGCCGCGATGGTCAACTACTTCTGGCTCTACAAGCAGGGCATCATCGCGATCCCCTCCGAGCAGGGCGCCAACTTCGTCTCCTCGATCGTGGCGTTCGTCGTCGGCGCGCTGGTGATGGTGCTCGTCACCCTGGTCACCAAGCCCAAGTCGGCCGAGTCGCTGGCGGGTCTGGTCTACGGCTCCAGGTCCCCCGGCATGACGGAACTCCCGGCCGAGGGTGACGATGCCTGGTACCGCAAGCCGGCCCTGCTGGGCTGGGGCGCACTCGTCCTCGCCGCCGTCTGCTACATCCCCTTCTCCTTCTGAGCCCGCCGAGGAACGCACCATGAGCGACTACCAGCACGAAGTCGAGCAACTGGAACGCGAGTCCGCGACCGCCGCGCGACTCTTCGACGTACGGCGCATCATCGGCGGCCTGTTCGTCGTCTACGGCGTGATCGTCACCATCGCCGGTCTGACGGCCTCGGACGCGGATCTCAAGAAGGCCCAGGACATCAACATCAACCTGTGGACGGGCCTGGGCATGCTCGCCCTCGGGCTCTTCTTCCTCGTCTGGCTGAAGCTGCGGCCGACCGTCCCGCCGACGGCCGAGGAGCTGCAGGCCGGGTTGGCGGACGAGCCCGCCGAGGGCTGAGCGGAGCGCGATTACTGCGGCGGCGGGGCCGGTTCGTCCGGGTCCGCCGCCCCGCCGCGCGCGCCGCCGCCCGCCGCCCGGTCCAGCAGCCCGGTGCGCGCCGCCAGGGCCGCGGCCTCCAGCCGCGACCCCACCTCCAGCTTCATCAGCACCCGCTGCACATGCGTACGCGCCGTGCTCGGCGCGATGTCCATCCCCGCCGCGATCAGCCGGGTGTCCTCACCGTCCGCGACCCGCATCAAGACTTCGACCTCGCGCGGGGTGAGCAGTTCCAGCAGCCGCGCGCCCTCGTCGTCCGGCTGCGCCGCGGGGTGCAGCAGCTCCTCGAAGGCCTGCTGCAACAGCTGCGGCGAGACCGCCGACTCCCCCGCCCGCGCCTTCATCATGGCGCGCTCCACGCCCTCGATGCGCTCGTCGTTACGGACGTACCCGGAGGCCCCGGCCGCGAACGCGGCGGCGATACCGCGCGGACTGGGCACCGGGCCCAGCACCACCACCGCGACCTGCGGCCGCTCCTTCTTGATCCGTACGACCGGGTCGAAGGCGCCCGGCCGGGCGGGCGCTGCGGTGCCCAGCAGACACACCTCGGGCGCCCGGCTCACCACCAGCTCGGCGGCCCCCGCACTCGGCGCGGCCGCCGCCAGGACGCGGTGCCCGCGCAGCTTCAGCGCCGAGGCCAGCGCCTCCGCGAGCAGACGATGATCGTCGACCACCATGAGCCGCACGCCCATCGAGCAACCCCCTCCACCCCGGCGGGCCCCGGCGCGACCCCTGCCGGGCCGCTCGTCCCCGGGAAGCTACACGCTCGGCTGCGATAGCGCGCCCTCTACCGGGAAGAAGCCCCCGGAATGCTGGAATCCCGGCCAATCTGGGCCGGTTGACGCCGTTACGGAGCGCGGACGGGGGCCGCCGGGCCGGCTCATCGAGTGGGGCGGGGAACACCGGGCCGACTCGTCGTCGAGGGGGACGGGGACCACCGGGCCTACTCATCGAGGGGGAAGCGGCCCGGGGTCCAAGGCGGGTACGCCAGGCGTTTTCCGGCGTCGGCGGGATATTCGCGAACCGGGCCCTGCCGGTGGGTGGCGCGCCGGCTCAACCGCACACCACGCACGCCCTCCGCCATGCCGCTCTCCGCTCTCCGCTCTCCGCACTGCGCACTCCCTGCAGTCTTGTTGAAGTCAGACTTGTTGAAGCCAAAAAGAACCAGCTGCCGGTTTTTCACCGAAGCGCCTTTGCGGGCACTGTCAGTGCCGTATGCGAAAGTAGGTTCGGGCAGTTGAGGTGACATCGGGGGAGGGAGCGATCCGCCATGCCATTGGCTGACGAAGTGGCAGCAGCTCATGAGGGCGACCTGGATCCGGCTGCCTTGGTGGGCGAGTTCCGCCGGACGTCGGTATGGGTGCCGGTTGTCAATGAATCGCTCATGTCAGCCGAGTTGACCGGAATCCGTTGGTTGTACGCCTTCTCCGACGAACAGGAACTGGCCCGCTTCGCCGTCTCCCGGGGCGCCGGCCCCGAGGTCGAACTGTCCTACATCCGCGCGGTCGGTGCGCGTCTCCTGGATGTCGTCCTCCCCGCCATCGAGGGACCGGCGGGCGTGGTACTGGACGCGGGCAGCGCGCAAGCGATGGTGTTCCCGCCGGTCAGCGGCATCGTCCCGGACTCCGTGGCGGTCGGCCTCACCGAGCCGGGCCACACCGAAAGCGGACCCGGTGCGACCACGGCCGGGGGTGCGGCATGACGTCCGCAGAGGGGTACGAGCTCGACCCGGATGCCCTGAAGCAGGTCACCAAGGGCATCCACGACGCGATCGCGGAACTGAAGGAACTGGGCTTCGACACCAGCGCCCAACTCGGCCAGGGATTCGACAAGCTGGCGCTCTCCGGCTTGGAGAGCGGACACGCCGAGGTGAGTTCCACATTCGATTCGTTCTGTGAACGCTGGGGCTGGGGCGTTCGCCTGCTCATCCATGAGGCCAACGAATTCGCGCGCCGCCTTGATTTGACGGCCGGGCTTTATCACGAGCAGGAGCAGTACGTTTCGACGACGCTGAAGGTCGGGGCCAATGCCTTGCTGATGGGGAACCCGACGATGACGGAGGAACAGCTGAAGCACCGGACGTGGAAGCAAGTCCGCGAGGACAACGCGGTCACCCAGTTCGACGACGCGGACTGGGACCCCACCTCGGCCGAGTCCCGCAAGGCGCTTCAGGAAGTCGGGCAAGCGGCGGACCAGACGGGCAAGGACTTCTCGACGTCCAAGTGGGCGGGCGACGCGGACCACAACTGGGCCTTGCGGCCGCTGAAAATCGCCCGTGACAGCCGGCCGCAGGCCAACGACCACGACGGATCCTGAGCCCCCGTTGCGCCACCACTACTGCACATCGACTGCTGCACATCGCCTACTTCACATCGACTGCTGCACAGCACATCTGGGGGGTAAGAGCTGATGGGCCTCGGCGACATTCTCGGGGACGTCAAGGACGGCTTCAATTCCGCGGCCGACACGGTCGGAAACGCCGTCGATGACGTAACGGAAGCGGCCGGCGAGGCAGTCGACTACGCCACGGACAAAACCGCCGACGCTCTCGACTACGTCGGTGCGGACGGCGCGGCCAAGGCCGTCCGCACGGCCGGTGACGACGTCGCCGATGCACTGGGCGCGCAGGTCGATGAGCGGCAGCTGGGCGAGAGCGACGACCCCAAGGAGCTGATCCACGGCGACGTCGCGAAGATCAATGAATCCGCCGCGCACCTCAAGGACTTCTACGCGGCCTTCGAACGCGTCGGCCAGGGAATCCGCAAACTGGACGCCGGATCCTGGAAGGGTAAGGCCGCCGACAGCTTCCACGAGAAGTTCGACGTGCACCCCAAACAGTGGATGCGCACCGCGGATGCCTGTGAGTCGGCATGGAAGGCCCTCGATTCCTACGCCGAGACGGTCTCCTGGGCGCAGAAGAAGGCCCAGGCGGCCATCGACGCCTGGCAGGCGGCCGAGGACAAGAGCAAAAAGGCGAACGACGCCTACCGCCACAAGGTCGATACGTACAACGCGAAGGCCGACGCCTACAACGCCGCGCTGGACAAGGGTTCCGACCCCGGGCCCGAGCCCGCTGAGCCCGGCGCCTTCCACGACCCCGGCGACCAGGGCCGCGAAGCGGCGCAGGACATCCTCAAGAATGCCCGGAGCCAGCGCAACGAGGCCGCAGAAAAGGCACAGCACGCCCTCAAGGGCGCCCTGGAACACGCCCCGCAGGCACCGAAGTTCACCACTGAGGCGGCTTTCGACGCCATTGACGGCATCGCGGCCGGCGGTATGAACCTGATGCACGTCGTCGGTGGTGTGGGCAAGGGCGTGGTGGAAACGGTCAATCTGGCCCGCACGCTGAATCCGATGGAGCCGTACAACATCGCCCACCCCCATATGTACCTGGCCAACGTCGCCAAGACCTCGCTCGGCCTGGCCGGCTCCGCCGCCCACCCCGGGCGCCTGGCCAAGGGGATGCTCGGCGAGGGCTGGGGCAGCGACCCGGGAGATGCGTTCGGGCGTCTCCTCGCCAACGTCGTCGGTGGCAAGGGCGCCGGCGCCCTCGGCAAGGGCCTGCTGAAGGCGGGGGCGAAGGACGCAGCCAAGGGAGCCGCACGGACAGCGGTCAAGGACGGCGGCAAGCGCACGATCATGGATCGCGCCCGTACCGCCTGGTGCAAGACCTTCGGCAGCGACCCCATCGACATGGCCACCGGCCGGATGATCCTGCCGCAGACCGACATCACCCTCCCCGGCAGCCTCCCCCTCACCTTCACCCGCACCTTCGAGTCCTCCTACCGCACCGGCCGCTGGTTCGGCCCGACCTGGATGTCCACGGTCGACCAGCGCCTGGAGATCGACGCCGAAGGCGTCATCCTCATCGGCGAGGAGGGCAACTTCCTCCTCTATCCGCACCCCGCCGTCGGCGTCCCCACCCTCCCCCAAGAAGGGGACGGCGCCCCCCTCGAACTCACCCCGGACGGCGACTACCTCCTCACCGACCCCCTCACCGGCATCCGCCGCTACTTCACCACCTACGCCGAGAACATCGCCGTCCTCGACGAGATATCCGACCGCCACGGCAATCACCACACCTTCGACCACACCGAAGACGGCACCCCCACCGCCATCACCCACAGCGCCGGCTACCGCCTCCTGCTCACCACCGACGAGGGCCGCATCACCGCGCTCCACCTCGCCGGCGCCGCCCCCGACGGCAGCGACCAACTCCTGGTCACCTACGGCTACGACGCGTTCGGCAACCTGGCCACCGTCACCCACTCCTCCGGCCTGCCGTTGCGCTTCGCCTACGACGACACCGGCCGCATCACGTCCTGGACCGACACCAACAGCAGCAGCTACACCTACGCCTACGACGACCAGGACCGCTGCACCTCCCAGGGCGGCATCGAAGGCCACCTGCGCGCCCACTTCACCTGGGGCGACCCGGACCCGGTGACGGGACTGCGCACCAACCTCCACCACAACTCCCTCGGCCAGGTCCTCACCTACCAGGTCAACGACCACCACCAGATCGTCGCGACCACTGACCCCACCGGCGCCACCACCCGCACCGTCCGGGACGCCAAGCACCGCGTCCTGTCCGCCACCGACCCGCTGGGCCGCACTACCCGCATCGACTACGACGACGAGGGCCGCCCCGCCACCGTCACTCTCCCCGATGGCAGCAGCTCCACCACCGCTTACAACGACCTCGGCCAACCCCTGACCACCACCGCTCCGGACGGCACCACCTGGACCCACACCTACGACACCGACGGCAACCGCACCTCCACCACCGACCCCGCCGGCGCCACCACCACCTACACCCACGACGTCCGCGGCCACGTCTCCTCGGTCACCGACGCCCTCGGCAACACCACCCGCCTCTACTGCAACGAGGCCGGTCTGCCCCTGACCGTCACCGACCCGCTGGGCGCCACCACCCACTACCGCCGCGACGCCTTCGGCCGCACCACCTCCGTCACCGATCCCCTCGGCGAGACCACACATATGGTGTGGACGGTGGAGGGAAAGCTCGCCGCGCGCATCGACGCAACCGGTGCCACAGAGCAGTGGACTTACGACGGCGAGGGAAACCGCCTCACCCACACCGACGCCATCGGCCAGACCACCCACTACGCATACGGCCACTTCGATCTCCTGATGGCCCGTACCGACCCCGACGGCGTCCGCCACACCTTCACCCACGACACCGAACTCCGCCTCACCCAGGTCACCAATCCCCAGGGCCTGACCTGGAACTACGCATACGACGGCGCCGGCCGCCTGATATCCGAGACCGACTTCGACGACCGCGTCCTGTCGTACACCCACGACGCCGCGGGCCAACTCGGCACCCGCACCAACGCCTTGGGCGAGGTGACGGCCTACACGCGTGACACCCTCGGCCGCATCACCGAGAAGAACGCCGCAGGACTGCTGACCACATACACCCACGACTCCGGCGGCCGGCTCCGCGAGGCTGCCAACGCTGACGCCACTGTCACCTACACCCGCGACATCCTCGGCCGCGTCACCGCCGAATCGGTCAACGGCCGCACCATGACGTTCACCTACGACGCCCTGGGCCGCCGCACCTCCCGCACCACCCCCACCGGCCACACCACCACCTACACCTACGACGCCGCCGGCAACCGCACCGCCATGGACATCGCCGGCCACGTCCTCACCTTCGACCACGACGCCGCCGGCCAGGAACTCAACCGCGCCATCGGCGACAACCTCACCCTCACCCACGCCTGGGACCCCACCGGCCGCCTCACCAGCCAATCCCTCACCACAGCGGCCACGGGCACGCTCCAGTCCAACGGGCCAGAGAACCCTGCGGCCGCCGAAGCCCAACGGGTCCTCCACCGCGGCTACACCTACCGCCCCGACGGCCACCTCACCGCGATAAACGACTCCCACACCGGCCGCCGCACCTTCGACCTCGACCGCGCCGGCCGCGTCACCGCCGTCCACGCCACCGACTGGACCGAGACCTACGCCTACGACGAAGCCGGCAACCAAACCCACGCCGACTGGCCGGACCGCCACCCCAACCCCTCAGCCCGGGGTGGACGGTCATACACCGGCACTCGCATCACCTGCGCCGGCCGCATCCGCTACGAACACGACGACCTCGGCCGCGTCACCCTCCGCCAAAAAACCCGCCTCTCCCGCAAACCAGAGACCTGGCACTACACCTGGAACACCGAGGACCGCCTCACCACCGTCATCACCCCCGACGGCACCGCCTGGCGCTACCTTTACGATCCCCTCGGCCGACGCTGCGCAAAGCAGCGTGTAGCACATGACAACGCGGTGCTTGAAGAGGTTGTTTTCAACTGGGACGGCGCAAACCTCGCCGAGCAGAGCGCCCACACCCGGAACTCTCCGGATTCGATCGCCCTCACCTGGGATCACGACGGACTGCGCGTCATTGCCCAAACTGAACGAAAAACACTTACCGATGCCCCTCAACAGGAAATCGATCAGCGGTTCTTCGCCGTCATCACCGACCTCGTTGGCGCACCGGCAGTACTCGTTGATGTGCACGGCCACATAACTTGGCGCACCTGCACCACCCTCTGGGGCATCACAGCCTGGAATCTCACAGCTACTGCCTGCACGCCTCTGCGTTTCCCGGGCCAGTATTTCGACCTGGAAACGGGTCTGCACTATAACGTCCACCGCTACTACGATACAGAGAGCGGGAGATACCTCTCAGCAGACCCGTTGGGTCTCACGCCCTCCCCCAATCCGATTACGTACGTCGAGAACCCGCACAGTTGGGCAGACCCACTCGGCCTAACACCCTGCACCCCAGAAGGGGTGGAGAGTGTTCGCGGAGATGACCTGGGATCCCTCTTTCATTACACGAATGAGAAGGGATACCAGGGGATCATGGAGAGCGGGGAACTTCGGCCCTCGGTGAAGGCTAACAACCCAAAGGATGCCCGATATGGCGATGGCCAATATCTCTCGGACGTAAAGCCGGGCACAAAGACGGCGGGGCAACTCTCGCACGCCTTTCTACGCGTACCCTGGGCCGGCCATAAGTTCAGCCACTTCATGGAGATAGATGTACGAGGCCTCGATGTGTGGCGCTCCATAGACCGACCCGACGTGTATCTTGTACCCGGCCAACAACCTCTGCGCATAGCTGAACGAATAATAAGCCACGGAAAGAACTAATCATGAAGTACTGGAAAGTCAGCTGGCATCACGACTTCAAGGAAGAGCCCGTCACCCTATTTAGCGAAATTGGCGATGATGGGTACGAGACACGCAAGATCCAAGAGTATCGAGATGGGCGCCTTCTGCGTACGGATGGAACTGACGAGACCGCGGAAATTGGGCTGAGCGAAATCCCTGTCGGAGATATCGAAGACGTTGCCGCGCAACCCGAATTTTCTGCATTCGCCATCTCGGAGGCCGACTTTGAATCCAGATGGAATTGCGCATCTCGCCACAGCAACAACTAAAGGCCGTCCCACAGTCGGGAGCCCCACCTGGGCCGGGCGGGCACTTGGTATCGATATCGCGGAGCCTTAGTACTGCAACGACACGTGTCGTTGCACCCCTATTCGGGTTTTCGGCCGCGCCTTGGAAACGAAATAAGTAAATGACTACACCGCAACAGCCACCAGGTGGATTCGGGCAGGCGCCGGGTTACGGCGCTCCGCAAGGGATGCCGCAGCCCGCCGGCCCGCCGGCCGGGTATCCGGCGGGCGCCGCCCCCGGTGGGCCGGGGCCGTACGGGCAACAGCCGTATCCCGGTGGACCGGCGCGCTACGGGCAGCAGCCCCACCCCGGTGGACCGGCACCGTACGGGCAGCAGCCCTACCCCGCCGCCCCCACGCCCTACGGACAGCCGGGGCCCTACGGAATGCCGCAGCAGGCGCCCCCGTTCGGGTACGGCGGGCCGGGGATGCCGCCGCCCGTGCCGCCGAAGCGGAATGCCGGGAAGACGTGGGGCATCCTCGGCGCCGTGGCCGGTGTGCTGGTGATCGGGACCCTGGCGTCGGCCGCGTTCAGGGGCGGAGGGAGTGCGTCGGGCGGGTCCGGCGGGCCCAGGTACCGGATCACGGTGCCGCAGACGCTGGCAGGCGGGGAGTACAAGCTCGCCAAGGACATATCCCAGCAGGCCTCCGGAGCGATGCCGCAGGACGGGGCCAATGAGCACAGCATCAAGGCGGCGGGCGGCCAGTACGCGTCCGGGACCAAGTCATTGGCGATGGTGGGGCTCTACGGCACCATCGACGATCCCGATACGGCCGTCGACCACACCATCCGCGGCATGACGAGCAACGGGGAGATGGAAGTCGCCGTTCCGGACAGGAAGTTCACGCCCAGCGGGGGCGGAGCTTCGCTCACCTGTGGTGTGGATGTGCGGACGGAGATGGGGCAGAAGGTCACGGTGCCGTTCTGCATCTGGGCCGATTCCAGTACCAGCGGGAATGTCGCCGAAACTGATGCCTCGGACGTGGCGAAGGATCCGCAGTCCGTCGACCTCCAGGAATTCGCGGACAAGGCGGACAAGATCCGCAGTGAGGTCCGGAAACCACTGGGATAACTTCTCGCCGCCCACCCCGCCCCGCCCCGTCCGTCCCTACGCCTCCTCCGCCAGCTCCAGCCACCGCATCTCCAGCTCGTCCTTCTCCGCGCTCAGTTCGCGGAGTTGGGCGTCGAGGCCGGCGACCTTTTCGAAGTCGGTGGCGTTCTCGGCGATCTGGGTGTGGAGGGAGACCTCCTTGGAGCCGAGCTTGTCCAACTGGCGCTCGATCTTCTGGAGTTCCTTCTGGGCGGCGCGGTTGACGGCGGCGGCCTTCTTGGGGGCGGCGGTCTGCTGGGCCGGCGCCGGCATCGCGGCCTCGATGACCTGCCGGCGGCGCTCCAGGTATTCGTCCAGGCCGCGCGGCAGCATCCGCAGCGTGGCATCGCCCAGCAACGCCTGGACGCGGTCGGTGGTGCGCTCGATGAAGTAGCGGTCGTGGCTGATGACGATGAGGGAGCCGGGCCAGCCGTCGAGGACGTCCTCCAGCTGGGTCAGGGTCTCGATGTCGAGGTCGTTGGTGGGCTCGTCGAGGAAGAGGACGTTGGGCTCGTCCATGAGGAGGCGCAGGATCTGCAGGCGGCGGCGCTCACCGCCGGAGAGGTCGCCGACCGGCGTCCACTGCTTCTCCTTGGTGAAGCCGAACTTCTCGCACAGCTGCCCGGCGGTCATCTCCCGGCCCTTGCCCAGGTCGACCCGCTCGCGGACCTGCTGGACGGCCTCCAGCACCCGCAGCGCCGGGGGGAGTTCGCCGACCTCCTGGGAGAGGTACGCCAGCTTGACGGTCTTGCCGACGACGACGCGGCCGGCGACGGGCTGCGTCTCGCCCTGCGTCCGGGCCGCCTGTTCCAGCGCCCGCAGCAGCGAGGTCTTGCCGGCGCCGTTGACCCCGACCAGGCCGATCCGGTCGCCGGGGCCCAGCTGCCAGGTCAGATGCTTGAGGAGGACCTTCGGCCCGGCCTGGATGCTGACGTCCTCCAGCTCGAAGACGGTCTTGCCGAGGCGTGAGCTGGCGAACTTCATCAGTTCGGCGTTGTCGCGGGGCGGCGGGACGTCCGCGATCAGTTCGTTGGCGGCCTCGATGCGGAAGCGGGGCTTGCTGGTGCGGGCCGGGGCGCCGCGCCGCAGCCAGGCCAGCTCCTTGCGCATCAGGTTCTGCCGCTTGACCTCTTCGGTGGCCGCGATCCGCTCGCGCTCGGCGCGGGCGAAGACGTAGTCGCTGTAGCCGCCCTCGTACTCGTGGACGTCGCCGCGCTGGACGTCCCACATCCGGGTGCAGACCTGGTCGAGGAACCACCGGTCGTGGGTGACGACCACGAGGGCGGAGCGGCGGGCGCGCAGATGTCCGGCCAGCCAGGAGATGCCCTCGACGTCGAGGTGGTTGGTGGGCTCGTCCAGGACGATCAGGTCCTGCTCGGCGATCAGCAGCTTGGCCAGCGCGATACGGCGGCGCTCGCCGCCGGACAGCGGGCCGATGACGGTGTCCAGGCCCTGGGTGAAGCCCGGCAGGTGCAGATCGCCGAAGAGGCCGGTGAGCACGTCGCGGATCTTGGCGTTACCGGCCCACTCGTGGTCGGCGAGGTCGCCGATGACCTCGTGCCGGATGGTGGCGGCCGGGTCGAGCGAGTCGTGCTGGGTGAGGACGCCGAGGCGCAGTCCGCCGTTGTGGGTGACCCGGCCGTCGTCCGCGTCCTCCAGCTTGGCGAGGATCCGGATCAGGGTGGTCTTGCCGTCCCCGTTGCGTCCGACGACGCCGATCCGGTCCCCCTCGTTGACGCCGAGCGAGACACCGTCGAGCAGGGCACGGGTTCCGTACACCTTGCCGACGGCTTCCAGATTGACGAGGTTGACGGCCATCTCACTCCTGCACTTCGGACCTGCACTTCAGATCGATCGACCTTCCCAGCCTAGTCGGCGTGGGGAGGAGGGCTGCCGGGAGATGAGTATCGGTACGGATGGCGGGGCGGCAGGCGGCCCTGGCGTCAGCCGCATGATCAACGACCAGGCTCCGGCCGCACCTCCCGTGCCCGACGATGCACCGTTGACGATGCACCGTTGGTGACCGGCTCCGCCGTGGGCACCGCGCCCCCGCTGTAACGTGCCGGCATGGCACCGGACATGGGCATGGCGGGCAGGGCAGTGGAGACGGTACGCGGGCTGGTCTACGGGCCGAGCGGCAAGCAGTTGGACGTCCACCGTCCGGCAGGAGCAGCGGGGGCGGCCGGGGAGCCGGGGCCGTCCGGCGCGGCCGCAGTGTGCAAAGCCTCCGCGGCGCCCGGGGCAACGCCCACCGTGCTGCTCTGGCACGGCATCGGTCCCGATGAGCGGGATGTGCTGGAGCCGCTGGCGCGGTCGATGGGGGCCCTGGGGGCGCTGGTGCTCGTACCGGACTGGCGCTCGGACGCCGCGGACGGCGGCCGGGCGCACCTGCTGGAGTCGCTGGCCTTTGTCCGCAAGGAAGCGGGCGGGCTGGGCGGCGACGGGGAGTCGTTCGTGCTGGCCGGGTGGTCGGCGGGGGCCGGGGCCGCGCTGGGGGTCGCGCTGCGTCCCGGGACCGTGGAGGGGTGGCGGCCGCGGGCGGTGGTGGGGGTGGCGGGCCGCTACGACCTGCCGGCGCGTACCACCGGGACCGCGCCGCTGGACGATCTCGCCGCGGGCCGGGACCCGGGCGTGCCGGTTCGCCTCGTGCACGGCAGTCGCGACGCGGTCGTGGACGCCCGCCGCTCCCGCGACCTCGCCGAGTCGCTGCGGGCAGCCGCGGGCCAGGTGGCGACACTCCAGGAGCCGGACACCGACCACGCAGGCGTGATCATGACCGCGTACGACCCGGCGGCGGACCGCTGCGTCCCCACGACCGCCGAGCACGCCGTACGGGCGGGGCGGCTGGTGGCCGGGGTGCTGGCCGAGGCGGCCGGGGGCGTGTCCTGACCGGTTTGTGTTTGGTCCCGGCGCCCACGGCCCACGACCTCGTCAGTTTGCGGGGTGAATTGCAAATTCAGCTTGACTGTTCATCCTGGTCGCCGAGTCCGCCTTGTGCCGGTTCACAGTGCGACCACGATTTTGCCGTGAACATGCCTCTCGGCCTGCGTCGTCACGGCTTCGCGAATCTGCTCGACCGGGAAGGTCGCCGCGATCGGGATCGTGATCTCGCCGGAATGGATCGCGTCGGCGATCCGCTCCAGGGCGCCCGGACCCGCATCGAGGGCGCCCATCTTGCGCACACCGGGCGGCGGGGCGGGGCCGTCGGCTACGACGGAGATCCGCTCGGGTGCCACGCCGAGCTTGAGCGCGGTCTCGGCCGCCTCCCTTCCGAACAGGTCGGTCGCGGCGGTGATCCCCTCGGGCGCCAGGGCCCGCACCCGGTCCGCCAGGCCGGGGCCGTACGCCACGGGTTCGGCGCCGAGCCCGCGCAGGAATCCGAACGTGCGCTCGGAGGCGGTGCCGAGCACCCGGGCACCCGCAAGCTTCGCCAGCTGCACGGCGAAGACGCCCACGCCACCCGCCGCCCCACCGATCAGGACGGTGTCCCCGGTGCGGAGCCCGATCGCGGCGAGCGCGGCGGAGGCCGTCAGACCGGACACCGGAAGCGTGCCCGCCACCTCGTCGCCGATGCCCTCCGGGGTGTGCCATAGGTCTGTCGCGGGTGTCTTGACCAGCACGAAATCGGCGACGGACCGGCCAATCGCAGCCCCGTACACCCGGTCGCCGGTCGCGAATCCCGTGGCGTCGGCGCCCACCTCGTCCACCACTCCGGCGAAGTCGCTGCCGAACCCGGCCGGCAAGGTGATGCCGAACCGCGCCGCCATGTCGGGCTGTGTGGTGATTTGCCAATCCATCGGATTCAGTCCGGCGGCCGTGACCCGGACGCGAACCTCGTCCGGTGCGGCGTGCGGCTCGGGTATCTCCTGCAGTTCGAGTACTTCGGGACCGCCAAATCGCCGGTAACGGACAGCTCTACTCATCGGTGACCTCTCTTGGCCAGTGATGGGACTTGGTCTTATCGACCGTACACCAGTGATGGGACGAAGTCCCGTACACTGCTCCCATGGCTCGCTGGCAACCCGACGCACCAGGACGACTCGCCGCCGCCGCCCTCGACCTCTTCGAGGAGCACGGCTACGAGAACACGACCGTGATCGAGATCGCGGAGCGCGCGGGGCTCACCAAGAGCACGTTCTTCCGGTACTTCCCGGACAAGCGCGAGGTGCTCTTCGACAAGGGCACGGTGACCGGTCTGCTCGTCGAAGGGATCGCCTCGGCGCCGCCGGCGGCCGGGCCGCTCGACGCGGTGGCGGACGCCCTCGATGCGCTCGGCCGGACGTTCTTCACCGTCGACCGCCGCGAGTTCAGCGGCCGGCGCCAGGCCGTGCTGAACGCCAATACGGAACTGCGTGAACGCGAAGCCCTCAAAAGGATCGGCCTCACCACCTCGATGATCGAGGCCCTCAACCGCCGCGGAGTCCCGAGCCTGACCGCGCGTGTGGCCGCGCAACTGGGCGCGCTCGCCTGGGAGATCGCCTACGATCAGTGGATCGACACCAACAACAGCGAGGGCTTCGGCCCGCTGGCACGGCAAGCGCTCGTCGAAGTACGCGCGGTCGGAGCCGTGCGCTAGTACGGCCGGAGCCGTGCGCTAGCCAAGGGGCCTGTCGTTTCCGTCATGGGGCCGTCATGGGGCCTGTCGTTTCCGTCATAGGGCCGTCATAGGGCCGTAAGCGCCCAGGATTCGGCCGGATCGTCCAGCCATACTCTTTCGCCCTCGGCCGTCACGGTCAGGCCGAACCGGGCGTGGTCGGGCCGTCCTCGGTCGACCCACCAGTGGAATGCATCCTCCACCTCGTCCCAGAGCCTGCGGGGGCCGGACTGCCAGACGCGGGCGGCGTCCCGGTCCCGGAACATCACGCACGCCCAGGACGCGTCGCTCAGGCTGTAGAACCACACCGGGCGCGCGCCGTCGTGTTTGTCCGCCACGACGTGCAGGCACCGGGGGACGCGCAGGCCCATGGCGAACCGTTCGGGGCCGAACTGCGCCCCGACGAACTCCGCCTCGGTGAGCGTCGTGGACGACTCCTCGCCATCCGCGACGCTCCCTGTCACGTATGCGGAATGGGCCACGGCGGCAAGGCGCTGGGAGCGGAGCTTCATGAACTCCACGGGGCCCGTGAAGCGTCCGGCGGCGCTCATCCCGTCCGGCGCGACCACCAGGCGGGCCACCGCGTCGCCGTGGCTGTAGTCCGTCCCCCACGGGGCCACGATGATGCCGCCGGGACGGCACTGCTCCACCCACGCGAACGGAACGGACCGCAGGCCGCAGGTCGCCATGATGCGGTCGTACGGCGCCCCTTCCCGGTGTCCCCGGCTCCCGTCGCCATGGATGACGCGGACGGAGTTTCCGAACCGCTCGGCCGTCGCGCGGGCGGCGGCGGCCAGCGCCCCGTCCACCTCCATGCTGGTGACGTTCCCGGGTCCGGCACGGTGCGCCATGAGGAGCGAGTTCCACAGCGTCGCGGTACCGATCTCCAGAGCCTTGTGTCCGGGGCGGAGGTCCACGTCCTGGAGCATCCGGAAGACGACCGAGGGCATCGACGCGGAGCTGGTCGGCACCTCGCCGGGCTCGGTGCCGGGCTGCTCGCCGTGCTCGCCGTCGTCCCATTGGATGATGAGGGGCACGTCCGCGGCGGCGAACTCCTCCCACGCTTCCGGGGCTTCCGTCCGGGACACCGCCACGCTTCGCCCGGTCGCCATGTCGAACGGCCAGATGAGGTCGGGCAGCACGGCGGACCGGGGTACGGCTGTGTAGGCGGAGACCCAGTCGGAGGAGAGGGCACCCGCCGCCATGAGGGCACGCCCCAGCCCGTTGAGGCCGGGGCGCTTCTCGCCTGCCTCGTCGGCCATCATCAGGCCGCCTTGGGCGGGTTGGGGACGCCGGGGCCACCGTCCGGGGTCGGTGCCGGGTGCGGGCCGGGATAGGGCTCGCCGGGCAGCTTGTCGCCGCCGTAGTTGCCGTCGTTGCCGTCGTTGCCGTCGTTCTGGAGAAGCACGTTCATCTCTTCCTCCTGGTGCCTTCAATGGTGAGTGAGTACCCGATCGGCTGCTGCTGTCCGTAGGACATGCGCAGATACGCAGACGGCCGGGCCATTACCCGCCCCCGCGACAGGGACGGGATCTGTGGGGGTCAGCGGCGCCCTCCCCCACCGGACGACCAGGTGTTGAGCCTCCGCACGGACTCCTCCAGTTCCTGGCGCCTGGCGTTCCGATCCACAGCACTCTGCCGCGCCTCCGGGGCAGCGGCATACGGCCGGACGGAGCCACTGCCCTCACCGGTACGGGCGGCCGCCCGATGGCCGCCCCGTCCCGGAAGCAACCGACTCAACAGCCTTCCGAGGCTCGTGCGGACCGGACCCGGCCCACCGTTCAATGGGCCGCCGCCTTGCGGAGAACCTCGGCGAGCCGGCGGGCGGTGGCCGCGTTGCAGTTACCGAGGGCGACGAGCGAGACGCTGTAGACACCCGCGAAGCCGGGCAGATCGACGCCGAGCGACGGCAGCGTGATGCCGTTCTCCTTCAGCGCGGTGCGCAGCTCTTCGGCACTTTCGTGCACGTCGTCGGAGCGGGAGTGGTCGAGGGGCATGGAGCCGGGCCTTTCTGTACGCATAGCGACGAACTGCTTACACAGTGACGTGACGCGGCGTAGCGTGAAAGGGGGTTGGGCTCCCGGCCGTGGTCCGGGGATTGCGTGGAGCGAAGTGGTGGAAATACGGGGAACCGCCGGAGTCCGTCCGCAACAACTGTGAACCAGCGACACGTACGGCGGTGAACCGTGGCACGACGCAAGGACATTGACGGCTCGGCCGGAGTCCCCACCTTCTACGGCAAGGAGCTGCGCTACCAGCGGGAGTCGGCCGGGCTCACGCTCTCGCAACTGGTCGAGGGCAGCTTCTACGGCCCGAGCCATCTCAGCGAGATCGAACGCGGCGAACGACGGATGCCGGCCGAGCTGGCCGAGCACGTGGACAAGGCACTCAAGACGGACGGCTTCTTCAAGCGGCGCTGCGAGGACGTGCGGAAGGCGAAGCGGAGCGGCCACGCCGAATACTTCGAGCACATTCTGGAGGCGGAGAAACGCGCCGAGACCATCGAGGAGTGGTGTCCGACCCTGGTCCCCGGCTTGTTGCAGACCCCGGCGTATGCGGGGGCGGTGGTGCGGGCGACGCATCCGTTGGCACTCGACGAGGAAGTGGAGGAGAAGGTCAGCGCACGTATGGCGCGGGCTCATCTCTTCGAAAGCGACCTCAAGACCCCTGAGTACTGGGTGGTCATTCCCGAGTACGTGTGGCGCTGCCCGATCCTGCCCGCGGAAGAGATGGCCGATCAGCTCGACTGCATCGCGGCGCTGGCGAGGCGGCGCCGGATCGTTCCACAGATCCTTCCGTGGAACTGCGGACCGCATCCCCTCATGGTGGTGGGCCTAGCCAAGATCATGACCTTTCCGGATGCTCCGCCGCTGGTCTACCTGGAATCGCAGTACAGCGGCGAGACGATCGACGATCCGGCTCTCGTGAAGAAATACCGCAAGGCATACGATCGGCTCAGGGCCGCAGCACTCGCTCCCGAAGCGTCCCTGACCATGATCGAGGCGGCCGCAGAGGAATACCGAAGTGACAAACAACCGGATTGACTTGAGCACCGCCGTCTGGCGTAAGAGCAGCTACACCAATGGCGACGGCGGGGACTGCGTCGAGGTCGTCGACGACCTCCTCGGCATCGTCCCCGTCCGCGACTCCAAGGACCCGCACGGCCCGGCCATCGTCTTCCCGGCCGCCGCCTGGTCATCGTTCGTCTCAGCTGTCAAGGACACTGCGCTGCCAGGCGTCTGAGTCCCACTCGGCCTGAACGCTCCCAGTCGGCTGACCACGAAGAAACCTTCTATGTGGTCAGCTCAGCGCTTTCTCGATGGCCTCGAAGATGTCGGCGTCGGTCTCCTGCTGCCAGGCCGGGAGGTCGGGCCAGTCCGCGACGTAGCCCGGCTTCGGGTCGTCGAAGTGCTGGAACATCTGGGCTGTCCAGCAGATCGCGACGAAGCGGCTTTTCTGTTCCCGGGACAGCCTGGACGTGTGCCCGGCGCTGATCTCGATGAAGTGGCGCACCTGCTCGTAGACCGACCCGGCAGCCTCGCGCTCCCACTGCGGGGTGTCGTCCCACGGAGTGACGTAGCCGGCTTTCGGCTCCCCGGGGAAGTGCTGGTGCACTCCCGCGATCCAGGTTTCCCGGAACAGTCGTGCACCCTCGGTCTGCGACATGCCATCCCCTCTCGTCACGGCGTGCTCAGCGTGGCGATCTCCGCCCCCAGCTCAGCCACGCGGTGGTCGCGGCTCAGGGGGCCGAACTCGTCGCACAGGTCTCGGAGTCCACGGGCGATGTACCCGGACGATGAGGCGCGAGCCAGGTCGACGGCCTCCTCCCCTTAGGAGGCACCAACCCTCCCCGCTCTAAAGAACCCTCGCCCCCACCGCCGGCCCCTCCGCCACCCGCACCTGGCGGCAGGTCCTCGACGCCAGCAGCGCCGATGCCACCTCCCCTGCCGCCTCCGCGTCCTTGACCAGGAAGGCGGTGGTCGGCCCGGAGCCGGAGACCAGGGCTGCCAGGGCGCCGGCGGCGGTGCCTGCCTCCAGGGTCGCAGCCAGCGAAGGGCACAGGGAGAGCGCGGCGGGCTGCAGGTCGTTGGCGAGGGCTGCGGCGAGCGCGGTGGGGTCACCCGTCTCCAGCGCGGCCAGCAGCTCAGCGGCGGCCTCCGGCTCCGGGACGTCCGTGCCCGCCGTCAGGCGGTCGAACTCGCCGTAGACGGCCGGGGTGGACAGGCCGCCGTCGGCGACCGCGAAGACCCAGTGGAAGGTGCCGCCGACGGGGAGCGGGGTCAGCAGTTCGCCGCGGCCGCGGCCCAGTGCCGCGCCGCCGACCAGGCTGAACGGCACGTCACTGCCCAACTCGGCGCAGAGGGAGAGGAGTTCGTCCCGCGAGGCGCCGGTGGACCACAGGGCGTCGCAGGCCAGCAGGGCGCCGGCGGCGTCGGCGCTGCCGCCGGCCATGCCGCCCGCGACGGGGATGTCCTTGCGGAGGTGGAGGTGGACGTGCGGCTCGATGCCGTGCCGGGCGGCGAGCAGTTCGGCGGCGCGGGCCGCCAGGTTCGTACGGTCCAGCGGGATGCGGTCGACGTCATGGCCCTCGGCGGTGATCCGGAAACTGTCGGCGGGGGTCGCGGTGACCTCGTCGTAGAGGCCGACCGCGAGGAAGACGTTCGCCAGGTCGTGGAAGCCGTCCGCGCGGGCGGCGCCCACCGCCAGCTGGACGTTGACCTTCGCCGGTACCCGGACGGTGATCGAGGTGGTGGTCGTCATGCCTGGTCTCCCCCTGATGTCTGCTCGCCCCCGGATGCCTGGTCTCCCCCGGATGTCTGCTCGCCCCGTGACTGCCGGATGCCGGGCGCCCCGCCCGGTCCCTTGTGCTCGGCGATCCGCGCGAACTCCTCGACGGTCAGCGCTTCCCCGCGGGCCTGCGGCGAGACCCCCGCGGCGACCAGTGCGGCCTCCGCCGCGGCGGCCGATCCGGCCCACCCCGACAGTGCGGCCCGCAGCGTCTTGCGGCGCTGGGCGAAGGCCGCGTCGACCACGGCGAAGACCTCGTCGCGGCTCGCCGAGGTCTCGACCGGCTTGTCGCGGCGTACGAGGGAGACCAGGCCGGAGTCGACGTTGGGCGCGGGCCAGAAGACATTGCGGCCGATGGCGCCGGCCCGCTTGACCTCGGCGTACCAGTTGGCCTTCACCGACGGCACGCCGTAGACCTTGTTGCCGGGGCGGGCGGCCAGCCGGTCGGCGACCTCGGACTGCACCATGACCAGGGTGCGGTCGATGGTGGGGAAGGCCGCGAGCATGTGCAGCAGCACCGGTACGGCGACGTTGTAGGGGAGGTTGGCGACCAGCGCGGTCGGCGCGGGGCCGGGCAGCTCGGTGATGTGCATGGCGTCGCTGTGCACCAGCGCGAAGCGGTCGGCGCGCTCGGGCATCCGGGCCGCGACGGTGGACGGCAGCGCGGCCGCCAGCACCTCGTCGATCTCGACGGCGGTGACCCGGTCGGCGGCCTCCAGCAGCCCCAGGGTCAGCGACCCCAGGCCGGGGCCGATCTCGACGACGACATCGTCGGGCCGGACCTCGGCGGTCCGCACGATCCGGCGGACGGTGTTGGCGTCGATGACGAAGTTCTGGCCGCGCTGCTTGGTGGGGCGGACGCCCAGCGCGGCGGCCAGCTCGCGGATGTCGGCGGCGCCCAGCAGGGGGCCGGAATCGTCGGTGGTGCTCTTGCTCATGCCAAAGCCTCGCTGCGCTCGTTCACCCGTGAAGCTTACGGCCGCACACCGGCCACGGGCTCGCCCCCCGGCTGATGTAGAGCTTCTTGGCCCGGTAGGTCTGCTCCCGGGCGGGTGCGTCCTGTGGCCGGCCCCGGCCGCCGAGGGCCCGCCAGGTGGTGACATCGAACTGGTAGAGCCCGCCGTAGGTACCCGAGGAGTCGACGGCGTCCGGCCGTCCGCCCGCCTCGCACTTCGCCAGCGCATGCCAGGCGAGGTGGTCGGCGCCGCGCACGGAGTCGGGCAGCTCCCTGGTGCCCAGATGCACGATCTGCGGGCGCGGGGCCTGCACGACCTCGGTGTGCAGCCGCTTCGGTTTCTGGTGGACCCCGTTGACGGTGCGCACCCGGTAGGTGACCCGCCGTACGCCGGGCCGCCCCTGCTGGACGACCGCCACGGTGCCGCGGGCCAGCCGGGGGTCGGCCCGCTGGACCGTACGGAAGGCGATGGCCTCCTCGCGGACTTCCCTGGAGCCGGTGATACGCAGCACGGAAACGGTCTGGCCCTCGCGCGGAAAGCTGTCCGGCGGCACCGAGGTGGTGTCCTGGTCACGCAGCGCGAGACCGGCCTCGGCCAGCGCCTCGCGGACGGTGGCGGCGTTGGTGCGCACCCGGTGTTCGCGGCCGTCGGCGACGATGACCAGCGAGCGTTCGGTGCGTACGGCCAGTTCCATGCCGTGCTGCTCGATCCGCCGGGAGCGGGAGGCCGACAGAATGGCGCCCTCGGCCCGTACGCCGAGCTGGTGGAGGGCGCCGGCGACGGTGTCCTCGGTGGTCCACACCTGGCGGCGCTGTCCGTCGATGGTCAGCACGACGGGGCGGCCGTGCCGGACGATGACCTCGTCGCCGGTGCTGAGTCCGGTGCCGGGGGCGGGCGCGACGAGATCGTGCGCGCCGACGTCGAGATGCTCGTCGGCCAGCAGGTCGTCGACGTCGTCGGCGAAGGTGTGCAGGGTGCGGGGGGTGCCGTCGACGGTGAGCCGGATGGCCTTGTCGTGCGCGATGAAGGCGGTGGTGCCGCCGGCGAGGAAGGCGACGACCAGGGCCCGGGGCAGCAGCCGGCGCAGCGCTTCGGGGCGTTCGGCGCGGCGTCTACGACGGCCGCGCGCGGCGCGGTGGCTGCTCTGCGAATGACTCACGGCGCGCTCCACATGCCACGGGATGCGGTTGACGGCCGGAATGTAGCGGAGTGGCGGTGACTCTCCAAAGTCGGCCCGATACGGAAAGTGGTCACATCGGGGGACGCGGAGGGCCCGCGGCGGCGCCGGAAAGCCGCCGGCGGCCGGGCCGGAAACCGGCCGGCGGTCCGCTCAGTAGCCGAAGGCCCGCGCCGTGTTCGCGGCGATGGCGGTGGCCAGGTGGTCCTCGGTCACGGCCTTGACCTCGGCCATCGCCCGCAGCGTGACCGGAATGAGGTACGGGGCGTTGGCCCGTCCGCGGTACGGGGCGGGCGTCAGGAAGGGGGCGTCGGTCTCGACGAGGACCAGCTCGGGCGGGGCGACGGCGAGGGCGTCGCGCAGCGGCTGGGCGTTCTTGAACGTGACGTTGCCGGCGAAGGACATGAAGTAGCCGGCCGCGGCGCAGACCTCGGCCATCTCGGCGTCACCGGAGTAGCAGTGGAAGACGACCCGTTCGGGGGCGCCCTCCTCGCGCAGGATCCGCAGCACGTCGTCATGTGCCTCCCGGTCGTGGATGACCAGGGCCTTGCCGTGCCGCTTGGCGATTTCGATATGGGCGCGGAAGGACCGCTCCTGGGCTGCCCTGCCGTCCGGCCCCGTACGGAAGTGGTCGAGGCCGGTCTCGCCGATGCCGCGGACCTGCGGCAGCGCGGCCAGCTCGTCGATGCCGGCGAGCGCGGCATCGAGCGCGGCGTCCCCGCCGGCCTCCCGGGCACCCTGCCGTGACCAGCCATCCGGGTCGCCGAGAACGATCCGGGGCGCCTCGTTGGGGTGCAGCGCGACGGTGGCGTGCACGCTGTCGTGCGCGGCCGCGGTCTCGGCCGCCCACCGCGAACCGGCCAGGTCGCAGCCCACCTGGACGACGGTGGTCACCCCGACGGAGGCGGCCTTGGCGAGCGCCTCCTCGACGGTGCTCTCCTGCATGTCCAGGTGGGTGTGCGAATCCGCGACCGCCACCCGAAGCGGTTCGGGCAGCGGCGGCGGGGTGTTCTTGTCCTGCGGTGCCATGGCCGCGATCCTACGAGGACCGCGGCGCGGACCTCACTTGCGGTGGTGCTGGAAGGGGTGCAGCAGGTCGGAGAGGTGCCAGTGGTGGCGTCCGGAGTCCTCTGCGGTGCTGCCGGTGCGGTCCGGGTCCGCCCCGGGGGACGGTGCCTTCTTCTTCTGACTGCCGTGCTGGCGCTGGTGCATGCTCGCGATCGCGTCGGAGACCATCGAGACCTGGCCGGAGCGCATGATGCGGACGACATTGCTGCCGCAGTTCAGGCAGGTGGGGCAGGTCAGCGGGGACGGGACCCGCTCGTCGTCCGCGTAGTAGACGACATGCATCTCGCCCTTGCCGTCGACCTGGTGGACTATCTCGTACGCCTGCTCCCAGCCGTGGCCGCACCTCATGCAGGCGAAGGCGTATGCCTCGTGCGCGGCGGCGTCGGGCCGGGGGATGGGGTGGTCTCCGCTGGTGGTGGAACTGCCAGTGGTCTTGGCGAACTCGCTCATGTGCGCTCCTCTTGTCCGCTGGACAAGGTCTCCGGGAACCGTTCGTCCCTCGTCCAGTGGACGCCTTCCGCGCGCACAACGCAGCTGGTCGCCGACGGTATTGGCCCAGATTTGGCCGACGGTAGGAAAATCACCCCGGCGCGCCGACCTGCGCTTTACCTTTCCGGCCAGCCATTTACCTGCTGATGAGTCGCTTTTCGCCCGGCGCCGCGCATCAATCCCCCGCCGGGTCCTTCGCGGGGCCCTTTGCGGGGTCCTTTCCGGAGCCCTTTGCGGCGTTCTTCGCCGCGACCACCGCGTCGAAGACCTCCCGCTTGGGCAGCCCGGCGTCCGCGGCGACCGCGGCGATGGCTTCCTTACGGCGCTCCCCGGCCTCCTCGCGGACCTGCACCCGGCGCACCAGCTCGTCGGCGTCCAGATCCTGCGGCCCGCTCTGCGGGGCGCCTTCGACGACGATGGTGATCTCACCGCGCACGCCCTCGGCCGCCCAGAGCACGAGCTCGCCCAGCGGCCCGCGCTTGACCTCCTCGTACGTCTTGGTCAGCTCGCGGCAGACCGCGGCGCGCCGGCCGGCACCGAAGATCTCGGACATCGCGGCGAGGGTGTCGTCCAGGCGGTGCGGCGCCTCGAAGTAGACGAGGGTGCGGCGCTCGTCCGCGACCTCGCGCAGCCGGGAGCGCCGCTCACCCCCCTTGCGCGGCAGGAAGCCCTCGAAGCAGAAGCGGTCGACCGGCAGACCGGAGACGGCCAGCGCGGTGAGCACCGCGCTGGGGCCCGGTACGGCGGTGACCTTGATCCCGCGCTCGACGGCCGCGGCGACCAGCCGGTAGCCCGGGTCGGAGACGGAGGGCATCCCCGCGTCGGTGACCAGCAGCACCCGCGCCCCGCCGGCCAACGCCTCGGCCAGCTCCGGGGTCCGGGCCGCCTCGTTGCCCTCGAAGTACGACACGATCCGCGCGGACGGCTGGACGTCCAGCCCCTGGGTCAGCCGGCGCAGCCGCCGGGTGTCCTCGGCAGCGATCACATCGGCGGCGGCCAGCTCGGTGGCGAGCCGCGGCGGCGCGTCCGCGATCTCACCGATGGGCGTCCCTGCAAGTACGAGTGTCCCTGTGCTGCTCATCGCGCCCTTTTCACCTGCATCTTTACCTTGTTGCGCCGTGGCCTTGGGCGCGTGCGGAGTCTCTGGGGGAGTTTCGGCGGCCGACCGCTTCCCGAGCAGCTTGTCCAGCGCGGCCGGCTTGTCCACCGCGGCACGTCCCTTCACGCCGGCCTGGGGCATGAAGTGCGCGCAGTGCTGGAACGTGATCTTGGCTGATTCATGTCCACGCCACGCCACCAGGGTGCCCACCGATTCTCCGGCTTCCCACTGTACGGAAGCGCAGGTGTGCCGAAGTACGTGGCAGCCGTCCCGCGGCGCCGCCTCGTACTGCCATACCTCCATGCCTTGGCCCCTGCGGGCTTCGGCGGGTACGACCCCGGCGCATGCGAGAGCAGGCAGGCAGGCGGGGTGAAAAAGGGGGTGCCGCCGACACCGGTTCGTCGCCGGTCGACCGGCGCAAGACGGGAGGCAAACACCAGCCGTCCACTGGGATCGGCGCAACGAACTCCGCGACGCCTTCACTGCACTGACCTCCCATCAGTCCACGTGCAACGCCACCGGTTACGACGAACTCGCCCGCCGCTACCGAGCTGGCGGCCCCTCGCCGCCCTCATCCTCTGTCTTCGCGAACTGTCGTGATCTTTTGTCGAACACGGACTGGCCCAGGAGGACTTGCTGCAGAAACGGCCGGATTCCCGCCTGGATCCAGTCGCCCATCCACATCCAGGCCGCCAAATCCCTCACTGAATCATTCCGAAACGGTCAGTTTTAGTCCTGTAACAAGAGATCTTGCTCTCTTGAATCAGCGGGATCCGCAGTGATGGGCTGTCACGTGTCCGAGGGAACCTTCGGTACACACAGCATGTCCACCCCGGTCGGCATCCCCGACCGTCCGCAGGGCCGGGTCAGTGGTGCCGTTACCGCCACCACGCTCCCGGAGGGTGGATCCGCACGCCGTCGGGCGTGCACGCAACGCACATGCACCAAAGGAGAGAAAACATGCGCAAGTTCAGGCGCACTGCAGTCGTCGCGGCCGGCCTCCTGGCCCTGTCCGGCATCGCCGCCGGATCCGCTCAGGCCGCCGACCTCCAGGTCGTGGAAACGCCGGGCAACTACCAGACGGACTGCCACACCGCCCAGACCCAGCAGGAGCTGGACCGGGTGATGGGGCACCACGTCACCATCGACCACTGCGAGGATGACGGCCCCGGCACCATGGCCATCTACTACTCCTGACTCCGGGAGACAGGTGACGTCGGGCGTCCCCCGCTGACGCCGCCGCCCCATCCGGCCCTCCGCTGAGCGCGTACAGCAGAGGGTCGGACTCACGCGGGGCCTTGTTCAGTCGTCGGCCCGACGTGCAGATCAGGCTGCAGTCGACCCCTCTGCCGCAGCCCAGTGCTCCCACCAGAAACCGCATCGACTCGTCGCATCGTCCACTCTTGTCTCAGCAGATACATGAAGAGCCGTGGAATGCGGAGGAGGGGAGGCAACCGCGGGGTTGGCGGTGCTGTTTCTACTGATAGGTCCCGTTGTGATCGGGTTCGGCATCCGCGAGGCCGGGCACCAGCGCCGCCTCCGACGCGAGGGGATCCGCACCAAGGGACTGGTGGTCCGCCACCACCGCAGGAAGTCCAGCGAGGGGGGAACCACCTCCTTCGCAGTGATCAACTTCGTTGATGCGCACGGCAGTCCGCACGCGTTCCAGGCCCGGGCATCCGGAGTCAAGGGCCTGCCCGTCGGCGGCTCGGCCCCCGTGCGCTACCTCCCCGGCGCCCCGAGGAGCGCACGACTCGACCTCTCCCCAAAGCGGTTGGTGAACTTCGGGTTTCCCGTCGTGGCCGGCATCGGATTCATGGCCATCACGATATGGATGCTCTCCACCGGCCGTTGAGCTCGTTCCTTGAGAACTGTCCGGCCCACAAGCACGACGGGCCGCAGAAGGCATACGAGTTGGCTGGTGATGATGCAGTTCATCACGTCGTGCTGCGCGGCGCGGAGTTGGCTCGGTAGACTGTAGACGATATCCAATTTCCGTCTGCCCGGTACTCGTACGCGTCCACAGAAGGGGGATCTCGATGCTGTCCACAGGGCTACCGCAGGGAGCCGTGCCGAAGCTCGAACGACCCGGCCCGCTGCGCGAGCGCGTCTACGAAGCGCTGCTCGAACTGATCACCACCCGTGCGCTCCGCCCGGGCCAGCACCTGGTCGAGAGCGAACTCGCGGGCCATCTCGGGGTGTCCCGACAGCCGGTCCGGGAGGCGTTGCAGCGCCTCAGTACCGACGGCTGGGTGGATCTGCGTCCGGCTCAGGGAGCCT
The DNA here is from genome assembly GCF_053612065.1 of Streptomyces sp. NPDC054765. NCBI lineage: Bacteria > Bacillati > Actinomycetota > Actinomycetes > Kitasatosporales > Streptomycetaceae > Streptomyces > Streptomyces sp. NPDC054765. The sequence continues at coordinate 211,813 of NZ_JBSHBP010000001.1, read as the reverse complement.
TCGTCCATGAGCCCACGGAGGAGGAGGCCGATCAGTTGCTGACGGTCCGTGCGCTCCTGGAGACCGAGGCGGCCCGGCTGGCCGCGGCGAACGCCGGCTCGGCGGGGATAGCGGAGCTGGAGCGGCTGTGCGCCACGGGCGAGCGCGCGGTGCTGGACGGCGAGGTGGAGGTGGCGGTCGCAACCAACGCCGCCTTCCACGCCAAGGTGATGGAGCTGGCCGGCAATGCGGTGCTGGCGGAGCTGGCCGCGCAGGTCGTCCTGCGGGTGCGCTGGTACTACACGCCAGTGGCCCGGCAGCGCGGCAAGCAGTCGTGGATCGAGCACCGCGAACTGATCGCGGCGATCGTCGACCGCGACGAGGCGCGTGCCACGTCCGTCATGCGCGCACACACCGAGCACACCCGGCGTACGTACCACGAGCGGGCGCGCGAGGGCGACTGAGCCTTTGATGAGGTCGGCCGGCAGGTGGGCGGTGCCGCTGCGGCACCGCCCACCCTCGTCATGTACCGGTCTTCCCGGCTTCCGGCCGGCTCAGATCATCTCGCGGCTGATCGGCTGCGGACGGGGTGCCACCTCCCGCACCCGGTCCCGTCCCGGTGGATGCAGCAGCAGTGCGCAGCCCGCCGCCACTATCGAGACGCCACCGGCGAGCGCATACGCCCCGTTGTAGCCCCAGGCCTCGACCACCATCGAGCCCAGCCCGCCACCGAACAGGCCGCTGATGATTTTGCCGCTGTAGACCAGGCCGTAATTGGTGGCGTTGTAGTTCTCGCCGAAGTAGTCCGGGGTCAGCACGGCGAACATCGGATAGAAGGCGCCGCCGCCGAAGCCGGAGAGGAAGGCGAAGAAGAGGAAGAGCCATTGGCTGTGGATCTCTCCGGCCCAGATCACACCGAATTGCGCCAGACCCAGGACGACGATGACGAGAACCAGGGTCAGCTTGCGTCCCCACAGGTCGGAGAGCCAGCCGACCACCGCCCGGCCGACGCCGTTGACCACCGTCATCACGCCCATCGACGAGGCCGCGACCATCGGGCCGAAGCCGATTTCCTTGGCGTAGTCCACCTGGAAGGAGATACCGAAGATGGATACCCCGGCGGTCATCACCACGGTGACCCACATCAGGGGGAGCATGCCGGTGCGAATGGCTTCCTTGGGCGTGTACTGCTTCACCGCGGGCGGGTTCTTGGCCATGCTCTTGGCACTCTTGTTGTTGCCGGCGAAAGAATTGGGGTCTCCCCTGCTCGAACGCAGCTGAGAGCTTGGGGAAGGGTCGATGTCTGCCGGCCACCAGTTCTTCGGCGGATCCTTGAAGAACCAGGCACAGATCGCCACGACGATCAGTACGTAGACGCCGAGGAGATCCAGTATCTCGTGGTAATTACTGGTGTCGAAAGTGTAGTTGAAGATGAAGATGACCGGCAGTGCGCCATAGGCGAAGCCGCCGTTGACGAATCCGGTCTTCGCGCCCCGCCGCTCCGGGAACCACTTCCCGACCATATTGATGCAGGTGGCGTAGATGAGGCCGGAGCCGAGACCGCCGATGACACCGAAACCGCAGATCGCCAGGAGGACGTTGTCCATATGCGCGAGTGCGACGAAACCGACCAGACACAGCGCCGCCCCGAGGAACATGGCCCGCCGGGCGGGCAGAATTCCTCGCTCCCGTAACCAGCCCGCGGGGAAGGCGATGCCGGCCTGGAAGAAGATCCAGACGGAGAGAATCCAGAAGGTGTGGCTCTCGGTCCAGCCGTGGGCGTGCGAGAGGGTGTCCTCGGCGGAGCCGTATGCGTACTCGGAACCGCTGATCGCCATCATCGCGATCCATGGGAGATACATCATCAGCTTGCGCGAGTGACCGAGCAGATCCCGGTCCGTCTCGCCGATCCGGTAGATGCGGCCCTTGCTGTCGGTGACTTCCCGGTGGACGGGGCCGACCACAGACTGCTTCCGGTGTTCTGCGCCTAAGCCGTCCCTGTCATCTCCGCCATCTCCGTCATTTCCGTCATCCCTGTCGTGCGTATCGTTCATGCCGTGCATGTCGTGCATGTCGTGCATGGTGTCCCTCACGTTTCCTCGGAATCGTAAGAACTCGGTCAGCGCGCCCCCTGCCGATCTCTTCGTGCTCCAGGAGAGCGGGGTCAGCCGAGCAACCCCGCGGCCCGCGCCCAGCGGTACTTCGCACCGAGCGCCGCCACCGGCTTCTCGGTCGAATAGGGGTGGGCGACGACACCGTGCGCGAAGAGGTACCCGGCTGCCTCCTCGACCTCGGTGTCCCCGGCGAGCGACGCCACCACCGGCTTCTCGATCCCGCGCGCCCGGAACTCCTCGACGATCCGCGCCGTCAGCTTCGCGAAGACCATCGGAGGGGTGACGATGGTGTGCCAGTAGCCCAGCACCAGTGCGTGGATCCGGGGGTCCTCCATGCCCAGCCGGATGGTGGCCTCGTAGGTGGACGGCGGCTCGCCACCCGTGATGTCGACGGGGTTGCCGGCCGCGCCGAACGGCGGGATGAAGCGGCGGAACGCGGCGTCCAGATCATCGGGGATCTCCATGAGCCGGAGCCCGTTGTCGACCAGGGCGTCCGAGAGCAGGACTCCCGAGCCGCCGGCGCCGGTGATGATCACGACGTTGTCGCCCTTGGGGGTGGGCAGCACGGGCAGCGCCCGCGCGTACTCCAGCATGTCGTTCAGGCCCGGCGCCCGGATGACGCCGGCCTGCCGCAGGATGTCGTCGTAGACCGCGTCATCGCCGGCCAGCGCCCCGGTGTGGGAGCCCGCGGCCTTCGCTCCGGCGCTGGTCCGGCCCGCCTTCAGCACCACGATCGGCTTCTTGCGCACGGTCTCCCGCGCGGCCTCGACGAACGCCCGCCCGTCCTTGAGGTCCTCCAGATGCATGGCGATGCACTGGGTGTGCGGGTCCTCGCCGAAGTACGTGAGCAGATCGTCCTCGTCCACATCCGACTTGTTGCCGAGACCGACGATCGCCGAGACCCCGGTTTTGGTCGTCCGGGCGAAGCCGAGGATCGCCATGCCGATGCCGCCGGACTGGGAGGTCAGCGCCACCCCGCCCTTGACGTCGTACGGCGTGCAGAACGTCGCGCACAGGTCCTGCCAGGTGGAGTAGTAGCCGTAGATGTTCGGCCCGAGCAGCCGCACACCGTACTCCTCGCCGATGGCCACGATCCTTTCCTGGAGCTCGTGTTCACCGGTTTCGGCGAAGCCCGACGGGATCAGTACCGCGTTCGGGATGCCCTTGCGGCCGACCTCCTCCAACGCCGCGGGCACGAACGGCGCCGGGATGGCGAACACCGCCACATCGACCTCGCCCGGCACATCGAGCACTGTTTTGTACGCCTTGCGCCCGAGAATGTCATCGGCCTTGGGGTTCACCGGATGGATCTCCCCGGGGAACCCCCCGTCGAGGAGGTTGCGCATCACCGAATTGCCGATCTTGCCCGGCTCGTTGGAGGCTCCGATGACGGCCACCGACTGCGGCTGCATCAGCCGCCGCATCGCGGTCAGGATCGCCTCCTTGGAGTAGCGAGGGCGCTGCTTCGCCACCCCCTCGCTCAGCAGGATCCGCACGTCCGCGGCCAGCACCCGGTCCGCCGAGGCGATCACCGGATTGAGATCCACCTCCGCGATCTCCGGGCAGTCCGCGGCCAGTTGTGAGGTACGGACGATGAGGTCGGCGAGTGCGGCGCGGTCCACCGGCGGTGCGCCCCGCACCCCGCGCAGGATCTCGGCCGCCTTGATGCCGTCCAGCATCGACGCGGCGTCGTCCGACGAGGCCGGGGCGAGGCGGAAGGTGACGTCCTTGAGGACCTCGACCAGCACCCCGCCGAGCCCGAACGCCACGATCTTCCCGAACGTCGGATCGGTGACCGACCCGATGATCACCTCCTGTCCCTCGGGCACCATCTGCTGCACCTGGACACCGGTGATCCGCGCCTTCGGGTCGTACGACTTCGCGTTCTGCACGATCGCGGTGAAGGCGCCCCGCACCTCGGCCGCCGAGTCCAGCCCGATCCGCACCCCGTCGGCATCCGTCTTGTGCAGGATGTCCGGCGAGACGATCTTCAACGCCACCGGGAAGCCGATCCGGTCGGCGAGCGCCACCGCCTCATCGGCGCACTCCGCAAGGCCCTCGGCGGGGGTGGGGATGCCGTACGCATCCGCGATCAGCTTTCCCTCGGGGGCGGTCAGCGCCGTCCGCCCCTCGGCCCGGGCGGCCGCCAGTACGGCCCGTACGGCCTCGGTTCGCTCCTGCATCAGATGACTCCGTTCGCCTTGAGCAGCCGCAGTTCCTCGTCGCCGAGCCCCAGCTCGCCCACGTATACGTCTTCGTTGTGCTCGCCGAGCAGCGGCGAACGGTCGACCTCGACGGGGGAATCGGACAGCTTCAGCGGCGATCCGACGGTGGTGAAAGTGCCGCGCTCGGGGTGGTCGACCTGGACGACCATCTCGTTGGCGGCCAGCGAGGCGTCCTCGACGATCTCCTTCGTCGAGAGGATCGGCCCGCAGGGGATGTTGTGGGCGTTGAGCCGATCCAGCACCTCCCACTTGGGCAGCGTGCTGCTCCACTCCTCGATCAGCTGGAACATCTTCGAGAGCTTGGGCAGCCGGGCCTTCGGCGTCGCCCACTCCGGGTCCTCGGCCAGCTCGGGGCGCCCGATCAGCGCGGTCAACGGCTGCCAGCCGACCGGCTGCACGATCACATAGACGTAGTCGTTGGGGCCGCCCGGCGCGCATTTGACCGCCCAGCCGGGCTGCCCGCCACCGCTCGCATTGCCGCTGCGCGGCACCTCGTCGCCGAAGTCGTCATTGGGATACTCCGACAACGGGCCGTGGGCCAGCCGCTGTTGATCGCGCAGCTTGACCCGGCACAGGTTCAGCACCGCATGCTGCATGGCGACGTTGACCCGCTGCCCGCGGCCGGTCGTGGTCCGCTGGAACAGCGCGGCGAGGATCCCGGCGACACAGTGCACGCCCGTCCCCGAGTCGCCGATCTGCGCCCCGGTCGCCAGCGGTGGCCCGTCCTCGAAGCCGGTCGTCGACATCGCCCCGCCCATCGCCTGCGCCACCACCTCGTACGCCTTGAAGTTGGTGTACGGGCCCTCGCCGAAGCCCTTGATCGAGGCGTAGACGATCCGCGGGTTGATCTCCTGGATGCGGTCCCAGGTGAAGCCCATCCGGTCCACCGCACCCGGTCCGAAGTTCTCCACCAGGACGTCGCTGCGCCGGATCAGCTCGGTCAGCAGCTCCTTGCCGCGCTCGGTCTTGGTGTTGAGGGTGATGCTGCGCTTGTTGCAGTTGAGCATCGTGAAGTAGAGGGAGTCGACGTCCGGGAGGTCGCGCAGCTGGGTGCGCGTGATGTCACCGGACGTCGACTCCAGCTTGATGACGTCCGCGCCGAGCCAGGCGAGCAGCTGGGTGGCGGACGGACCGGACTGTACGTGGGTCATATCGAGGACCCGGATGCCGTCGAGGGCCTTGGTCATGGCCGTCAGCTCCTCACTTGTACATGGTCTGGTTCATGGTTCCGGGGGCGTAGGCGTCCGGGTCGACCCATACGTTGATGAGCGAGGGCTTGCCGGACTCGCGGGCGCGGCGCAGTGCGGGCCCGATGTCGGCGGGGTCGCGGACCTCTTCGCCGTAGCCGCCCAGCAGCTGCGCGAACTTGTCGTAGTGGACGTCGCCGAGGGTGTTGCCGATCCGCTCGCGCTCCTGGCCGTACTTGGCCTTCTGGCCGTAACGGATCTGGTTCATCGAGGAGTTGTTGCCGACGATCCCGACGAACGGCAGGTCGTAGCGGACCAGGGTCTCGAAGTCCCAGCCGGTGAGCGAGAAGGCGCCGTCGCCGAAGAGCGCGACGACCTCCTTGTCGGGACGGGCCTGCTTGGCGGCGAGGACGAAGGGGATACCGACGCCGAGGGTGCCCAGCGGACCCGGATCCATCCAGTGGCCGGGCGCCTTGGGCTGGACGACCTGGCCGGAGAAGGTGACGATGTCGCCGCCGTCGCCGATGTAGAGCGAGTCCTCGGTGAGGAAGTCGTTGATCTCGCTGACCAGGCGGTAGGGGTGGATGGGCGAGGCGTCGGACCGAAGGCTCGGCAGTCGCTTCTCGAGCGCGCTCTGCTCGGCGGCACGCAGCTCGTCCAGCCACTCCTTGCGCCGGGTGGCGCCTCCGTTCACGCGCCCCGAAGCCGCCTCGGTGACCGATTTCAGGACGAGTCCCGCGTCGCCGACGATCCCCAGGCCGATGTCCCGGTTCTTGCCCACCGTCCGGTAGTCGAGGTCGATCTGGACGACGGTGGCGTCCGGCGAGAGCCGCTTGCCGTAGCCCATCCGGAAGTCGAAGGGGGTGCCGACGATCACGATGACATCGGCGTTGGCGAAGGCGTAGCGCCGCGACAGCTGGAAGTGGTGCGGATCCCCCGGCGCGAGGGTGCCGCGCCCGGCGCCGTTCATATACGCCGGGATGTTGAGCGTACGCACCAGCTCGACGGCTGCTTCCGTGCCGCGGGTCGTCCACACCTGACTGCCGAGCAGGATCGCCGGTTTCTCGGCGTGTACGAGAAGATCCGCGAGCCGTTCGACGGCTGCGGGGTCACCGGCCGAGCGGGTCGAGGCGCGGTAGTGCCCGGCCTGCGGCACCCGGGCCGTCTGCGCCGGCACCTTGGCGTCCAGCACATCGCGCGGGATTTCCAGGAACGAGGGCCCCGGCGCACCGTGGTAGCACTCGCGGAACGCCATCGAGACCATGTCGGCGGCGCGTGCGGTGTCGGGAACGGTGGCCGCGAACTTGGTGATCGGCGCCATCATGTCGACATGCGGCAGGTCCTGGAGTGACCCCATCTTGTGCTGGGTGTGCGCGCCCTGACCGCCGATCAGCAGCATCGGGGACTCGGCGCGGAAGGCGTTGGCGACGCCGGTGACCGCGTCGGTGGTGCCGGGGCCGGCGGTGACCACCGCGCAGCCGGGCTTGCCGGTGATGCGGGCGTACCCGTCCGCGGCATGGGCGGCGACCTGTTCATGACGTACGTCCACCACGTCGATGCCCTCGTCGACGCAGCCGTCGTAGATATCGATGATGTGGCCGCCGCAGAGCGTGTAGATGCGGTCCACTCCCTCGGCCTTGAGCGCCTTGGCGACCAAGTGCCCACCGGAGATGAGGTCCTGCGCGTCATCGGGCATGGGGCATTGCTTCCCTTCATGGGGTATCGACCGGCGACCCGGCAGATTGCATACAGTCGACGAATACTGTATGGACCTGTTATCCCTCATGGAATCGCCGGTGTCCAGAGGTACGTTGGCGATCAAGCCAAGGAGCCGGCCTGGACCTGTTCGCACATCAGGCAGGGGAAGTCGTCGACAGCTACCGCGTGTTGGTGCCGGCCGCCGAGGTGGCCGGCAACCCGCCCGAGGCGCGGCCGGCCGCCGGGCGGCTCGGTGTACGTGTGGTGGTCAAGGCCCAGGTCAGGGTCGGTGGCAGGGGCAAGGGCGGCGGGGTGAAGTTCGCCGCGGACCCGGCCGTGGCGCCACCGTCGAGGTGCTCGCCGACGGAGCCGGCGCGGTTCCGCTCTACACCGTGAATACCCCCAGCGGCCGGGCATGGGGGTCAAGTTCGTTCGCTTTGTCGAGTCTGGCAGGCAGTTGCGTCGATTCCGATTGGCTTGCCTCGTACCTACTGGACAAGCAAGCGCCTGCGCCAGGTCGCAGTGCATGGACTGGAGTTGACCCAGTTCCGGCCGGCCACCGGCTCACACTGCGTCCGAACGGGACGGCTTCACTGTCTGAGTGGTGGTACCCAGCTGATCGCCAGCTCAATGACGCCCTGCGAGCGATCCGCCGCGCCTTAGAAGAGGGAGTTCGGGCACGGGTGTCCGAGGTGCCGTCATCGACGGACCTCGCCGGGATGGACTCGACCACCCTCGCTGTGATCGCGGCGCGCTACGGTCCCATCACTGGGATGACTGCTCACCCGTCAGGAGTCACGGACGGTGGGGACCTCCACTATGCCCAAGCCTTGAACATTCCGGGTCTGGCCCGAATCCGGTTTCCCTTGCAAGACGAGCACCTGCCGTTCACGACCACGGACGTCCCCTTGCCCGCGACTGACCAGCCGCCGCCATCAGCCTCGGTATGGGCGATGTTCTCAGCTCAACTTCGGATGGTGACCGCCGAAGGCGCGGTAAGTCACCTGACCGGCGACGGCGGCGACAATCTCTTCCTGCCCTCACCGACACACCTCGTCGACCTTGCCGGCCGCCGGCGGTGGCTGCGCCTGGTCAGTGATGCGCAGGACTGGGCGCGGCTGCGCCGCCGCAGCCCCGGTCCATTGATCTGGGCGGCGCTACGGGGCGACACGCACCGCGTCACCCGGCCGTGGCTCACGCGGCCTGGATGGCTCGTCGCGTCCGTACCTACCCCACCAAGGGTGGCGGGCTCTGCCGACGCGGTGCTCGTGGCCGGCATCCGGAATGTGGCGCGGGCCGCTCACTCCGACATCCAGCTCGCCGACTCTCTCGGCGTCGAGCTGCACAACCCCTACTTCGACGGCGCCGTTCTCGATGCCGTGGTGTCCGCACCTGCTTGGGAACGGTTCTCCGTACGCCGGTACAAGCCGCTGCTTGTCGATGCTTGCGGCGATCTGCTGCCCGACCTGCACCGCCACCACGCCGCAAAGGGCGTCTTCGCCAGTGATTTCCATCGCGGAATACGAACGAACCTGCGGCGCGTTCTCGATCTCGCCGACGGGCGTCTGGCAGCACGAGGCCTCATCGACCCAGGCCCGCTGCGGGCGACGGTGCACGCCGCGGCATTGGGGGCTGAGACCATATGGCCCCCGTTGCTGTCCACACTGGCAGCTGAAGCGTGGCTGGAGGCGGTCGAGAACTCACCGGCCGTCGAGTGGACGACGCCGGCCCCGGCAGGTACACAGTGAACGGCGGCAACACGGTGGCCGCGGTGACCACTCACGCCTGCGTCCTGATCGACTACGACACCGGACAGACCAAGCTTCGCCCCGCCTCCAACGAGGCAACCGCGCTGGCGTCGACCGTCGTCCAGCTCGATGACGCAACCCCGTCCCCTACGTGCGCACCGCCGAGTTCGTGATCATGCTCGCCCCCGACGAGCGCGGCAAGGGACACGCGGCCGAAGCTACCCGCCTCACCCTCGACTGGGCCTTTCACCTCGGCTCACTGCGCATGGTGTGGCTGAAGGTGCTTGAACCCAACAAAGCCGGCATCGCCGCCTACGAAAAGGCGGGGTTCCGCCCTTCCGGCCGGCTGCGGCAGTCCGGTTACTGGCTCGGGGAGCCTGTCGATGAGCTCCTGATGGACGCCCTGCCGGCGGACTTCCCTGGGCCGTCCGCGGTGGCCACGGCCGCCGTCTGAACCGCACGCCCTCCGGTCCGGGCCGCTGCGGTCGTGCGCCCCGCGGGGCCGCAGCGGCCCGTTTTCTGCGGGCCAGGTCCCTTCACCGTTCGGCTTACCGCTCGGCGTAGCAGCGCGCAGATCATTGTGATGTACCCCACGAGAGCGGACGGGCCCGCTCCGCCCCTGATCGCAGGGTCGGAGCGGGGCCGTATCAGCGCGTTCCCGGGGAGCTTCCGGCCGGTCCACAGGCGGCTTCCCTACGATGGGCCGGGTGACGAGTGAGACCACCGCGACCGACGCCGCCGCGCGGCACGCCTCGGAGCCGGCCGACCGGCCCCCCGTGTGGCGGCAGCGGCTGCGCCGCTTCGGGTATCCGGCCCGCGCGCCGGGCGATGTCCGCGCACGGCTGGTGCCGGCCTTCCCCGAGCCGAGCGGGCGCCTGTGGGCGGTGTTCGGCGTGGGCCCAAACGCCGCGGCCCGGCTGGCACGCTGGTCGGGCTGGGCCGGTCCGCTGCTGGTGACGCTGTGCGCGGGGGTGCTGCGGTTCTGGGACCTGGGCAGCCCGCGGAAGGTGATATTCGACGAGACGTACTACCCCAAGGACGCCTGGTCGCTGCTGCAGTACGGCTACGAGGGCACCTGGGCCAAGAACGCCAATGACGCGCTGGTCGGACATCCGCCGCAGCTCCTGCTCTCGCCCGAGCACTCGTATGTCGTCCATCCGCCGATGGGCAAGTGGCTGATCGCGCTCGGCGAGTGGGCGTTCGGCATGAACCCCTTCGGCTGGCGGTTCATGGTGGCGCTGCTCGGCACCCTTTCGGTGCTGCTGATCTGCCGTATCGGCCGCCGGTTGATGCGGTCGACGGCGCTGGGCTGTCTGGCGGGCGGACTGCTGGCGGTGGACGGTCTGCACTTCGTGATGAGCCGGACCGCGCTGCTCGATCTGATCGTGATGTTCTGGGTGGTGGCGGCGTTCGGCTGTCTGCTGGTGGACCGGGACCGCACCCGGGCCCGGCTGGCGGCGGCGCTGCCGCCCGCCGATGACGCCGGGGACGGGGCGGGCCCGGCCCGGCCGGACGACGCGGTCGGAGACCGGCTGCGGCTGGGGTGGCGGCCGTGGCGGATCGCGGCGGGGCTGTGTCTGGGCCTGTCCGCCGCGACGAAGTGGAACGGCCTCTACTTCCTCGCGGCCTTCGCCCTGATGTCGGTGCTGTGGGACGTGGCGGCACGCCGTACGGCCGGCGCCCGGCACCCCTTCCGCTCGACCGTACGCCGTGACGTACTGCCCGCGTTCGGCTCCACCGTCGTCCTCGCCCTCGCCACCTACCTCGCGTCCTGGTCGGGCTGGATCGCCACCAAGGGCGGCTACTACCGCGACTGGGCGACCACCCCGGAGGGCCGCAGCGGCGGCTGGACCTGGCTGCCGGACTGGCTGCGCAGCCTGTGGCACTACCAGAGTGAGGTCTACGCCTTCCACACCGGACTGACCACCCCGCACACCTATCAGTCCAACCCGTGGAGCTGGCTGGTCCTGGGCCGCCCGGTCTCGTACTTCTACGAGGACCCCAAGGCCGGCCAGGACGGCTGCACGGCGGCCGAGGGCTGCGCCCGCGAGGTGCTGGCACTGGGCACCCCGCTGCTGTGGTGGGCGGCCTGCTTCGCGCTGCTCTACGTCCTCTACCGCTGGCTGTTCAAGCGGGACTGGCGGGCCGGGGCGATCGCCTGCGGGGTCGCGGCCGGATATCTGCCGTGGTTCCTCTACCAGGAGCGGACCATCTTTCTCTTCTACGCGGTGGTGTTCGTCCCGTTCCTGTGTCTGGCGCTGGCGATGATGATCGGCGCGATCATCGGCCCGCCGGGCTCGACCGAGCGCCGCCGCACGATCGGCGCGGTCGGCGCCGGTGTCCTGGTGCTCCTGATCGTGTGGAACTTCGTCTACTTCTATCCGCTCTACACGGGTATGCCCATCCCGAAGTCGGCCTGGCACCACCGGATGTGGTTCGACACCTGGGTGTGACCGGCCGGCGCCGGCCCGGCAGCCGGGGGCGGGCCGGTCCGCGTGCGACAACTCTGTAACAGCTGTACAACAGCGCGTCACCGGACCGTGCCCTGATCGAGACTCAGGGCCTCCCCGTGTCCCTTAGAGTGCGATGGACGTTCTTGTGTGCGTATTCAAGGACGAGGCTCTGGGAGGGAATCGGTGGCATGCGCCGTGAGGTGAAGTACGGGCTGATCGGCGGATCGGTGGCCCTGGTGGCGGGAGTCGTGGGCGGCTTCGCGCTGTTCGGCGGCTCGGACGGGTCGCCGCAGGAGGTCAGGTCGGCGGATGCCAAGGCGGGCGGCAACGGCCCCAAGGTGCCGGCCGGTCCCCTGTCGGCCAAGGAAGTCCGCACGACGACGCAGGACTTCCTGACCGCCTGGCAGTCCGGCGACGCGGCCAAGGCGGCCGGGCTGACGGACGACCCGGAGACCTGCAAGCGCGCGCTGGAGTCCTTCAGCAAGCAGGCGCGGTTCTCGAAGGTGACGCTGACACCGGGCACGCCGGCGGGCGACAAGGTGCCGTACTCCGTCGCCGCGCAGATCGACTACAAGGGCACCAAGGCGCCCTACTCGTACCGCACCGCCGCGGCCGTGCAGCGCGACAAGACCACCGGCAAGCCGCAGATCGCCTGGCAGCCGTCGATGCTGCACCCGGGTCTCGCCAAGGGCGACCAGCTGCGGACGGGCGAGGCCGAGGCGCCGCCGATCAAGGCCGTGGACCGCAACGGCGCCGCGCTGACCCCCGAGGCGCATCCGGCGCTGGCCGGGGTGCTGGACAGCCTGCGGGACAAATACGGCGACAAGACCGACGGCAAGCCGGGTGTGGAGCTGTTCATCCACCGCGCCAAGAGCGCCAAGCCGGCCGACCAGTTGCCCGACAAGACGCTGAAGGTGCTCTCCAAGGGGACGCCCGGCACGCTCAAGACCACCCTGGACGCCACGCTGCAGTCGGCGGCCGAGCGGGCGGTCAAGGGCAAGAAGTCCGCCTCCGCGGCCGCGGTCAAGCCCAGCACCGGCGAAATCCTGGCGCTCGCCAACTCCCCGGAAAAGGGCTTCAACGTGGCGACCCAGGGGTCGCTGGCCCCCGGCTCGACGATGAAGATCGTGACCTCGGCGCTGCTCATGGACAAGGGCTTGACCTCGCCGAACAAGCCGCAGCCGTGCCCCAAGTACGTGACGGTCGGCGGCTGGAAGTTCCAGAACCTCGACAAGTCCGAGATCCCGCACGGCACCTTCGCGCAGAGCTTCGCGGCGTCCTGCAACAACGCCTTCATCTCGCAGGCCAAGGACCTCGGCGACGACGATCTGACCAACGAGGCCCGGGACGTCTTCGGCATCGGCCTGAACTGGCAGACCGGCATCCCCACCTTCGACGGCGCGGTGCCGGTGGAGCACGACGCACAGATGGCGGCCTCGCTGATCGGCCAGGGCGGGGTGCGGATGAACCCCCTCAATGTCGCCTCGCTCGCCGCGACGGTCCGCGCCGGCTCCTTCCACCAGCCGTTCATCGTCGCGCCGTCGCTGGACAACCGGACGCTCGCCAAGGCGTCCCGCACGATGAAGCCGGCCACCCTCAGCGGCCTGAAGTCGCTGATGAAGCTGACGGCGACCTCCGGCACGGCCGCCGAGGCGATGGCCGGGGTCAGCGGTGACATCGGCGCCAAGACCGGCTCCGCCGAGGTCGACAACCAGAAGAAGCCCAACGCCTGGTTCTCCGCCTACCGTGACGACCTCGCCGCGGCGGCCGTCGTCCCGGCGAGCGGCCACGGCGGCTCCAACGCGGGCCCGGTGGTCCGCGCCATCCTCACCGCCGGCTGACCGGGCGGGGCGCCCGTGGGGTGTCCCGTATCTCATCGACCGGATTTCCTTCGCATGGCCCGTACGGCTTTCGCTAGCGTGCGGGCCATGAGCGATTCCCGGTCCGGTACCAGCACGGAAACCCCCCACTCCTCAGCTCACCTCCACTTCGCCGAGGCCACCCGCACCCGGGTACCGGCCGGCCGCGGACGGCTCGCGCACACCACGGTCCGGGTTCGCGACGAGCACGAGCGCACCGCATGACCCCGCTCGTCGTCGCGGCGGTCCTGATGGCCGCCGTCACCCACGCCAGCTGGAACGCCATCGCCCACGGCATACGCGACCAGCTCCTGGCCTTCACCCTGGTCGGCGGCGGCGGCGCGCTCTGCGGTCTCGCCCTGGCCGCCGTCACCCCGCTGCCGGCCGCCGGCGCCTGGCCCTTCCTCCTGGCCTCCGCGGTGCTGCACATCGTCTACCAGGCCCTGCTGATGCAGTCGTTCCGCCTGGGCGACTTCGGCCAGATGTACCCGATCGCCCGCGGTACCGCGCCGCTGGTCGTCACGGTCCTGGCCGCCGTCTTCGTCCATGAGGTCCCCGACGCCTGGGCGCTGGCCGGGGTCGCCCTGGCTTCCGCGGGCCTGGTCGGCGTCGCTCTGTGGGGCATCCGCGGCTCGGGCACGCGCCCCCACTGGCCGGCCATCATCGCCGCCCTCGCCACCGGCCTGGCCATCGCCTCGTACACGACCGTCGACGGCCTGGGCGTACGCGCCTCCGGCACCCCCCTCGGCTATATCGGCTGGCTGATGATCCTCGAAGGCGTCGTCATCCCCGCCTACGCGCTCGCCGTCCGCCGCGGTCAACTCCTCACCGAACTCCGCCCCGTCGCCCTGCGCGGCCTGGCCGGCGGCGTGCTCTCCGTCTTCGCCTACGGCCTGGTGCTGTGGGCCCAGACCAAGGCTCCGCTCGCCCCCATCGCCGCCCTGCGCGAGTCGTCCATCATCGTGGGCGCCGCCATCGGCGCCGTCTTCTTCAAGGAACGCTTCGGCGCCCCCCGGATCGCCGCGGCCGGCCTGATGGTCGTAGGCATCGGCCTGATGCTCCACACCGGCTGAGCCAAAGGACGCGCCCCCATCCTGGCTTGCAGGATGGGGGCGCGTCCTTGCGTTCCTGCCGACTCCGTCCGGCAGGACAGCGTCGTGACCCTATCGCGTGCGGTGGTGCACCCACGCTTGTGCTGCGTCCGCCATGGCACGGAGCCAGGACGCATCAGGGTTGCGGTCGGCGAAGGCGCGGTTCATCCGCGCGGTGGCTGCGGCGAACGCGTCGATTGCCCGCGTGTCCGCATCGGTCCACCCCTTGCAGCTACCCGCCCAGTACTCGGCGGACTCGGGCGTGTGCCCGGCCGCGATGAGCTGGACGACGAGGCACGCCGGGTCGATGAACGCGGCGCCGCGGGTCGGCCATGACCAGTCGACCGCCCACGCGCGCTCTTCGCCGATCATCACGTTGTCCGGGTTGATGTCGGTGAAGAGCAGCGTGTCACCCTCGAACAGGGCAGCTTCACCGTCTCCAGCGAAGCGGTCCCACCGGCTCTCTCGCCAGTCGCCGGCCTCATCCGGCAGCGTCAGTGCCGCAATCTGGTTGAGGACATCGACGACCACAGGGAGATCCCACGATTTCGGCCCGAAGTCGGACGACCGCCCCTGGACGACTTCGAAGCCCAGAGCAATCCAGTCGTCGTTCTTGGCGTGCCACCGGAGCGCCGGCGACACAGCGCGCACCGACGGGTTCACCAGCCGCTCCCGGATGACGGAAGCGCGCCGGCCCCCGGAGCGGTTGGCGCAGGCTTTGACGAACACGGGGCCGTGCTCGCCTTCAACCAGCGCCGTCACGTCCGAGCCGTTGCCGCGCGAGGTGGGCACGATCGCGTGCTGTTCCCCGGTGTGTGGACGCACAAGCGTCCACAGTGCCTCGTTGTCGATGGGGCTCAACTCCTCGGGCTACACGAACTGCTGGGATACCCCGGAGAGCACTCACCGTCGCCCACGGGGCCACAGCTGCCGCTGTTGTCGCTGTTGTCGTCGTCTTCGTCCCCGCCCCGACCGACCGCGCGCCGGATGGACTTCGTGGCCTCGCTCATGGCGGTGCCGTTGAGGATAGAGGCCAGGGGGCGTCCTGGACGTTGTCGACACCCATCCAGGTGGAGAAGACGCACGGAGCCACCTCGCCCGTGGGACTGATGACGGCCCGGCCGGTCCCGCACCGGCCGCAGAGGCTGACGGCCTCCGGGGCCTGGCCCTCGGCTCCGCGCCCGAAGGGGCGCAGGTGGTCGACGGAGATGCGGCTGACGCCCATCCCCTTAAGGTCCTCGCGGGCCTGGTCGACCCGCTGCCCGTTGCCACCGTCGATGATGCCGACCCGCAGCGGAATGCCCAGCCCCACGGCCCGCTCGATGTTGCCACGGGTGCGGGCGTGGGAGGGGCGGCCGGTCACCGCGTTGTGCTGCTCGGCCTGGTCCGAGTAGTACGAGGTGGCCAGGCTCAGGCCGTCGCGCTGGAAGACCTCCCAGCACTCGTGGGAGACGTGCACGAGGTTGCTATAGACCTCGACGTGGAGACCGACGTTCAGCGCGTGGTCCACCAGCTCCGCGAAGTGCGGGTGCATGGTGGGCTCGCCACCGATGAACTGGATCGTCTTGACGCCGCATGCGGCGGCCTGGTCCAGGACGTTGAGCCAGTTCTCGCGGCTCATGCTCCCGTGCGTCCCGTCGGGCCCGGACGCGTTGTAGCACTGCTTGCACGCCAGCTGACACTTCCGCGTCAGGTCCAGCCACAGCAGCTTCGTGCCGGTCTGCTGCTCGGTCGGTAATGCTGACTCACTGGAGATCGTTGACACTGTCGTGACTCCTTCTCGTGTGAACGAGCACGTGCTTCCCCTTACCCGCCTCAGTGATGCGTCACCGCTGAGCGGGAGCCGGTACGGACCTCTGGCTGCCGGTGGTCACCCCCACTCGTCGAACCATGTCTTCAGCCAGGTGTGGTGGATGTTGCAGGCGTCGGCGATCTGGTGCATGGACTGCTGACGCTCGATGGAGAGCTTGATGAAGGAACGCCGGCCGCGGTCGCGTCAGCGGTGGGGATAGACCGTGCCGCGGGGCGGGACTTCGAGCGTACGGAGATAGGTGTCGATCGCACGGGCCGGGAGCGGCGACTGGCATTTGCGGTAGAGCCAGTGGTCCACCGAGTCGAGGACGGCGAGCCGCCCCTTCGGGAATTCCTGCGCCATGCGCCGCGCACCCGGCAGCGGGGTCGCCAGGTCGTGCCGGGCGTTCACCACCAGGACCGGCGGGAGGCTGCCCTTGGCCCGCGCCGGCTCCGGCTCGGGCCCGGCCGGCCACCCCTGGCAGCCGAGGATCATGTCCAGGGCCTGGGCGTTGTAGCGGGCGTGCGGAGCGGCGGACCGGGCGCTCTGCCGCAGCTCGCGGTAGTGGTCCCAATCGCGGAGGCGGAAGTCGTAGTCCCGGCACATCACGGTGCGCCAGCTGAGGTCCCCAGTGCTGTCGATCCAGTAGACCTTGCCCCTGCCGCTGTTCAGGGCAGCCAGCTGCTCGGCGGTGGGCTCCGGGTTCCACTTCCCCAGGTTGTCGCTGAGAAAGCCGGACAGCTGGTCGGCGGTGACCTTCTTCCGCGTGGGGCCCTGCGGCCCCGGTTCGAACAGCCTGCCCGCGTCGGCGCGCGCGAAGAGCCCCTGGATGACGGCCTTCACGTCCTTGCCCTTCAGCGCACATGACGTGTTCTTCGCGCACCAGTCCGCGAGCTGCTGCACGTCGCCCTCGACGGCAGTGGAACCGTCCCTGAGGTAGCGCCCGGCGTCCGGCCGGGACGGGTCCATCGCGCTGTCGAGGGCCAGCGCCCGGAGCTTCTGCGGGAACAGCCGGGCGTATTGCTGACCGATGAGGGTGCCGTAGGAGTGGCCGAGGAAGCTGATCTTCTTCTCGCCGAGGGCGGCGCGGATCGCGTCCATGTCGCGGGCGACGCTGACGCTGTCCATGTGGTCGGCGACCGGGCCGCTGCGCGTGCGGCAGCTGTCGGCGAGCTGTTTGTTGAGGGTGCGCATCCGCTGGAACTCGGCGGCGTTCTTCGGGCGGGTGGGGATCTTCCCGGCGAGTTCGTTGTCGCACCGCAGCCCTCCGCTACGGCCGATGCCGCGCGGGTCGAAGCCGATGATGTCGAAGCGGCTCCGGATGTTCTTGTCGTAGCCCTCGACCGGGTTGTCGGCGTAGTAGGCATCGTCCAGGCCGGGGGTGCCGGGGCCGCCCGGGTTCGAGAGCAGGACACCGAGACGCTTCTTGGGGTCGGTGGCCTGCTGGCGGGCCACCGCGATCTTCATCGTCGGCCCGTCGGGCTTCGCCCAGTCGACCGGAACCTCCACGGTCCCGCACCGGGTCCGCTTGCTGGGGTCGGGATAGGGCGGCTCGGCCTTGGGACAGGCGGACCACTGGATGGTCCGCACCGGGGCCGCCCCCTCGCCCGGCCCCGGACTCGCCTCCGCACTCGACGGCACGAGCAGCGACCCGGCGAGCACCACCACCCCCGCCGAAGCCGTCAGGCCCACACGCCTACGACGCCGGGGCGACCAGACGTCCGAACTCTCGACCGGCCCGTCACCGGGCCGGGAGAAGGAAGCTGAAGTGTTCATGCGGCACACCCTCACGCCCCGGCATGATGGCCCTTCCATGGCCAGGTGATGGCGACGTAACAGAGGCCCGGCGGCACCCACCGCCGGCCGGGACCACCCCGCCGCTTCGCCCGCTCCCTCCGTGGGCACGCAGAACGGGTCACCGCCCGCCAAAGAGGTACGGCGAGGTCACCCGGCAGCGTGGGGAACAGCGGCAACCGCCCGCAGCAGCGCCTGCGCCCGCGGATCCGCCGTCACATTCTTCTGCATCCCGTTCGTCACATAGCCGAACGCGAACCCGGTCTCCGGATCGGCACAGGCCAGCGCGCCCCCGCGGCCGGGGTGGCCGAAGGAACCGGGCGCCAGGAGCGGCGCGGCCGGTCCGTGCAGCATGAAGCCCAGTCCGAACCGGGTGGGGACGAGGAGGGTGCGGTCCGGCCCCGCGGACTCCTCGGTCCTGGCGAGGGTGAGCGTCGCGGGCGCGAAGAGCCGGGGGTGGCCGTCGACGGCCCCGATGAGCGCGGCGTAACAGCGGGCCAGCGAACGGGCGGTGGCGATGCCGGCGGAGGCGGGCAGCTCGGCGGCCCGGTATGCCGGGGCGTTCTCGTCGGGCGCCGGAGTGATCGCGGCGAAGGCGCGGCTGGTGAGCGAGTCCGGATCGGCGTAGGCGTCGGCGACGGACGGCTTCGGGCGTACCCGCAGCCCCGTCGCGGCGGGCGGGGCCGGGGTGCCGACGGGGGCCAGCCGTCCGACGCGGGACTGTTCCGCCTCGGGCAGACCGATCCACAGATCGAGGCCGAGCGGCCGGGATATCTCCTCGGCGATCCAGCTGCCGACGCTGCGGCCGGTGACCCGCAGCACCAGCTCGCCGATCAGCCAGCTGTAGGTCTGTGCGTGGTAGCCGTGGTCGGTGCCGGGCTCCCAGAAGGGTGCCTGGGCGGCGAGTGCGGCGGGGCCGCTGACGCCGTCGATGGCCTGGCCGGGGGTGAGCGGGGTGTCCAGGGCCGGCAGCCCGGCGCGGTGCGACAGCAGATGGCGGACCAGGACGCGTTCCTTGCCGGCGGCCTTGAACTCGGGCCAGTACGTGCCGACCGGGGCATCGAGGTCGAGCTGTCCGCGCTGGTGCAGCAGCAGCGGAACAAGGGCGGCGATGCCCTTGGACGCGGACCGGATCACCTGGGCCGTGCCGGCCTCCCAGGGCGCCGCGCCGGCGGCATCCCCGGCCGCGTCCCCGTCCGCATCCCCGTCCTTGGTACCGCCCCACAGGTCGACGACCTTGCGCCCGTGCCGGTACACGGCGACCGCCGCGCCCCGTTCGCCGCGCCCGGCGAAGTTGGCCATGAAGGCGTCCCGGACCGGCTCGAAGCCGTCCTCGACCGTGCCCTGGACGTCCACCACTGATTCCTGCTTCCCACTCATCCGTCGCTTTCGTGACCCATCCATGGTGCAACGCGCGGATCAGTGCTGATGACCAGGACCGCGGCCCGTGGCGTTCGTCACACGCGGGCGGTGCGGCGGCAGATCACCGTGTGTGGCTCAGCCGCGGGTCACAGCGGTACGTCGACCGACCGCGGATCGAACCCGAAGGGCAGCTCCAGCCGGTGGGTGCGCATCAGTTCCCCGTCGCACAGCAGCTCCTGGGTGCTCCCGTCGGCCACGATGACGCCTCCGGAGAGCACGACGGAGCGCGGGCACAGCTCCAGCGCGTACGGCAGATCGTGCGTGACCATCAGGACGGTGACGTCCAACGACCGCAGGATGTCGGCGAGTTCACGGCGGGAGGCCGGGTCGAGGTTGGAGGACGGTTCGTCGAGGACCAGGATCTCCGGCCGCATCGCCAGTACGGTCGCGACGGCGACCCGGCGGCGCTGCCCGAAGGAGAGGTGGTGCGGCGGCCGGTCGGCGAAGGCTGCCATGCCGACCCGGGTGAGCGCCTCGGTGACCCGCTCTTCCAGTGCAGCGCCGCGCAGTCCCGCGGAGGCCGGCCCGAAGGCGACGTCCTCGCGGACGGTGGGCATGAACAGCTGGTCGTCGGGGTCCTGGAAGACGATGCCGACGCGGCGGCGGATCTCCGCGAGGTTCTCCTTGGCGACCGGGAGTCCGGCGACCGCGACGGTGCCGGCGCCCGCATCGAGGATGCCGTTGAGGTGCAGGACGAGGGTGGTCTTGCCGGCGCCGTTGGGCCCGAGCAGGGCGACCCGCTCACCGCGGCCGACGGTCAGGTCGACGCCGAAGAGCGCCTGGTGGCCGTCGGGGTAGGCGTAGGCGAGCCGGGAGACGGCGAGGGAGGGGGCGGGCGTGGCGGTGCTCAAAGGGTCCATCCCAGGAGGCAGACGGCGAGCGCGGCGACGGGGAGGGCAGCCGCGCGGGTCCATTGTGCGCCGGTGGCGGTGGTCTCGGTGATCTGGGGCATGGCGCCGGTGTAGCCGCGGCTGACCATCGCGAGGTGAACCCGCTCACCGCGTTCGTAGGAGCGGATGAACAGCGCGCCGGCGGACTTGGCGAGCACGCCCCAGTGGCGGACGCCGCGCGCCTCGAAGCCGCGGGAGAGCCGGGCGATCCGCATCCGCCGCATCTCGTCGGTGATCACATCGCCGTAGCGGATCATGAAGGATGCGATCTGGACGAGCAGCGGCGGCATCCTCAGCTGCTGCAGGCCGAGCAGGAGTGCGCGCAGTTCGGTGGTGGAGGCGAGCAGCACGGAGGCGGCGACGCCCAGCGTCCCCTTGGCGAGGATGTTCCAGGCGCCCCACAGCCCGGAAGCGCTCAGGCTCATCCCGAGGACCTGGACCCGCGGCCCCTCGGCGACGAACGGCATCAGCAGGGCGAAGGCGACGAACGGCACCTCGATCAGCAGCCGCTTGAGCAGGAATCCGGCCGGGATCCGGGCGGCTCCGGCGGCGGCCGCGATCAGCAGTGCGTAGAGCCCGAACGCCCAGAGCTTCTCCCGCGGGGTGGAGACGACGACGAGGACGAAGCAGAAGACCGCGGCGATCTTGCAGTGCGCCGGCAGGGCATGGACCGGCGAATGCCCGTGCCGGTACAGCTTGTGCGCATGTCCGGCGCCCATCTCAGACGCTCTCCGACGGGTGCCCGGCACCCTCGCCCGGCCGCTCCGCGGCGCCGGTGTTCCGGCGGCGCCGCAGCACGACGAACACGCCGGTGCCCACGGCCAGCGTCGCGCCGACCCCGATGACCCCGGCGAGGCCGCCGGCCAGCCGCGGGTCGGTGATGTCCTTGACGCTGTAGTCGGCGAGCGGGGAGTCCTTGGCGGCGTGGTCCCTGGCCTTGGCGTCGATGCCCTGGTCGTGGGCGACCTTCTCCAGGCCGTCGGGGCTGGCGGAGGCGTAGTAGCTGATGCCGCCCGCGCACACCAGGGCGGCGGCGAGTCCGGCCAGCCAGATGCGGCGGACGGAGCGGCGCGGGGCGGCGGGGGCCGGGGCGGCGGATGCGGATGCGGGCACGGAGGCAGGAACGGCGACCGGAGCGGACTCGTCCGCCGGGGTACTGAGCGGCGAGGTGCGCAGCTCCAGCGGCTTGGTCAGGCCGCGTGCGCCGTAGACCAGATCGGGGCGTACGGCGATCACGGCGCCGACCGTCAGCGCGGTGATCACCGCCTCGCCGATCCCGATCAGCACATGCACGCCCACCATGGCGGTGAAGACCTTGCCGATCGGCACCTGTGCGGTCCCGCCGAGCGCATAGATCGCGGTGAACGCGACCGCGGCCGCCGGTACCGAGAACAACGCGGCGACGAACGAGGCCACGGTGATCGAGCGGCGCCGTCGCGGCAGCACCTTCACCAGGCCCCGGAACAGGGCGTAGGCGACAACGGTCGTCACGATCGCCATATCGGTGATGTTCACGCCCAGCGCGGTCAGCCCGCCGTCCGCGAACAGCACGCCCTGCATGAGCAGCACGACGGAGACACACAGCACACCGGTGTACGGGCCGACGAGGATCGCCGCGAGCGCCCCGCCCAGCAGATGCCCGCTGGTGCCCGCCGCGACCGGGAAGTTCAGCATCTGCACGGCGAAGATGAAGGCCGCGACCAGTCCGGCCAGCGGCGCCGTGCGCTCCGCCCCCGCGGCGGCACCCGCTCCCGTTCCCGCCAGCTCGCGCCGGGCGCCGCGCAGGCTGACCGCGACCGCGACGGCGGCGACCGCACCGGTCGCGGCCGATACCGGCGCGTTGATGAATCCATCGGGTACGTGCATCTCAGACTTCTCCGCTTCAGGCGCTGCAACCCACCCATGGTGGTGCCTCCTGCAAATACGTTGCAAGAGCGCCCATGATGCGGAACGGCCACGGCGACCGCAATACCGGGCCCCACCTGCAACACCCTTTCCCCGGGCACATGCGTACGAACGAGCGGAGAGGAGATCGTGACCTGCGCCACCGTCCCCGCCGTCAGCGCTTGATGACCACCTCGGCCCAGACCGTGAAACCGCCGCCCGGTTTGCGCTGCCCCCACCGGTCGGCCAACGCCTCAACAATCAGCAGCCCGCGCCCGCACTCCTGCTCAGGCCCCGGCCTGGCCAGGAGTGCGGACACACACCCCCGCCCCTCGTCCGTCACGCTGATGCACACGGTCCGGGCCGTACGGGAGAGCATGACGACGACGAGACGACTGTTGCCGTGCCTCAGCGCGTTGGCGACAAGCTCCCCGGTGATCAATTCCAGGGCGTCCGCCTGCTCCGGGCCCACACTCCAGCAGCAGGCCATGGCCCGTACGTACTGACGGGCGGCACCCGCGGAGGACAGATCCCCACCGGGGAGCGCTTGCAGGCCCCATGCCTGCGGCGCGGCAGGCGGCTGCGCCCACGTGCCGCGGAGCGCATCCGCCAACCGAGCTGCCAGAACGCCGGGTTCGGGCTCCGTTTCCCACCCGGAGTCGGCGCGTACGTCCCGCGCACGGTCGAGCAGCCCGTCCGCCAAGCCGAGCCGCGCGGCCTCGACCCGGTCGGCGAGACGGGATACCGGGCCGGTGCCGGCCGTGGACAGATAACAGGGCCGGCCGTCCTCTCCGGTCCAGGGCAGCCGTCGCAGCGAAGAGTCATCGGCGGTCACCTCGCCACCCCCAAGTCACGCATGCCGTATGCGGGGACCCGGCGCGTGCGGACCTTTCGCCGGTGCCGTTGCTCTTGCGGTTGCTCTTGCCGTTGCTCTTGCTCTTGCTCTTGCCGCTGCTCGCGGGTGAGCAGGTAGGGGCGGATCAGGGCCGTTGCCCGGCCGTCGATGGGCGTGTCGGTGGCGTACGGGCCGGGGCGACGGGGCGGCAGCGCAACGGCCGCCGACCGGGCAGCACGGGCCGGACAGGGAAGACGGCTCAGCGCTCCGGCACGGTGTCGGCCACGTGGGGCGATCAGAGACCGCAGTCGATCGATGACGTGCACACATTGGCGGCGCATGGCCTCAACTCCCTTTGCAGAGTCAGGATCGACACATCGCAAGAAGACTGCCATTGGACTCCAATGAATAGCCGACGCATGAATGGAGTTCATCAATGTGAGTGACGAGCAACCGGAGGTGCCCGTGCCGGCCAATAGCTGCGTACGCTCGCCGTGTTGGGCCGTCGCTGAGCGTGACAGCGAACGGCGGGCGAGAAGGAAGAGGCGGGGATGACCGCGACACTCACAGGACCGGCGGGGCGCATGCAGATCGCCCGTGGCTTGATCGCGTTGCGCGAGCGATGCGGTTTGACTCAATCGCAGGTCGCCGAGCGGGCTGGGGTCAGCAAGGCGACGGTAAGCCGTTACGAGATGTGGCAGGACCGTGCCCGGATCCGGTGGGTCACGGTGAAAGCGATCGCCGACGCCTGTGACGCATCCGCGAGTGAACGCGACGCCCTGGTGCGAGTGGCGCGGACCCAGACTGACGGCTGGTGGGTCGGGAACAGCGCGGTACCGGAATGGATGGACCCGCTGGTGTCCTTCGAGCACGAAGCCGAGTACGAGCACCTCTACGCCAACACCGTCATTCCCGGCCTGCTTCAGACGCGGGAGTACGCCCTCGCCATCCATCAGGCGCGCGAGGTTCGCAGCCCGAACGATGTGATCGAGCAGATGGTGGACGCCCGGATTCAGCGCCAGGGCATCCTTCGACGGGAGCCTCCGCTACACCTGTGGGCTGTGTTGGATGAAGCCGTGATCCGCCGGATGGTCGGTAACTCAGCTGTGATGGCCCAGCAGTTGGAACACCTCTACGAAATGGCGCAGAGCCCTACGGTCGAGATCCAGATCCTGCCGTTCAGCGCCGGAGCCCATGCGGCAGGCGCCGGCGACTTCGTCATCCTCGGCAGGAACGACGAACGAAACCCGCTCAACTCCATGGCCGTGGTCTACATCGAGATGCGTCGACGCGGGCTGTATCTCGATGAAGCCGAAGATGTATCCGGCTATAAGCTCACCTTCGACTATCTTCGCTCACAAGCAGCCGACACCTCTGCGTCGTTGCGGCTGCTGGCCAAACTACGACAGGAGCTGTCTCATGGCTGATCGCCCGCTGTCCGGCATAGAAGTACCGGCTCCCAGTTGGTTCAAGAGCAGCTACAGCGGAGGCGAAGGCAACGCATGCATCGAGGTCGCGGACCTGCACGCCCGGGTAGCCGTCCGCGACTCCAAGACCCCGGGCGGGCCCACGCTGGCATTCCCGGCGGCAGCATTCGCCGCGTTCATTGACGAAGTCCGGGGCGCCTCGGCCGACGGCGACGTTCGGTAACTGAGGCCCACGCAATGACCTCTGACAGGCGATCTTGACCAATTGTCAGGCGACTGCGACCACCCAGTTCAGACTGCGTCATCCGTTCCGAGCTAGTCGCGGCCGCTGGTGGTCCCCGAGCTCCGTCGCCGGTTCTTCTTCTGGGAGCGACGCACCACCTCGCTCGCGGCGAGCGTCACGCTCGCCACACCGCGGACCCAACGGGGCCCGCCGCGCTCCGCCCACACCACACATGCACACCCGCCGATGGCGAGCACCAAGACGCCGAGCAGCACCAGATTGACCATGATCTCCACCCCTGTTCGTTCGTACGGTCCTGTCGATTGTCTCAAGCCCAGGGAAGAGCCCAGGGAAGAGCCCCGGGATGTGCCAGAAACCACTGGTCGACAAAATCTCCTGGCAATCGGTCAAGAGCGCCTGTCAGAGGTCACCGAACGGCAAAACACCGTGGCTGTGCCATGGCCCCCTGCGCCTTACGACGGACTCCAAGGGGATCGCCTCCGGCCGCTTCCACCCGTATTCCGCGTTCATGCTCATGCGCGGCCAACGCACGGATCTGCGGATCTTCCGGGACGTGGTGCGGGACGAGCACGTACCCGAGGAGTCCGCCACCCGTCTGCCCCCCTGGACGGTCACCGGGGACGACTGGGCGGCACAGTTCGCCATCGGCCTCCAGCTCCCTGACGTGTGGTTCACCTGGCACGAGGACCCCGACGTGGACGGCGTGGCCTCCCGCCTCTGGGTGGCCACCACTGATGCCACCTCCTGGGCCGCCATCGACTACGACGGGCGGACGGATGACCGGTTCACCGTCTGGGAGCAAGGCCCCCGCCGGCTCTGGAATGAAGTGGAGGCCGCCCACCACTGGTGGCAGAGCCACTCCCGCCCTCGCCCGCAGCACTTCGGTATGACCGTGACCCCCGACGGCCGGCACACACCGTGGCTGGAGACCCCAGGGCACCCCATCCCGATCATGGGGTGAACATCTGCCGCGACGGGCCCGCCCTTGTGCCGTTTCATGGCGCAGGGCGCCCCCCACATGGAGAGCGGGCCCGGCCGACTTGCCGCCCCACCCCCGTCCCGAAACCATGGGAACGTGAGCGATGCACCCGAGGACGTCGGGCCGCGCCCGGAGTCGGTACCCGCCAAGGCCCGCGGGCGGCTGCGCCGGATGCCGCCCGCCACGAGTCCGCCGGGATCGTCCGACGGCGCGTATCTGCGCTATCCGCATCTGCACGGTGACCTGCTCTGCTTCGCCGCCGAGGACGACCTGTGGATCGCCCCGATCGCCCCGATCGCCCCGGACGGACAGGAACCCGGCCGTGCCTGGCGGCTGACCGTGGACCGCACCCGCGTCGGCCACCCCCGCTTCTCCCCCGACGGACAGCACCTCGCCTTCACCACCTGGCGCAGCCTCGACCCGGAGGTCCATCTCGCGCCGGTCGCCGGCGGGCCGGCCCGCCGGCTGACGTACTGGGGCAGCACCGATGCCCGGGTCTGCGGGTGGACGCCGCCCGACCACGAAGGCCAGTCGCACATCCTCGCGGTCTCCTCGCACGGCCAGCCGTTCTCGTACTACTCGTGGGCCTACAGCCTGCCCACCGACGGCAGCCCCGGCGGCCAACTGCCCTGGGGGCCGGTCTCCGACATCGCGGTCGCCGACTTCGAAGGGGAACGCCGCACCCTCCTGCTCAGCGGCAAACCGCCGCACGAGCCCGCCTCCTGGAAGCGCTACCGGGGCGGCGCGATGGGCCGGATGTGGCTGCACGGCACCCGGCTGCTGCCGGATCTGCGCGGGCACCTCGACTCGGTGATGTTCGTCGGCGGCCGGGTCGCCTTCCTCTCCGACCACGAGGGCATCGGCAATGTCTACTCGTGTCTGCCCGACAGCACCGATCTGCGCCGGCACACCGACCACGCCGACTTCTACGCCCGGCACGCCTCGACCGACGGTTCACGGATCGTCTACCAGTGCGCCGGCGGCCTCTGGCTGATCGACGATCTGAGCCCGGAGGCCGTACCGCGCAAGCTGGCCGTGCGCCTGGGCGGTCCGCGGGCCGGCCGGCGGACCTACCAGGTCCCGGCCGCCTCGCACGTCACCGGGCTCGCCGTGGACACCACCGGGCGGGCCAGCGCGGTCGGCGTACGCGGCAGTCTGTACTGGCTCACCCATCGCGACGGGCCGGCGAGGACCCTCCACGACACCCCGGGCGTACGCGTCCGGCTCCCCGAAATGCTGGGCTCCACCGGACGGATCGCCTACGTCACCGACGCCGAGGGCGAGGACGCGATCGAGATCACCAACCTGCCGCGGGCCGGTGCGCCGGGCGAACCGCGCCGGCTGGCCGCCGGTGAGCTGGGCCGGGTCCATGAGATGACCTCCGCGCCGGACGGGGAACGGCTGGCGGTGGCCTCCCACGACGGCCGGCTGCTGCTGGTGGACGTGGCCCGGCCGGACGAGGCGCCGACCGGGGAGGACCGGTCGGCACAGGAGGAAGCCGCCGGCCCCGGCGGTGTCACCGAGCTGATCCGCTCCGCCAACGGCCCGGTGCGCGACCTGGCGTTCTCCCCCGATTCGCGCTGGCTGACCTGGTCGCACCCCGGCATCGGCCGTACGCTGCGGCAGATCAAGATGGCCCGGCCGGCCGACCGGCACATCGTGGACGTCACCAACGGCCGGTTCGAGGACGAGCAGCCGGTGTTCACCCGCGACGGCCGCTATCTGGCGTTCCTGTCCTGGCGCGGCTTCGACCCCGTCTACGACGTGCACACCGGCGATCTGTCGTTCCCGCTGGGCTGCCGCCCGTATCTCGTACCGCTGTCGTCGGCGACCCCCTCGCCCTTCGCGCTGTCCCCGGAGGGCCGGCCCGCGGCGGGCGGTCTGGACCCGGACGAGATTCCTCCCCCGGACTCCGTCCAGGGGGACCTCCAGCCGGCTGAGGCGGGGACGGTGCTGGTGGAGGTGGAGGGGCTGGAGAACCGCGTCACCCCGTTCCCGGTGGCGGCGTCGAAGTACTCCTCCCTGGAGCCGGTCAGCGGCGGCGGGCTGGTCTGGCTGCGCTGGCCGATCTCCGGCGCGCTGGGCGAGACGTTCGCCAACCCGGCCGACACCTCGGGCCGTCCCACCCTCGAACACTTCGATCTGACCAAGGCGCGGCGCACCGAACTCAGCAGCTCCCTGGACGGTTTCGCGCTCAGCGGCGACGGCTCGCGGCTGGTCGTCAACGACGAGGGCGAACTGCGCGCGGTGCCCGCGAACGAGCCGCCGGACAGCGATTCGACGGTCTTTTTGGACCTGCGGCGCATCCTGCACGATGTCGAACCGCCGGCCGAGTGGCGGCAGGCGTTCGAGGAGGCGGGCCGGATCACCCGGGCCTACTTCTGGGATCCGCGCATGTGCGGTCTCGACTGGGACGCGGTGCTCGCGCAGTACCGGCCGCTGCTCGACCGGGTCGCCTCCCCGGACGAGTTCGCCGATCTGCTGCGCGAGGTCATGGGCGAGCTGGGAACCTCGCATGCCTACGTCGTCGGCGCCCGGCGCAACGAGGGACCGCCGCACTACCAGCGCGCCATGGGGCTGCTCGGCGCCAACTTCGTGTGCCGGGACGGCCGTTGGGTGGTCGCCCGGATCCTGCCCGGCGAGTCGTCGGACTCCAAGGCCCGCTCCCCGCTGGCCGGTACGGGCATCCGCGAGGGTGCGGCGCTCACCCATGTCGACGGCCGCCGGGTGGACCCGGCCACCGGCCCGTATCCGCTGCTGGCGGCGGCCGGCGGCACCACGGTGGAGCTCACCTTCGCCCCGCCGGAGGGCGAGGGCCCGGCCCGCCGGGTCGCGGTGGTCCCGCTGGTCGATGAACGGCCGCTGCGCTACCAGGACTGGGTGGCCAAACGCCGGGCGGTGGTACGGGAGTTGAGCGGCGGCCGGTGCGGCTATCTGCACATCCCCGACATGGGCGGCTCCGGCTGGGCGCAGTTCAACCGCGATCTGCGGATGGAGGTCTCCCGGCCCGCACTGATCGTGGACGTACGGGGCAACGCGGGCGGCAACATCTCCGAGCTGGTGATCGAGAAGCTGACCCGCACGATCATGGGCTGGGACCTGACCCGCGATGCCGAGCCCGTCTCGTACACCAGCAATGCGCCGCGCGGCCCGGTCGTGGCGGTCGCCGACGAGATGACCTCGTCCGACGGCGACATGATCACCGCGGCCTTCAAGCTCCTGGGCCTCGGCCCGGTGGTCGGCATGCGCACCTGGGGCGGGGTGGTCGGGATGACCGGACGGCACCGGCTCGCCGACGGCACCACGATCACCGTCCCGATGAACGCCGCATGGTTCCGGCTCTACGGCTGGGGCGTGGAGAACCACGGCGTCGAGGTCGACATCGAGGCACTGCGTTCCCCGCTGCACTGGGCCGAGGGCCGGCATCCGCAACTGGGCGTCGCGGTACGCACGGTGCTGGAGCTGCTGGAGCGGCATCCGGCGGCGACGCCGCCGGATCTGTCGGATGCGCCGGACCGGCGACGGCCGCCGTTGCCGCCGCGGAGCGGGGGCGCGGAGGAGGCGGCGGGCGCCTGAGCCAGGGGTCGGCGGGCGCCCGAACCCACCAGGGGTCGAAGGGACCAGGGAACTGGGGACTGGGGAAAACCAGTGGGGCGCACCCGGTCGACCGGGTGCGCCCCTTCACGCTCGGCGCGTACGCCGCCGCACGTGGTGTTCAGGACGAGCCGTGTCAGCTCTGGTGGCGGCCCTCGGCCGCGTCCATCGCGTCCTGGGCGGGCTGACGGCCCTGCTGGCCACGCTCACGCGGCTGCTGGCCACGCTCCTGGCCGCCCTGGCGACGGTCCTGGTCCTGGCGCTGACCGCCACGCTCCTGGTCCTGGCGCTGACCGCGCTCGTGACCCTGCTCGCGAGCGTCGCCCGCGGCCTTGTGCGCCTGGTCCTTGAGCTCGTTGGCCTTGTCCTGGAACTGGTCCTTGATGCCCATGCTGTTCACTCCTAGTGGGGTGTAGGGGGGGGTTGTGACCCCGATTCAGCGTGACACGCCCGGACATTGCTCGCATTTCGATCACGAATGACTACTCTCCGTGAGGTGGAAGGTGAGCTGGCAGCTCACTCGCGGGCCACTCAGCGGACGGTCAGGGGCCGGTTAGCGGCCGGTCAGAGGCCGGTCAGAGGCCGATCGGCGTCCGGTCAGGGGCCGCTCTCCCACCGGTTCACCGGTTCACCGGTTCACCGGTCCGCCCGCTCCTTCTCGTCCGCCGCACCGCCGGCGCCCACCAGCCCGACCCGCACCCCGGCCGGCCGGTCCCCGAGGCGCCGCATCTCCCGTCGGCCCGCCGCCCCGATGAGCGCGGGCAGATACCCGCGGAGCGGCTGCATCCCGCGCAGCCACCACTGCCCGTAGACATGGGCGGAA
Organism: Streptomyces sp. NPDC054765; assembly: GCF_053612065.1. Classification (NCBI taxonomy): domain Bacteria; kingdom Bacillati; phylum Actinomycetota; class Actinomycetes; order Kitasatosporales; family Streptomycetaceae; genus Streptomyces; species Streptomyces sp. NPDC054765. The sequence continues at coordinate 181,775 of NZ_JBSHBP010000001.1, read as the reverse complement.
CGGCGCTCGATGCCCGCGACGAGCCGGTCGACGGCGGGGCCCGGCGGATAGGTCTTATTGGACGGCCAGGGCAGCCGGGAGCGCAGCTCGCGCATGATCTCGTCCTGGTCCGCGCCGCGCACCATGTCGGTGTCGGTCCAGCTCAGATAGCCGACACCGACCCGTACGCCCTGGTGGCCGACCTCGGCGCGCAGGCTGTGCGCAAACGCCTCGACGCCCGACTTGGAGGCGCAGTAGGCGGTCATCATCGGCGCCGGGGCGATCGCGGCCAGCGAGGCGATCTGCAGGAAGTAGCCGCGGGACGCCGTCAGGGCGGGGAGGAAGGCGCGGGCGGTGACCGCGCCGCCGATGAGGTTGACCTCGATGACCCGCTTCCAGGAGACCGGGTCGGAGCCGGCGAACAGGCCGCCGGTCGCGACCCCGGCGTTGGCAACGACCGCATCGACCTTCCCGAAGCGGTCCTGTACCTCGCCCGCCACCCGGGCCATCGCCTCGTGGTCGGTGACATCGGCGTGCCAGTGGTGGGCCGGACCGTGCAGCGAGGCCGCGACGCCGCGCAGTTCGTCCGGCTCCAGGCCGACCAGCGCCGGCGTCGCACCACGCGCCGACAGCTTGCGGGCCAGCAGCGCACCGACCCCCCGGGCCGCCCCGGTCACCACGACGACCTGCCCCTGCAGGCTCCTGCGCGCACTCATGCCGTCTTCCCCTTCTTCTGCCGTGTGGAGCGGGAGGTACCGCCTACGGTTCCACTCCCGATGCCGGTTCCACTCCCGATGCCGATGCCGGTGCTCGGTCCCGCCGTCCCCAGGTGGTCCGCGACGAGCGCACGCAGCCGGCCGGCGACCGCGCCGGGGTCCTCGACCGGTGTCATGTGCCCCAGGCCCGGCAGCTCGGTCAGACCGCGGAGGTCGGGGAGGACGGAGGCCAGCCGGCGGGCGTGCACCAGCGGGGTGAGCCGGTCGGCGGTGCCCGCGATGACCGCGGTCGGCAGCTCCAGCCGGCTGACGCCGCCGGTCAGTTCGAGCCCGGCCAGCACCCTGCCCCAGCGGGCCCGTACCCCGGGCGGGCAGGCGTGCACGATGCGCGCACAGGCCTCGATCTGCTCGGCGGTCGCGCCGGGGCCCATGGTGGCGTACCGCAGGGCGCGCCTGGCGAGCGGTGTTACGGGGCCCAGCGGCGCTCGCGAGTGCAGCATCAGCCGGTGTGCGCGACGGCGGCCCTGCGGGCTGCGCAGCGGGAACACCCGTGATTCGGCGGGCAGATCGGCGCTGCCGGTGCTGCACAGCAGCGCGGCGGCGGCCCGCTCGCGCAGCTGCGGCCGCTCGGCGGCGGCCATGATCGTCATGCCTCCCATGGAGTGGCCACCCACCACGGCGCGTTCGCCCGGCCTCAAGGTCGCCTCCAATACGGCCACCAGGTCGTCGGCGAGCGCATGAGTGCTGTGGCCGGCCGGACCGGCGGCGGGGCTGCGGCCGTGGCCGCGCTGGTCGTAGACGACGACCTGGTGGTCGGCGGCCAGTTCGCGGACGACCGGGGCCCAGAAGGCGGTCGAGCAGGTCCAGCCGTGCGCCAGGACGACGGCGGGGGCGTGCCCGGGGCCGTGGACCTCGGTGTAGAGCCGGGCGCCGTCGGCCGAGGTGACGGTCAGCGTCGTACGCGGTACCGGCGGGGCGTAGGGACCGGTGGTGACGTATCCGGGCCGGCGGCTCATGCGGCCACCTCCGCGCCCGTTCCGGCGGACCGGTCCGCGGGCCGGCCGGCCGGTGGCCGCAGCACCTCGTACTCCGCGAGGTCGACCTGCCGGGTGACCTTCTTGAACTCCGCGGTCGTCCCGGGCCAGACGGTGGTGTTGCGGCCGCTCGTGTCCAGATACCAGCTGTCGCAGCCTCCGGTGCTCCACACCGTGCGCGCCATCCGCCGCTGGATCTTCTCGTTCCACTCCTGAACGGCGGACGGCCGGGCGTCGAGCGCGATCTTCCCGCCGAGGGTGTCCAGCTGGCGCATGAAGTCGGCCAGGTAGTTCAGCTGCGCCTCGATCATCAGGATCATCGAGCTGTTCCCGAGGCCGGTGTTGGGCCCGATGATGGTGAGGAAGTTGGGGAAGCCGGCCGCGCTGGCGCCGCGCAGCGCCTGCATGCCGTCCTTCCACTCCTCGGCCAGCGTCGTCCCGTTGACGCCGGTGACGCGCCGGGCAATCGGCAGGTCCGTCACATGGAAACCGGTGCCGAAGACGATCGCGTCGGCCGCCACCTCGCTGCCGTCGGCCCCCACGAGGGTGCTGCCGCGGACCTCTTTCAGCCCCGCGGCGACCACGTCCACATTGGGCTGCGCCAGGGCCGGGTAGTACGTGTTGGAGAGCAGGATCCGCTTGCAGCCGATGCGGTAGGCGGGGGTGAGCGCGGCCCGCAGCACCGGGTCCTTGACGGCCTTCTTCAGGTGGCTCCTGGCCAGGAATTCGAGCAGCCCCAGCTCATTGGGGCGCTTGGTGAAGGCGCTGACCTGCAACTCCCGGATGCTCCAGAGCAGTTGGCGGCGCGCGGCCCGGGTCGCCGGGATCTTGGTGTGCAGCCATTTCTCGGCCGCGCTGATCTTGCGGTCGGCACGCGGCAGCACCCAGGGCGGGGTGCGCTGGAAGAGCGTGAGGCGCGCTACGTCCGGCTGGACGGCCGGCACGATCTGGATCGCCGAGGCCCCCGTACCGATCATGGCGACGCGCTTGCCGCGCAGGTCGTAGTCGTGGTCCCAGCGGGCGGAGTGCGAGACCTTGCCGGGGAAGGTGTCCAGCCCCGGTATCCCGGGAATCTTGGGGTCCGACAGCGGCCCGGTCGCCGACACCACAACATCCGCGGTCAGCGCCCCGCCGGCCGTCTCCACCTCCCAGTGCAGCGCCTCCGCGTCCCATCGCAGACCGTGCACCTCCGAGTTGAGACGGAGGTGCCCACGCAGCCCGAAGGTGTCGGTGACCCGCTCCAGGTACGCGCGGATGTGCGGCTGCCCGGAGAAGTTCCGCGGCCACTCCGGGTTGGGCGCGAAGGAGAAGGAGTACAGATGCGAGGGCACATCGCACGCGCATCCCGGATAGCTGTTGTCCCGCCAGGTGCCGCCCACCGCGTCGGCCCGCTCCAGGATCACGAAGTCGGTGATCCCCTGGCGCCGCAGCCGGACGGCCGCGCCCAGACCGCCGAACCCCGATCCGATCACCGCAACCCGCACATGCCTGCGCTCGCGCTCGGCCATTCCGCCGCCTCCCGAGTTCGACGTACCGCTGCCCTCTTCGATGCCGTGACACCCGGCGTCACAGCCGCCCCCGCCAAACTGTGCCAGTAATCACTGGCGCAATGGGAGCGTAGGCCAGCGGCGTACCGAGCGGTAGGGGTCGGACGGCAGGAAGTTACCGCCGGTTCACACCGCAGCCCTGTGCCGCGCCCAGGGCCCCGCGCCGCACCCCGGTCCCGCGCCCGCGCCGTACCCCGGGCCCCGCGCCGTCCCCCGACCCCGTGCCGCACCCCCGGCATAGGCTGAACCCGTGGCAGCGAACGAAGACCCCCAGGACGCGCGCACGGCCCCCGCGGCGCATCCGCCGGCGCGCGAATTCCGCATGGCCGACCTGGCCGGGGAGGCCGGCATCACGGTCCGTACGCTGCGTTTCTACCGCGAGCGCAAGCTCATCCCGCCGCCGCGCCGCGAGGGCCGGATCGCCTGGTACAACGAGCACCACCTCGCCCGCCTGCGCACCATCGGCGCCCTCCTGGAGCGCGGCCACACCCTCGGCGGCATCGCCGAACTCCTCTCGGCCTTCGACACCGGCCGCGACGTGGGCGAACTCCTCGGCCTGGAGAACCCCCTCGTCCCGCCCTGGTCCGAGGAGACGCCTGTACGCCTGACCCCCGAGGAACTCGCCGACCACTTCAGCGAGGACATCACCGCCGAGAACCTCACCGCGTCCCTGGACATCGGCTATCTCGCCGTCGACGGGGACGAGTTCGTCCACATCAGCCGCCGCCTGCTCGATGCCTCGACCGAACTCGTCGACAGGGGCGTCCCGTTGGCCGCCGTCCTCGAAGCCGGCCGCCAGGTACGCGTCCACGCCGACGCCCTCGCCGACATCTTCACCACCCTCATCCGCACCCACGTCCTCTCCGACGTCCTTGCCCGCACCCCGTCGGGCGAGCCGCCCGGCCCCCAGGAGGTCGACCGCATCGCCGAGGCCGTCGAAAAGCTCCGCCCCCTCTCCAAGGGCGTGGTCGAGGCCGAACTCTCCATGGCCGTGGACCGCCGCGTCCGGGCGGAGCTGGCGAAGTGGCTGCGGGAGCAGGGACAGGAGAAGGAGCAGGGGCAGGGGCAGGGGCAGGGGCCGGAACAGGCGCAGGAGAAGGGGCTGGGACAGGGACAGGCGCTGGAGGAGGAGTGACCCGGCACCGCCGGGTACCCCTCGCTCATCCGGGCCGCGGCCCGGGGCCGGCGGCGTGGCCGGACAGCCGCCGCAGGGCGAGCTCCCGGTCGGCCGGTGTCTCCTCGGCCGCGACGAGCTTCCCGGCATAGATGCGCACCAGCTCGGTCCGCAGGTAGTGCCCCTGTGCCTGCTCTTCGAGAAGGTGCGCGTCACACAGTTCGGCGAGATGGCGGCGGGTGCGCTCCAGGTCGCGCCCGGCCAGTGCCGCGGCGGCGTGCACCTCCACGTCCGGGCCGGGGTGGAGCCCGAGGAAGCGGAACAGCCGGGCGGCACCGCTCGACAGCGCGCGATAGCTGAGATAGAGGCCGGCCTCCACGGACAGGTCCGGGTCGGATGCGGACAGCTCACACAGCCGGTGCCGCTCATCGGCCAGCTTCTTCGTCCAGTCCGCCAGCGACCAGCCGGAGTGGGCCATCAGCCGGGCGGCGGCGATCCGCAGCGCCAGCGGCAGGCGGTCGCATCGCTCGACGAGCTCCCGGGCGGCGGCTCCGTCCACCGAGAGGCGCTGCCGCCCCAGCGCATTGCCCAGCAGCTCCAGGGCATCACCGGCCGGCAGCGGACCCACCGTGACCAGCGCCGCCCCGTCGCGGATCACCAGTCCGCACAGCCGTCTTCGGCTGGTCACCACGGCCAGCGCGCCCGGCGTCGCGGGCAGGAGGGGGCGCACCTGGTCGGCCGTGCCGGCATTGTCCAGCAGGACGAGCATCCGCCGCCCGGCGAGCAGCGAACGGTAGAGCGCCGAGCGCTCCGTCACGGAGTCGGGGATCTTCGCCTCCGGCACCCCCAGAGCCCGCAGAAAGGCCGACAGGACGGTGCCCGCTCTCGTCGGGGGACGCTCGAACCCCCGCAGGTCGGCGAAGAACTGCCCGTCGGGGAACTCGGCCTTGAGGCGGTGCGCCCAGTGCACCGCCAGCGTGGTCTTGCCGGCCCCTCCCCCGCCCGCGAGCACCACACAGCCCGGTCCCGGTACGCGGTCCAGGTTCTGGTCCAGCGCCGCGATCTCCCTCGCCCGCCCGCAGAAATCGGCGATACCGGGCGGGAGTTGCGCAACGGGCGGAGGGTGCGCGACAGGCGGAAGGTGCGCGAGGGGAGACAGCGGAGCCGACGGGCGGTCGGAGGCGTACCGCACGGCGGGACCAGGGCCTGGACCGGATCCGGGACCGGGACCGGATCCTGGACCGGATCCGGGACCGGGACCGGATCCTGGACCGGATCCGGGTCCGGCCGACGAGCGGCCGGAGGAGCGCGGCACGGCCGCCGGCTTCCCGCCCAGCACGGCCAGATACGTCCCGCTCAGGGCCGGGCCGGGATCGATGCCCAGCTGGTCCTTCAGGTGCCGTCTGGTCCGGTGGTAGTGACCGAGGGCTTCGGCCTGTCTGCCGCTCGCCTGCAGCGCGCGCATCAGCAGAGCGGTCAGCTCCTCGTGCAACGGATGCTCCGCCAGCCAGGCCGTCAACTCCGTGACCAGTTCCCCGTAGCGGCCGAGCAGCAACAGCTTCGCGCCGAGCTCCTGCAGCGCCGCCACCCTCGCCTGGGTCAGGCCGACGCCCAGCGTCCGTCTGACCCGGTCGCCGGGCACATCCGCCAGCGCCTCACCACGCCACAGCCCGAGCGCCTGGCGCAGTTTCGCCACGGCGGTCCACGGCTCGGCCTCATGAGCGTCGGCCACCAGTTTCCGGAACCGGTTGACATCCACCGCACACGGGTCGGCGATCAGCACATACCCCGGGCCCCGGGTGGCTATTTCCGCCTGGCCGGCCAGCAACTGCCGCAAGCGGTGCACATGATTGTGGACCACACCTCTCGCCCTGGCCGGCGGATCCGCATCCCACGCCAGGTCGATCAGCCTGGCCACCGGGATCACATGATTGACCTCGCTGATCAAAATCGCGGCCACGGTGCGCAATCGGCCCGTTCCCAGGCTCAGCAGTCGCCCATTGTTCACTTCAATTTCAACCGGCCCTAGTAGCCGCAACTGAACCATTGTGCCCTTAAGTTCATGCCGCCGGTGCACGCACGGCAAACCGCCCTTTTACCAGCGAAGACCACCGGCGGGAACGCCAGGTTCCGTTTCTCCGCCCCGCTCTCACTATGTGGACGCAGAAGGTGAATTGACGAAAAGTCAGTGAAACATGAGGACCATCTGCGGAGTACGTGATCACGATGTGAGCAGTTCATGAGCGAGACCGCGAAACGTGGTTCCTGTGCCGGTCGCAGCGGCAATCCCCTAGCGGCTGCCCCGGTCCACCTCTCCGCTCCCCGATACCCGCATCGGAGAGCGGAGGGGACTGCCATCCGTACCCATGGAGGAGAACCATGTTCACCAAGAACGTTGTGAAAAAGGGCCTTGCGGCGGCGGCGCTGTGCGCAGCACTGAGCGGCACGGCTGTCGCGTTCCCGGCGGCGGCGTCCGCCGCCCCGGCCGCTCCCGCCGCCGCGGCGGGCGAGTCGCCGGTCGATGTCGGCGCCAACGCGAACCTGAACTTCAACGTCGACGTTCTCGGCATTGCCAACAAGATCGAAGCGTCGATCAAGACCGCCCAGAACCGCGAAGGCTTCGTCAAGAACCTTATGGAGTCGGCGTTCTACGAGAGCGGCCAGCACTACAACGTCATGGTCCACAACCTCAGCCAGCCGTATGAGGACCACCTCAACGGCGTGAAGCAGTACGGCTCGGCCACCTACGACGGCGTCACCTACGGCATCTGGATCTTCGAGGACGGCGAGTTCACGAACAAGGGCGACGGCGGTTACATCAACTGGGCCTTCAGGGGCATCTGGGAGCGCCCCGACAACGGTGGCTACGTGAAGTTCTCCCGCATTTCCTGAGGCACCGTCATTTTCTGAGGCACCGTCCACACAGCTGAACCCGACTCCGTCGCAGAACGGCCCGCCGGAATACCCGGCGGGCCGTTCTGCTGCCGGGAAACGTCCCGCGCACCCCGCCCTGATCCGAAAGGCACGCCCTGACCCGGAAAACACTCCCTGATCCGGAAGACACACCCTGACCCGACAGGCACACCCTGACCCGACAGGCGCGCCCTAGCGGTCGAAGACGACCGTCACCGGCGCATGATCGGACCACCGCTGGTCATAGCCGTCCGCCCGCTCCACGTACGCCTTCACCGCCCGCTGCGCCAGGCCGGGCGTGGCCATGGCGTAGTCGATGCGCCACCCCGCGTCGTTGTCGAAGGCGCGGCCCCGGTAGGACCACCACGAGTACGGGCCCTCGGTGTCCGGGTACAGGCTGCGGACGACGTCCACGTACCCGCCGCGGGTCTCGTCGAGCACATCGGTCAGCCAGCCACGCTCCTCCGGGAGGAAGCCGGACTTCTTCCGGTTGGCCTTCCAGTTCTTCAGGTCGGCCTCCTGGTGGGCGATGTTCCAGTCACCGCACACCACCACCTCACGGCCGTCCGCGGCGGCCCGCTTCCGCAGGTCGACGAGGTACGGCAGGAACTCCGCCATGAAGCGTTCCTTCTCGTCCTGGCGCTCGGTGCCGACCTCGCCGGAGGGCAGATAAAGGCTGGCGACGGTGACACCGGGCAGGTCCGCCTCGGCGTACCGCCCGCTGCCGTCGAACTCCGCCGACCCGAAACCCACCCGCACCCGCTCCGGCTCCCGCCGGGTGTAGAGCGAGACCCCGGCCCGCCCCTTGGCCGCTGCCGGGGCGTGCACGGTGTGCCACCCCGCGGGCTCCCGCACCTCCTCCGGAAGCTGAGCCGTCTCGGCCCGCACCTCCTGCAGGCACAGCACATCGGCCGTGGTCCCCGCCAGCCACGGGACAAAGCCCTTCTTGGCCGCGGCACGCAGTCCGTTCACATTCACAGAGGTCACGGTGAGCATCCAGGCACGATACCCATCCCCCGGAACGCATCGCGCCGGGCACCCGCTCACCCGTACGATTTCTGGAATGGAGATACGCCCCGTCCGCTATGACCACCCCGACGCGGTCACGCTCGATGCCCTGGTCCAGCAGGAGTACGTCCGGCGCTACGGCGACGGCGACATGACGCCGCTGGACCCGGAGATGTTCACCCCTCCGCGCGGCACGTATCTGATCGCCTACGACGGGCCCCGTCCGCTGGCCACCGGCGGATGGCGGCGGCAGGAGGACGCGGCGGAGGGGTACGCGGCCGGCGACGCCGAGATCAAGCGGATGTTCGTGCTCCCGGAGGCCCGCGGGCAGGGGCTGGCCCGGCGGATCCTGGCCGCCCTGGAGGCGGACGCACGGGCCGCGGGGCGCTCCCGCATGGTGCTGGAGACCGGCACCCAGCAGCCCGAAGCGCTGGAGCTGTACGCCTCCAGCGGCTATGTGCCGGTCGAGAAGTTCGGCCTGTACCGGACGTATGACGAGAGCAGATGCATGGCGAAGTCGCTGGTGATCACCGGCTGGTGACCACCGGCTGGTGACCACCGGCTGGCGACCATTGGCCGAGGGGCCCTGCGGCGGCCTCGGCCGTCGGCGGCCGGCCCCTTCGGGCCGCTGCCCGGCACCGCTGCCCGGCACCGCTGGTTGGCATGGCTGGTTGGCATGGCTGGCTGACACGGCTGTTTGACACGGCTGGTTGACATGCCTCCGGAACGCTCTCCATACTCATTCCACTAATCAACTAGCTAAAGGGGGGATTCGGGTGAGCGACCCGAGCCCATGGGCCATCGAGGCCGAAGGCCTGGGGAAGAAGTACCGTCGCGGCTGGGCCCTGCGGGACTGCTCCTTCCGGCTCCCCGCCGGCCACGTCTGCGCACTCGTCGGACCCAACGGGGCGGGCAAGAGCACGTTCCTGGGCACCGCGACCCGGCTGGTGCAGCCGACCACCGGGACACTGAAGCTGTTCGGCGTCCCGGTCTCCGACCCGGCCGTCCTGGAGCGGGTCGCCTTCCTCGCGCAGGACAAGCCCCTCTACCCGCGCTTCACCGTGGCCGAGACCCTGCGGCTCGGCCGTGAGCTGAACCCGCGCTGGGACCAGGCGCTGGCCGAGCGGATCGTACGGTCCGGGAAGGTGCCGCTGAGCGCCCGGATCGGCACCCTCTCGGGCGGCCAGCGCACCCGCGTCGCCTTCGCCCTCGCCTTCGGCAAGCGGCCCGAGCTGCTGATGCTCGACGAGCCGATGTCCGACCTCGACCCGCTCGCCCGGCACGAGCTGTCGGGGCTGCTGATGGCCGAGGCCGCCGAGCACGGCACCACCGTCTTGATGTCGTCCCACATGCTCGCCGAGATGGAGGTCATGTGTGACTACCTCCTCGTCCTCGCCGAGGGCCGGCTGCGGATGGCCGGCCAGACCGAGGAGCTGGTGCCCGCGCACCTGCTGGTGACGGGCGTGGCCGACGGCGACGACGGGGTGCCCGAGGAGCTGCGGCGCCGGCACACCGTCGTCGAAGCCCGGGTCACCGGGCGGCAGTTCAACGCCCTGGTCCGGCCCCACGGCCCGCTCTCCGACAGCTGGGAGGTGCTGGCGCCGAGCCTGGAGGAAGTCCTGCTGGCCTATCTGCGCTCGCCCGAAGCACCCACCCTGATCGCGGACGAGGCCCGCATCGACGGACCGCAGGAGGCCGCCGCGTGAACCGGACCGACACGGCCGACACGGCCGGCGTGGCGCAGGCAGCGGCCGCGGACGGCGCTCCCGCCGCTTCGGCCGCCGGCCGCCGCGGTCCGCTGCGCGGCCTGCCCTGGCTGGTCTGGCGCCGGCACCGTTCGCTGCTGCGCATCGCCCTGCTGATCACCGTCGTGGGCTGTGCGACCTTCGCCTACCAGCGCATCGGCGTCATGGACTTCCTGCACGCCAAGGGCGGCTCGGCGAGTGGCGGCGACCAGCTGCTCAGCACGTTCCAGAGCAGCTTCGGCACGATGTTCGACCGCGACACCCAGTTCCTGGCGCTGCTGTCCACGGTCTCCGGCATCTTCATCGGCGCACCGCTGATCGCGTCCGAGCAGGAGCACGGCACCGTGAGGCTGGTCACCACCCAGTCGGTGAGCCGCGGCCGCTGGATCGCCGCCATGCTCGGGCTGCCGCTGGCCTTCGTGGCGGTGTGCGCCACCCTGTTGTCCGCCGCCTTCACCTGGCTGTGGACTCCGGCGCACGAGCTGGCCATGGGCGGCAACTGGCTGGAGGGCGGTGCCTTCGACAGCACCGGCCCCGTCCCGGTCGCCATGGTGCTGTTCCTGACCACCTGCGGAATCGCCCTCGGCATGCTGATCAAGCGGGTGACGGCGGCGATGGGGGCCACCGTCGTCGTCACCATGGTCACCCTCACCCTCTGGGGCGAACAGCTGCGCCCCCGGCTCGGCACCCTGCGCAGCGTCAGCTATCCGTTCAACGGAGACGGCCCGAAGCTGCCGGCCGCCTCCGTACGCATCGACGACTGGGTGTCCACCGCGGACGGCAGGCTCTACGGCTTCAGCACCTGCGTGCACGGCGGCAACGCCGAGGCCTGCCGGGCCAAGCTGGGCATCGTCAACCGGGTGACCCAGTACTTCGACTACGGGCAGATGGCGGGGATGCAGTGGCTGGGCGCGGGAATCCTGCTGGCGCTGGCCGCCGTGGTACTCGCCTGCGTCGTATGGCAGGCACGCCGGCGGCCCCTCTGAACGGCAACGCGCACGCCGGACGGTGCGGGCGCCGGTCCCGGGGGTGTTCCCCCCGTACGGGGAACACCCCGGGCGGCGCTTTGACACCCGGCACGACCAGCCCGATCATCAAGCGGTCGGGCAGCACGACGCCGGCGGCACACCGCGCGGCACGGGCGGAAGAAGCGGAAGAAGCAGAGAGGTGGTGAGCGTCGTCGAGTTCCGGATCGACCGCCGCAGCGGCGTCGCCACCTATCTCCAGATCGTCCAACAGGTCCAGCAGGCGCTGCGGTTGGGCATCCTGGTGGAGGGCGACCGGCTGCCGACCGCCGCACAGGTCGCCGCCACGACCAAGGTCAACCCCAATACGACCCTCAAGGCGTACCGCGAACTGGAACGCGAGGGCCTGGTCGAACCACGCCCCGGCCTCGGCACCTTCGTCAGCCGTACGCTCGCCCGCCCCGAGTCCGCGGCGGACGCCCTGCTGCGCGAGGAGCTCCGCTCCTGGATGGACCGGGCCCGCACGGAGGGGCTGGACCGGGAGGACGTCCAGGCCCTGGTGAATGCGGTGCTGCAGGACCGGTATCCGGACGGCTGAGCCGGGCGGGCAGTGAGCGGGGCGGGGCCCGGCCGTGCGGCGACCGGTGCGGTACGGACGACGGGCCGGCGTCGCACCCGGGCTGAGCCGGCCACTCCCTCACCCCGCCTGTCCTGCCCTGTCCCGGTCTGCTCCGGCCCGCCGCCCGCCGCCCGCACCACGGTTGACCCTCACCCGACGTCAGGCTCCAGCCTGAAGGCGGCACGGCCCCGCCACCGGTGGCACCCTCACCGGAAGGGGCGGGCCGGCCGGTGACGGGACGAAAGGCGCTGCGATGAGCTACTCGGTCGGGCAGGTCTCCGGCTTCGCGGGGATCACGGTGCGGACCTTGCACCACTACGACAAGGCCGGCCTGCTCTCCCCCAGCGACCGCAGCCCCGCCGGCTACCGCCTCTACAGCGACGCCGACCTCGCCCGGCTGCAGCAGATCCTCTTCTACCGGGAGCTCGGCTTCCCCCTCGACGAGATCGCCACGATCCTGGCAGACCCCGAGGCCGACGTCCTCGGCCATCTCCGCGCCCGCCGCCGCCTCCTCAACGACCAGATCGCCAAGCTGCAGCGGCTGGTCGAGGTCGCCGAGCACGCCATGGAGGTCCAGCACGCACGAACCCGTCCCCCGGCGCCCCTACCCACCGCAGATCGCCCCCTGCACACCACGCCCTGCCACCACACGCCCCTTTCCGTACGCGTCCTTTCCGTACGCGTCCTTTCCGCACGCGCCCTTCCCCTGACCGAAGCGAAGGCGGACCGCTCCATGACGAAGATCCTGATCACCGCCGCCGGTTCGTACGGCGACGTCGCCCCGTACACCGGCCTGGGCGCCCGGCTCCGCGACGGCGGACACGAGGTCGCCCTCGCCACACACGACACCTACGCCCCGCTCGTACGCGCCGCCGGCCTGGAGTTCCGCCGGCTGCCGGCCGACCCGCGCACCCGCCGTCCCGACACCGCCGGACGTGCTCAGCACGCGGACCCCGGCAGCAAACGCGCCCTGATGCGCCAGGCCGCCGCCTTCATCAAGAAACTGGGCGGCGGAATCGCCGACGCGGCCCACGAGGACACCGGCCTCCTCCTGCTCTCCACCACCACCGCACCACTCGGCAACCACCTCGCCGAGGCGCTGGACATCCCGTCCCTGGACCTGCCCCTGGTCCCCCACACCCCTACCGGCGACTTCGCCCCGGTCGTCAGCGGCGGGCGCTCACTCGGCCGCTGGGGCAACCGCGCCGCCGGCCGTCTCTCGCTCCGCATCATCGACCGTCTCTACGCGGAAGCGACCCGCGACCTCCGGGCCCGCCTCGGCCTGCCGCCCGCGACCCCCCGTGCGGTCCGCCGCCGCACCGAAGCCGCCGGGCGGCCGGTCCTGCACGGCTTCAGCGAGGTCCTGGTACCCCGCCCCGCGGACTGGCGTACCGGCCTGGACATCGTCGGGAACTGGTGGCCCTGGCACGCACCGGACGCCCAACTCCCGCCCGCGGTGGAGAACTTCCTCGCCGCGGGCCCGCCCCCGGTCTTCATCGGCTTCGGCAGCATGGCGGGCGGCGACGGCGAACGTCTGAGCAGCATCACTGCGGCCGCCCTGCGCCACGCCAGGGTCCGCGGCATCCTCCAGTCCGGCTGGGCGGGCCTGACCACCCACCACGCGCCCGAGCACGCCGACCTCCTCACCGTCGGCGACGTCCCGCACGCCCTCCTCTTCCCCCGGATGGCCGCCGTGGTGCACCACTGCGGCGCCGGCACCACCGCCGCGGGACTGCGCGCCGGCGTCCCCACCGTGCCGGTCCCGGTCACCGCCGACCAGCCCTTCTGGGCCGCCCGTCTGGCCTCCCTGGGCGTGGCCACCGCCCCGATTCCCTTCAGTGAACTGTCCGCCGACGACGCTGTCCCCCGCCTGGCGCACGCCCTCACCCAGGCCACCACCTCCGCCACCCGCCGCACCCGCGCCACCGAGGCGGCCCGGCGCCTCGCCACCGAGGACGGCGCCGGCGAAGTCCTCAAGGCGGTCGAGCGCCCGGAGTGGTGAAACGGCCCGACGACCCACCCTCCGGACCAACCGCCACCCGTTCGGCGGCGCGTGGCCCCGCCCCGGGATGCGACCACCCGCCACTAGGCGTGGGCTCACCACTATGACCACATTCCGCAAACGCCCCCCGCTTCGCAGAATGCTGCTCCACGCCATAACCACGGCGGCCCTGGGCTCCGTCCTCGCCCTGGCGGCGTCGCAGGCGGCCCAGGCGGCCCCCGCCGGCACGTGGGCCCGCCCCACCGCCGCCGGCACGTGGGCCCACCCCACCACCACCCACTACCGCATCAGCGCGCCCTACGGCATGCGCGGCACCTGGCAGGCCGGCCACCACACCGGCATCGACCTCGCCCTACGCACCGGGACCCGGGTCAGATCCGTGGGCTCGGGCACCGTCGTGCTCGCCCGGAGGTCGGGTGCCTACGGAAAGGCCGTGACGATCCGGATGAACGACGGCCGCTACACCCTCTTCGGCCACCTCTCCCGCATCACCGTCCGCCCCGGCCAGCGGGTCCACGCCCGCACCCGCCTCGGCTACAGCGGCTCCACCGGCCGCGTCACCGGCCCCCACCTCCACTTCGAGGTACGCACCGGCCGCCGCTACGGCACGGACATCAACCCCCTCACCTACCTGGCCGGACACGGCATCCGCCTCACCTCACGCCCCTTCACCCGCTGACCCCCACCCGAAAAAACCGCCCCTCCCCCTCCCCCTCCCCCTCCCCCTCTCCCCTCCACTCCCCACCCTTCCTCAAACTTCCCTATTGTGGCGCCTCATAGAGGAAGTTAGAGTATTTTCATGAACGACCGCCTCTACTCCGTGGACCAAGTCGCCGAACGCCTCGGCCTCCACGTACGCACCATCCGCACCTACGTGCGGGACGGGCGGCTGCCCGCGGTCCGCATCGGCAAGCAGTACCGGATCGCGCACGAGGACCTGGAAGCGTTCACCGGCCGGCCGGTGCCCGCGCCCCTGAGCGAGACGGCCGGGCGGCAGCGGCACACCGAGGTATCGGGCATCGTGGAGATCGACGCGGTCAGCGCCGAGACGGCCCACCGCCTGACCACCCTCCTGATGAGCTCGGCAGCCCACCGCCGCCCGGACGGCGCCCCCCTGCGGATCGAGACGGCCTACGACGAGGAGCGCGCCCGGATGAAGGTCATCGTCCTGGGCGGCCTGGCGGACACGGCCCGGCTGTTCGACTACATGGAGGGGGTACTCGCGTCATGAGCGCGATCTACAAGTCCGAGGCCGGCGCGAACGAGATCCAGCGGCGGTACCAGGAGATGCTGCGCACCTGGCCGGTACCCGCCGAGCATGTGCGGGTACCGACCCGCGAGGGCGAAACCTTCGTCGTCGTCTCCGGCCCCGAGGACGCGCCTCCCGTACTGCTGCTCCACGGCTCGGGTGCGAACACCACGATGTGGCGCGACGACATCTCCTCCTGGGCACGGCATTTCCGCACCTACGCCGTCGACGTCATCGGCGAGCCGGGCATGAGTGCACCGTCCCGCCCACCCTTGGCCTCCGAGGCCCCCGCACGGTGGCTGGACGAGGTACTGGCAGGGCTGGGTCTCACGAGTGCCTCGATCGTCGCGACTTCCCTCGGCGGCTGGCTGGCGCTGGACTACGCCACCCGCCGGCCGGAGCGGGTGACGCGCCTGGCCCTGCTGTGCCCCGGCGGCGTGGGGAGGCAGAAACTGGGCTGGCTGTTCAAGACCCTGCTCCTGCTCCCTTTCGGACGCCGCGGGGCACTCCGTTCGACGCGCACCGCCACGGGCCTGTACTCGCCGGAGGCCCGGCCCGCCCTCGACCACGTCATGCTGACCTTCAAGCATTTCAAGCCGCGCACGGAACGCCTGCCCATATTCCCCGACGACGCGCTGCGCCGCCTGACCATGCCCGTACTGCTGATAGCCGGCCGCCGCGACGCCATGTTCGACTCCGAGGAAACCGCCCGGCGCCTGCACCGGTGCGTCCCGCACGCCACCGTGCACCTCCTGCCCGAGACCGGCCACGCCATCCTCGGCCAGACCGACGCCATCCTGACCTTCCTCCACACCTGACCCGCCCCCGTGCCCTGGCGCCCTCACCCTTGGTCGGCGGCGGCGCCATCGCCGCCACAGTCGGCAGCACCCCCTCCAACCTCCAACCCCGGAGCACCGAGGGCCATGTGACCGCCTGCCACGCCCGGCACACCGGCACACCCGCATGACGGCAGATCAGCACGCCCCTCACAGCGGCCCGCCACCCTCCACCACCCCGAGCCCGCACAACCATCGCCCGGAACGACAAAAATCCCGCCGATCATAAAGATCGGCGGGATCCCGTCAACCCCTCCCGAGCGAACCCGAGAACGGCTTTTTGCGTCTGTGGGCCGTTCACGGGTGGGTGTGAGCTGGGGGTTTGGCGGCGTTCGGCAGAGGCTTCCCATGACGGCGAAGATCATTTCCCAAGTTGATGTAGCATGCATACAACTTCCTGGAGGCCCTTACGGCATGGAGTGCGCCTGCAACATGCCTTGGCCATAGGCTTCACCATCACCCCGTGGGGGCCGGGCTGATGCTGCGCACTCGGTTGTGAGGGCGACCGCCGACCAATCTTCTCCGCGGACCTACCGCCCCGCCCCAGCCCACGTTCGGGGAGAAACCGACCGAGCCCCAACATCCCCGAGCGGGCCTTCCGTCCGTTCACGCACCCGGACCGTCGTAAGGCTCCGCCCAAATTAGGGCGCTACGTACAGCCGGTCAGTCATGACCCCGGAAGTGGTAGCGGCAGAGAGCACGTACCCGGCGCCCCTACGTCGGCTCGTGCTTCGCATGGCGTTCCTCGGAGGGAACAGGCCTTCGGCCCGCCTTCCTCAGACCTGGCGATCTGCGCCTGAGCTGCGCCGGGGACGCTGGATTCCCTTGCGGCCTGCTACATGTGGCCAAGGAGCGCAAACCGGGCGTCTTCCGCGACACCAGATGCGGATAGACGGATTCCTCATCTACGCATCTGAAAGCAGAAGTTGCTCGTATGCTTGATCAGGGTTGTCGGGGGGAGGTGCAGCACATGTCCAAGGAGGGCTCTCTGCGCCTGGAGGACCTCGCCCCAGGGCTCCACGTCTCCGGCATCGTGACGGAGAGTGCTGTTGAGATCATCGCCAAGCGGACGTTTGGACGCTCGGCTGCGCAGGCCACCTATCGGCGGCCTGACGGGAGTGTCGAGGAGGTCATCCTCTACCGGGACCACGAACCCCAGCTGTCGTTATGTGCCCCCACGACAGCTCACCGCGGCTTCACGGCCGACGCAGAACTCTTCCGGCTTGTAGCCGAAGCGCTCCGTATCCGGATGGCCGCGCGAGGGGATGCCATGCTGGCCGTCTCCACCAGCCTGCTCGACCCACTGCCCCACCAAATCCAAGCTGTCTACAGCGAATTGATCCCACGCACCCCGCTTCGCTTCCTGTTAGCCGATGATCCTGGGGCCGGCAAGACAGTGATGGCCGGTCTGTACATCAAGGAGCTGGCCCTGCGTGGCGACTTGGAGCGCTGCCTGATCGTCGCGCCAGGTGGCCTGGTGGAGCAGTGGCAGGACGAATTGGTCGAGAAGTTCGGCCTCGACTTCACTCTGCTCACGCGCCAGTTGACCGAGACAGCGGCCAGCGGCAACGTCTTCGAACAACATCCCCGCCTCATCGCCCGCATGGACGCTCTCGCGCGCTCCGCTGAGTTACAGGACCGCGTGGCCGAATCGGCCTGGGACCTCGTTGTGGTGGACGAGGCGCACCGTATGAGTGCCAGCTACTTCGGTGGTGAACTGAAGACCACCAAGCGCTACGAACTCGGCCGCTTGCTAGGCCGGCTCACCCGTCACCTCCTACTGATGACTGCGACCCCGCATGCTGGTAAGGAGGAGGACTTCCAGCTCTTCATGGCCTTGCTCGACGGCGACCGGTTCGCAGGCCGATTCCGCGACGGCGTGCACCAGCACGAGTCCTCCGGCCTGATGCGTCGGATGATCAAGGAAGATCTGTTCACCTTCGAGGGCCGTCCGCTCTTCCCCGAGCGCCGTGCCTACACCGTCCCATATCAGCTCTCGCCAAAAGAGCAGGAGTTATATGAGCGGGTCACCGCGTACGTTCGTGAGGAGATGAACCGGGCCGAGCGGCTCGACGGTCGCCGGGGAAATCAGGTCGGCTTCGCCCTCACCGTGCTGCAGCGGCGCCTCGCCTCCAGCCCGGAGGCCATCGCGAAGTCGCTGCAGAGGCGCCGGGAACGGCTCGAGGCACGCTGCGACGACCTGTTGTCCGGCAGTCCCAGAGTGCCTGGTTCATTGCAACCGGTCGTTGCCGCCCCCCTTGCACAGCTCGACGAGGACTTGGACGACCTCTCCGGCGAGGAGGTGGAGCTGCTCGAGGAAAAGGTCGTCGACTCAGCATCCGCCTCGCTCACAATCGCCGAATTGGAGCAGGAGATCGGAAGTCTGCGTGTACTGGAGCACTTGGCCGCTGGCGTGCGGGCCTCGGGCGAGGACCGAAAGTGGCAGGAGCTGTCCGCACTCCTCCAGGACGACGGGCATATGCGCGACGGACTCGGTAGGCCCCGCAAACTGATCGTCTTCACCGAGCACCGCGACACCCTCGACTACCTGTCCTACCGCATACGTGCGGTCATCGGCCGCCCCGAGGCCGTCATCTGCCTCCACGGCGGAACGCCCCGCAGACAGCGCCGCGATATCCGCGATGCCTTCAACCAGGACCCCGACGTGCAGGTTCTCATCGCCACCGACGCCGCAGGTGAGGGTCTCAACCTCCAGAGTGCCCACCTGATGGTCAATTACGACCTCCCCTGGAATCCGAACCGCATCGAGCAGCGCTTCGGCCGTATCCATCGCATCGGTCAGACCGAGGTATGCCACCTGTGGAACCTGGTAGCCGAGAACACCCGCGAAGGGCAGGTATTCCAGCGACTCCTGGACAAGATCGAGCAACAGTCCAAGGCGTACCAGGGCAAGGTCTACAACGTCCTCGGGGAGATCTTCGAAGGGGAGCCACTGCGCAAGCTCCTCGTCGAGGCGATCCGCTACGGAGACCGGCCCGAGGTGAAGGGCCAGCTGGAGAGGGTTATCGACGCCCGAGTCGGTAAGCGCGCCAGCGAACTCATCAAGGGGCTCGCCCTGGACGCCCAGGTGATGCGCATCGAGGATGTCCAACAGGTACGGCTCCGCATGGAGGAGGCACAGGTCCGCCGCCTGCACCCGCACTACGTCCAGGCGTTCTTCCGCGAAGCATTCGACCACCTCGGCGGCCGCCTCGGGAAGCGGGAACCAGGACGCTACGAGATCACCCACGTCCCGGCGGTGCTAAGGGACGCGGGCAGATTCGGCAGAGGACTAGGCGGCGTACCGCAACGTGCTTATGAACGCGTCTGCTTCGACCGCAACTGCATCACCACGCCTGGAAAGATCCGCGCCGACCTCATCGCCCCCGGGCATCCGCTCTTCGACGCCGTACTGGACGAGACCGTCCGCCGGCACGGCGACCTTCTGGCCAAAGGCGCAGTGCTCGTCGACGCCTCCGATTCCGGGGACACGCCGCGCCTCCTGGTCGCGCTCGAAAGTGACATCGTCGATGGCCATCGCAGGTCCGTAGACCGTTCCTTCGCCTTCGTCGAACTCCTCCCCGACGGCACTGCCCGCAACGCGGGGCCCGCCCCGTACCTGGACTACCGACCGCCAACGCCCGTCGAGGCCGAGGCAGCCGAGATCCTCCTGGACGAAGACTGGCTGTGCGACGGCGGAAGCGCCGGCGCCCTGGACTGGGCGGTCCGCCAAGCGGTTCCGGAACACCTCGCGGAAGTACGGGACCGACTGCTGCCTGCCATCGACCGCACCCGTACTCAGGTACAGCAACGCCTGGGTCAAGAGATCAGCTACTGGTATGCCCAAGCCGGGAAGCTTGAACAGGACCTTGTAGACGGCAAGAAGGTCCGCCACCGCCCGGAGAAGGCACGGGAATGGGCCGAGGAGCTGGAAGCCCGTCGCGAAAGGCGCCTCGCCGACCTGGACAAGGACGCCGCGCTCCAGCCCCGTCCACCTGTTATGGCGGGCTGCGCGGTCGTCGTGCCGACCGGCTGGCTGGTCAAGCATGTGGAGGCGCAGGCTGAGGAGCACTCGTTCCTGACCGCCGTCGACGGCTTCGAAACCGACCGCCGCGCCATCGGAGCCGTGCTGCGCGCGGAGCGCGGGCTCGGCCGCCGACCTGAGGAGATGCCGCATAACAATCCGGGCTACGACATCCGGTCCCTCACCCAGGACGGACGCCTCATCCACATCGAGGTCAAGGGCAGACGGGCCGGAGCGGACCGCTTCTACGTGAGTCGTAATGAAATCCTCGTCGCCCGGAATCGCGGCGCCCAGCATCGCCTGGCACTGGTCTGTGTCCATCCCGACGGGTCTGGCAGGGACGAAGTGCGCTATCTGGTGGACGCGTTCGCCGACTTCGAATTCGGCGACTTAAAGACGGAGGGCGTGCTGCTGTCCTGGCAGGACGCGTGGAACAAGGGAGAGGCCCCGCAATGAACCAAGCGGTCGAAACCAGGACAGGGGCGTTAGGGGCGAGTGCGGGGGCACCGGCACCGCGTCGTCGGAAATTGATCGAAGTAGCTCTTCCGCTAGAGGTCATCAACAAGGAGTCGGCGCGCGAGAAGTCGATCCGTCACGGCCACCCTGCCACCCTCCATCTGTGGTGGGCCCGCCGACCCCTCGCGGCAGCCCGCGCGATCCTGTTCGCCCAGCTCATCGACGACCCCTCCTCCCACCCTGATCTCTTCCCCTCGGAAGAAGATCAGCGTCTGGAGCGCAAACGGCTCTTCCACTTGATGGAGGAGATGGTCCCGTGGGAGGCCACCCGCAATGAACGCATCATGCGCCAGGTACGCGAGGAAATAGCCAAATCCAGCGACGGACCACTCCCACCCGTCCTCGACCCCTTCGCGGGCGGCGGCACGATTCCACTGGAGGCTCACCGTCTCGGCCTCAAGGCGCATGCCAGCGACCTCAACCCGGTCCCCGTAGTCATCAATAAGGCACTCATTGAGATCCCACCCAGGTGGGCGGGGCACAAGCCGGTTTCACCGCGCGCAGAGATCCGGAACGACTGGCCAGCCGCGAGCGGACTGGCGGAGGATGTGCGCCGGTACGGGCAGTGGATGCGTGACGAGGCGTTCGCACGCATCGGCGACCGCTATCCGAAGGCGATGCTTGACGACGGTACCGAGGCATCCGTCATCGCCTGGCTGTGGGCGCGCACAGTGAGGTGCCCGAACCCGGCTTGCGGGGCGGAGATGCCGCTAGTGAGCACGTGGTGGCTGTCAAAGAAGAAGGACAGGCCTCGGTGGATCGAACCAGTGGTGGAGGGGCGCGACGTCCGCTTTGAAATCCGCCACGGCAAGGAGGGCCCACCCAGCCCGCCCAAACAGGGGCGGGGAGCCAAGTTCGCGTGTCTGGTATGTGGGGACATCACGAGCGACGCTTACATCAAAGGCGAGGGCGTGGCCGGACGGATGGGCGCCACGATGCTGGCGACCGTGGCCGAGGGCAAGCGGCAGCGGGTGTATTTGGAGGCAGCAGAACAGCAGGTGAGGGCGGCAGAGGTACGGGTGCCGGTCAAGGTGCCAGAGGATCTTCTTCCCGTGAATCCACGTTGGTTCTCGCCGCCGCTGTACGGGCTGGAGACTTATGCGTCGCTCTTCACCAACCGCCAGCTCCTCGCCCTCACGACCTTTAGCGATCTCGTCGGTGAGGCGCGTTCAAGGGTCGAGCTTGACGCGAAGGCGGCTGGGATGCAGGAGGCCGAAGCAGCCAAGTACGGAAAGGCCGTGGCGACATACCTGGGTTTCGCCGTCAGCCGCATGTCGGACTACGCCTCCACAATCACAACATGGGCCAACAACCCCCAGATGGAGATCCTCCGGAGCACATTCGCCCGCCAAGCATTGCCCATGACCTGGGACTTCGCTGAGGGGAACGTCTTCGGGCCGTCTTCGGGAACGTTGGAGATCATGCTGACTGCGATCGGCAAGACGCTAGATGCTCTGCCCTCCGAAGCAGCTTGCGGCCACGTCACTCAGGCCGATGCCACCCACCGCCCTTACGACGGCTACATCGTCAGCACTGACCCCCCGTACTACGACAACATCGGCTACGCCGACCTCTCCGATTTCTTCTACGTCTGGCTCCGCCGTTCCCTTGGCGATATCTACCCAGACGTGATGACCACGATCCTCACCCCCAAGGAGCCGGAGCTCATTGCTTCTCCCTACCGGCACGGCGGCAGCAGGGAGAAGGCGGAGCACCACTTCGAGCGCGGATTCGTCGAGACGTTCACCCGTATCCGCGAGGGCCACCATGCCGACTACCCGCTGGCGGTCTTCTACGCGTTCAAGCAGTCCGAGACCGATGAGGTCGACGGAACAGCCTCGACCGGGTGGGAGACCATGCTCAATGGCCTCATGGAGGCAGGGTTTTCTGTGACGGCTACATGGCCAGTCCGTACCGAGCGGGCGGGAAGGTCGATCGGCATCGGGACCAACGCGCTCGCCTCCTCCATCGTCCTCGCCTGCCGCCCTCGCCCAGCAACCGCCACAACCACCGACCGGCGCGGCTTCCTCAGCGCCCTGCGCAGGGAACTCCCGTCAGCTCTCCAAGATCTTCAGCAGGGCAATGTCGCCCCCGTGGACATGGCTCAGTCCGCCATCGGGCCCGGTATCGCGATTTTCTCGCGCTACGCCAAAGTGACGGAGTCCGATGGCACCCCCATGCGCGTGCGCAGGGCCCTCGCACTCATCAACGACGTCCTTGCCGAGGTCCTCTCCGCCCAGGAGGGGGAGTTCGACATGGAGACACGCTGGTGTATCAAGTGGTTCGAGCAGTATGAGTGGGACAAGGGAAAGTTCGGCGACGCGGAGACACTGTCTAAGGCGTACAACACGTCAATGCGTGGCCTCGAGGACACGGGCGTCACAGCGTCTGGTGACAGCAACGTGTGGCTTGTTAAGCCTGCCGACCTGCGCGAGGCATACGCCCCGGGAGCGGCACTCCACATCTCGGTGTGGGAGGCGGCAATGCACCTCTCGCGCGTTCTCGACGGCAAGGGCAAGGATTCCGGCATAGACGCGGCTGGCGAGCTGCTGGCCGACATCCGCCGTCATAGGGAGCTCGACGAGGACTCCGTCAAGGACCTTGCATACCTCCTATACAGCATCTGCGAGCGCAACAACTGGTCGGAGAGCGGCCAGCGCTTCAACAACCTGGCGGGCTCATGGCCGGACCTGCAGACCGCGGCATACGCGGCCGAGAAACAAGCCCGCAGCAACGCGCCGGCAGCCAATCAGCTCAGCTGGGATCTCACCAGTGAAGAGAGCGACGACGCATAACCGACACAACCCTCCACACAGCCACAGGTACGACTCGATGACACAGCAACACGTGCTCTTACGGAACTGACGTAGCGCCGCACGGCAGGGGGCGGGATGTACGACGAGCAGCAGGGCGCGCAGGACGCGGCCGACAGGACGACGAAGGATGACACGGACCGCATGGCACTGAGCAACAGGGACCGCATAGGCCGCATGATCGAGTTGCTTCCTGAGGGTGTTCTGCCCTTGGTGGAGCGCGAAATGACCAGGCGGCAAGGGAATTCCTGGTTCGATGACGCGGTGGCTGCTGCCCGGTCGGGTGGCCTCGGTGCGCAGTCCAAAGAGGACCCGCACTTCCTGCTGACGACTGTCCTGCGCAACTGGGCATCCTACTTTCGGCATGTCCTGCCCCCCGCTGCGCGCAGCTACGTCGGCGAGCTGAGCGACGTACGAAACCGCTGGGCTCACAACGCACCGTTCAGCGCCGACGACACGAGCCGCGCCCTGGACACCGCGGAGCGACTGCTGACAGACGTCGGAGCGCCCGGCGAGCTGGTCGCGAAGGTCCGCACCTCGCGCCTTGAACACCAACGCATCCTCATCGAGGCTGAAACGAAGAAGGCGACACGGCGCGCGGCCGACATGCCAGCAGTCGCGGCGGAAGGCGGGCTCAAGCCGTGGCGAGATGTCCTGGTTCCACACCAAGACGTGGCCCAAGGCAAGTTCAACGCATCCGAGTACGCCGCGAACCTCGCTCATGTCGTCAATGGCGATGGTGCACCTGAGTACACAGACCCCGAGGAGTTCTTTCACCGCACTTATCTGACCGATGGCCTGCAACAGTTGCTGGAGAAGTCTCTGCGCCGCCTGTCCGGCGACAACTCCGCTGCCCCCATCGTCAACCTGCAGACGAACTTTGGCGGCGGCAAGACTCACTCCATGCTCGCCCTCTACCACCTGTTCTCGCCAGGGCTCAGGCCACAGCGCCTACCCCAGGAGATGCAAGAGCTGATCGCCGAGGCTCCCGGCGGGACGCTGCCGACGACCCCGGTTACGCGTGCTGTGATTGTCGGTACGGAGCTGTCGCCTGGCGCGCCGGACTCCAAACCCGACGGAACCCGTGTCAGTACGCTTTGGGGAGAACTCGGCTGGCAGCTCGGCGGCAAGGAGGGCTACGGCCTCGTCGCCGAGGCCGATCGCTCCCGAACCAGCCCCGGCTCAGCAGTCCTACAGGATCTGCTCGCCGCATACGCCCCTTGCCTCATCCTCATCGACGAATGGGTCGTCTATGCGAGGCAGCTGGTCAACAACAATGACCTGCCGGCTGGTGACTTCGACACTCACTTCTCCTTCGCGCAGTCCTTGACCGAAGCGGTTGCCGCCGTTGAGGGCGCACAGCTGATCCTTTCCATCCCCGCCTCCGACACCGGCAAGGGCAACGACGCCGATGACAACGAGATTGGGGGGCCCGCCGGGCAGATCGCTCTGGAGCGCCTGCAGAACGTGGTGCGCCGCAACGCCGACCCGTGGCGGCCAGCGAGTGCCGATGAGTCGTTCGAGATCGTGCGTCGACGCCTCTTCGAGGCACCGACGGGCACCGCCCAGGCGCAGATCAACAAGGTGGCGCGTGTCTTCCAGCAGTTCTACGCCAACCACAAGGCCGAGTTCCCCTCCGGCAGCGACAGCACAGAGTACGAACGCCTGATTCGAGCGACGTACCCGATCCACCCCGAACTCTTCGCCCGACTCTACGAAGACTGGTCGACCCTGGAACGCTTCCAGCGCACCCGAGGCGTCCTGCGTCTGATGAGCGCCGTGATTCATGCACTGTGGATCGGGCAGAGCCAGAGCCCCATGATCATGGTCGGGGACATCCCCCTCAATGACCGGCTCGTCAGCAGCGATCTCACCCAGTATCTGGAGGACCGCTGGAAGGCCATCCTTGACACCGACGTCGATGGGGTGCACTCCACACCCGTCGAGATCGACAAAGAGAAGTCGTACCTGGGACAGCGAGCGGTCAGTCGCCGAATCGCCCGCACAGTCTTCATGGGCTCGGCCGCCACCCTGAAGGCCGCGAAGAAGGGGCTCTCCGAGGCTCACGTACGCCTCGGTATGGCGATACCCGGCGACACCATGGGCAACTTCCGTACCGCGCTCAATACCCTCGCCGATCGCTCGACCTACCTCTACGCCGACGCCGACCGCTACTGGTACGACACCCAGGCCAACATCACACGCCTCGCCAAGGACGAAGCCAACCGGCTGCTCGGCCGGCAGGAGGACATCTGGGCCGAGATCGTCCGCAGGCTCAGTCCCATGGCCCAGCGCCGTGCAGACTTCAAGGCCGTCCACGCTGCACCCCGCAGCACCCGGGACATCCCTGACCGGGACGAGGCGCGACTCGTGTTGCTGCACCCGCAGTACACACACACCAAGGATCGTGACGACACCCCGGCCATGGAGTTCGTGGCCGAGGCCCTGCTCACGCACGGCCCCTCGCAGCGTTCCCACCGCAACATGTTGGTGTTCTTGGCACCCGACAAGCGGCGGATGCAGGAACTGGAAGAAGCCGTAGGAGAGTTTCTGGGCTGGCGCAAGGTCCTCGCAGACCACCTCCAGCACGACCTCAGCGAGAGCCAGCGCAGGCAGGCAGAGGCGCGAATGGCGCAGGCCGCCGAGAAGGTGGAGCTCCGGATTGGACAGACCTACCACTGGGCCTTGGTTCCGCAACAGGGCGAGGAACCCGGTGCGCGGCTGACCTGGGAAGACATCAAGATCGACACCGGTAGCGCTGAGGACCTAGCTGCACGTACCGCGGAACGCCTAAAGCGCAAGGCACAGCTGCATCTCCAGCAGGCCCCGAATCTCATCCAGCAGAAGCTGACGGGCCCGCTCTCCCGCATCTGGGAGGCGGAGGGGCACCTCAGCGTGGGCCGCCTGTGGGAACTGCACACGACCTACCCCTACCTCAACCGGCTCGTGGGCAGGTCCGTCCTGGATGCGGGCGTGGAGGACGTCCTGTCGCTGTTCAACTGGGAGCAGGAAGGCTTCGCCCTCGCCACTGGCTACGAAGAGGCCGAGGGCCACTATCAAGGGCTCGTCCTGCCCGGCGGCAACACCCGCTTCAGCCAGATCACCGACAGCACCCTCCTCGTCCGCCCTGAACGGGCACTCGCCCAGCGGCGGCAGGAAGAGGAGGAGATCACGCGCCGCCGCGAGGCGACAGCCCACGCCGCCACCAACGGCGGGGGGACGGGCACTACCGCACGCGCCCGGGTCGAGGAGGAAGAATCCGGGGAGGCGAGGGGCGAACGTGGTCAAGGACAAGGCAAGGAGAACCCTTCGACCGTCGGCCCAGGTATCTCTGTGCAACCCACCCTTCCCCGGACGCTCAACCGCTTCTACGCGACCGCGCGCCTCACGCCAGAGCAGTACAGCAAGAACGCCACCGACTATGTCTTCGAGATCCTCCAGCACCTGGCGCTGTCTGGGACCGAGGTGGAGGTCACCGTCGAGATCCAGGCGAGCCGGCCCGAGGGCTTCCCCGAGGACAAGGTGCGCATCCTGCGTGAAAACTCCAACACCCTGAATTTGCAAGCAGAGTTCGAGTCCGACTGAGAAGATGAGATTTTCTGACAGGGCTGCACGTACCATCCGACGCGGCAGCCCTGTCTCTTTACATAGGGCACATGCACGAGTTGAGTAGCCCACCAAGCTGATCTTCACGCAATCGTTCGGGACCTGGGGAAGGGGGCCTGCGTGGCAGCAAACAGCCGTCAACGTACCGTGCACTTCTATGAGTTAGTGGAGGCAAAGGGCGCGGGCCAACGCATGTTGGAGCGTGACTGGTCGCGCATACTAGGCAGACTGCGTGACGCACCCGTTTACGAGCGGCGGGTGGAATCGGGTGGGGAGACGCTGATCGGTGGAGTCGACCAACAACAGACGGCGCCTCACCTTCTGCTTGCCAAGTTGCGCACCGACATACCTCGGCAGATCGATCTCGGTGATGGCTCCATCAGCGATCTCCGACTTGCCCACAACCGAGGTCTGGTTGACCTCACCGTGCTCTACTTCCTCCCCTTTGGCAACGTCGTAGCCACAATGAGCGGAGGCATCTCGTCCCCTCGCGTTCGGGCAATCGAGCGATGGTTCAACGGGGCTCACTATCTGCATGAGGAGATCCGGGTCAGGCCGGTCGTCAACGGCCGCTCTCGTGACAAGCTCAAGGAGGCCACTGCCGTCGACAAGCTTGTGCTGCGACTGGAGCCTGAGCCCTACGACAGTCCGACGGCACTACGCAGCAGCACAGAGATCAGCTCACTCGCCAACCGTGTACGTGAGGAGTTCCCAGACCTGGCGTTGACGCTAACTCTCGAAGTACCGAAGAAACGTAGTCGCTTCCCCCTAACACCGACTCGTCGCGCACGTGGGCAACACCAACTCCTCGATGCAACTAGCGCATTGGCCTCAGACATCGGAGACTGGCTCGACAACACTGACGCTGTGACCACAGCCCAGGCAATCGCCCACATCGAGCACTGGGGCGAGCGGGCCGAAGACGAGAAGATCGACTTTGTGGCGGAACGCATCACGGCCAAATGCTCCGTACCGGTGACCGCGACCAACGGTCACGCCCTGGACGTTCATTTCGCGCTAGAGAAGCTCGGCTCAGTCTCCCACCAGTACGAACGGACCCTGCGAGCCGCTGTCAGTGCCGACGTCTAGTCTGGTGACACGCTGAACCGCTGCGGGAGTGGACCGATTCCCGCAGGTCGCGTGGGGGGGTGGGGCATGATGTACGGACGCCGTGGGGCGCTGGCCCGGATTTGGCACTCGTCGCGCGAGCGCCCGGTGGCCGACTGGTGGGTGACGGCCTTAGCAGTAGGGCTGCACTTCACTTGGGTCCGCTGGGCCGGCAGCGGGGACCTGCTGGGCAGACCGAGCCAGGATCAACGCCTAAGCGTGTACACCACAGGCGCCACCGTGGTCGCCATCGTAGGCAGTTTCGTCACCGCCGCTATCGCGCAATACGCTCAGGCCTCTGGCCCTCGCATGCGCGCCCTGCGCACCACCGGTCGTCTGGCCGCGCAGTTCCGGCGGAACTGGGTGAGCATCCTTTCCGCCACCATCATCATTGCCGGCGTGTGCCTCACCGCCACCGTGCTGGACGTCAGGCCGAAGGACACGTGGGGTGTGCATTGGGTTGTCGAGGCCGCGCTTGTGCTTGGCGCCTGCCGAGCCTACAGATTGCACTGGCTTTTCGTCACCGTGATCACCTACACCGACCGGGATGTCCAGGACGAACCCCGTCCCGGTGGGGGCGGCGGGCGGCAGACCGCCGGGGAGATTCCTGGCCAAGGAGAGCCAATCAGGTGACCGGCGACGGTTCCGGTGTAAACGATCACAAGTGATCTGGGCAACCCCTGGCCCAAAGACGTCCGTTGGCCACCCTCGGCACGATCGACGGTCGAGAGCGGATAGGTCAGGCACGAGGCAGTTCACGCGCAGTTCCTGCGGCCCGAAGTGGCAGCCGTCGAGGTCCTGAACTGGCCGCCACCTGGCTGCTGGCTCCCTGAAGGGCCGCGTGTCAGCGAGCGGTGGCTCGATGAAGCGCGCACGCAGCGCGTGAAAGGCCTTGTGCGTGTGCCGGGCAGGCGCACTGGCAAGGAACCAGAAGCGTACGCTCGGAGCGGTACATCGGCAGTGACTAAGGCGACGGACGACTAGGGCGACGGACGACGAGATGGCGCGGGATTACGACAGTCAGCTGCTGGAGTCGGTGGCTGTGCGCCGACGCAGGATGCGGGATGCCCTGTTGTTCGGGACGCAGCGGGGGCGGCGCACGGCGGACGAACGGCTCGGGAAGGTCTTCGCGGGGATCGCTATCACCGCCGTCCTGTGCGCGGGGTGTGTCGGGTGGTCGTTCCTTCAGCACACGCTGGCGCAGCAGAAGGCAGAGCAGGAGAAACAGCAGCGTCAGGTGCAGCAGTACGAGCAGCCGACGAGGTCGGCGAAATCCTAGAAGTCCGCAGAACGGATTCAGACAGATTTTGCGGCATTCCCGGGAAATACATGAAGAGCTCCGGGTGGCGGGGGAAGGGTTCCTTGAAGCGGGACCGGGCGGAAGTGGGCAGGATAGGCATGTCGGTTGTCCCGAGGGGCCTCAACCTCGCGATGATAGGTTCCCGTAAGTGGTGAGCAGAGCAACGACTTCCCAGGCGCAACTGAGCCGAGTGACCTTGGTCGGTGAGCGACGCCGGGCCGACATCGTCCTGCTGTCCGACACACCCATTGGGCAACTGCTTCCGGATGTTCTGCAGTTGCTGGATGACCGGCCCACGTCGCGCCCGATGACACGGCAGTTGATTACGTCCGACGGTTCCGTCCTGCCCCACGACAGCACGCTGGCGTCGGTCGGGATTGCCGACGGCGCCGTGCTCCGACTCGTCAGTACCCACTCTGCGCCGCCCGCCCCTGTAGTGCACGACGTCACCGACCAGGTGGCTGACGACCTCGACCTGCGGGCCTGGCGCTGGCGTCCCGCCGCGCGCCGGGCGAGCGCCGGCGTGGCGACCGTCGCCTTCGCGGTGATCACCGCGCTGCTCGCCCGCCGTGAGTTCGCGCTCGGTGCCCTGGTCGGTGCTCTTTCGGCTGTCACGTTCGTGCTGCTGGTGGCCGGTGCGCTTGTCGCCAAGATCGGACGGGGGAACAGGGGTCTGGCGACCGCTCTGCTGGTCGCCTCCGGCGGGCTTGGCGTTCTCACCGCGTGGACGGCCGCCGACGCGTACGACTGGCCGGGCACCGCGCGGCTCGCCGCCGTCGCCGGCGCGCTGGCCTTGACGCTTGCGTTCCTTGGCTACTTCTCGCCGCTCGGCAAGGGCGGGCTGGTCGGCGCCGTGACCACCGCCTCGATCGCCGTCGTGTGGGAGGCGGTTGCCGCAGTCCAGGGTGATCCGGCCCGGCTCGGTGCCGTCATGGCGGTCTTCTCTCTGGTGGTGCTCGGCGTGCTGCCGCGGCTGGCCCTGATGGCGTCGGGGCTCACCGCACTTGACGACCGCCGCTCGGGTGGCGCCTCCGTCAGCCGTCACCAGGTGGGTACCGCGGTCGCGGCGACGCACCGTGGCCTTGCCCTCTCGACGACCGTCACTGCGGTCTCGGCAACCTCTGCCGGCTGGCTGCTCACCCTGGCCGAGAAGCCGACCGTATGGACCGTGCTGCTGGCATCGCTCGTCGTCGTGGTGCTCGTGTCGAGGGCGCGGGCTTTTCCGCTGGTCGCCGAGGTCGTTGCGCTCTTCGCTGCCGCATCGTGCCTCGTCGTGCGCCTTGTGATGGTGTGGATGGAGCATGCAGGGGGCGGCGGGCCGCTCGCCGTGCTGTGCGGGGCTGCGGTGCTGCCACTGCTCGTTCTGGCGGTGCAGGTGCCCGAGCATGTACAGGTGCGACTGCGGCGTATGGCCGATCTGGTCGAATCCGTCGGCATGGTGGGGCTCTTCCCGCTCGCCTTCGGTGTGTTCGGTGTGTACGGGCAGCTGCTCAACCAGATCTGACAGTTCCGAGTCGATGTGCTGGCGCTCCGGGCGGGGCAGCGAAGTGGGGGAGAAGGGGAGGCATGCCGAACGGAGACGACTGGCAGGGTGATGTGCTGCGCGACCTGAGGGGCGGCGCCCAGCAGGGTGCGCAGGGCCCCGGCGGGCAGGCGTACCGTGCTCCCGCCCCGGGCGTGGGCCTCCCCGCGCAGAGCGCCCAGGTGTCGGACGTCGCCCCTGACGGTGGTGCGCCCCAGCAGGCCGGCCGCCCGTACCAGGGTCAGGAGCAGCAGACGGGCCATCAGGGCGGCTGGCCGCAGCAGTCCGGGTACCAGGAACAGAAGCAGCAGGCACCGGCCGCGTACGCCCCGGGCCCCCAGTCCCACCGCATCTCCGACTCTCGGCCCGTGGTGGACAAGGGCCTGGCTCGCACGGTACGCAGCAAGCCGCAGCACGGAGAGTCCTTCGCCGCGCGTACCGCACGCACCCTGCGCCGTACGCTCTCCTCGTCAGCCGCGCGCGAAGTCGCCGAGATCACCCGCACCGCCGAGGTGCTCCAGCAGCCCGTGACGACCGGCCGGCAGATCGCCGTCACCTCCATCCGGGGCGGATCCGGCAAGTCGACCGTCGCCGCGCTGCTCGGTACCACGTACGCGCACTACCGGCAGGACCCGGTCCTCTTCCTGGAGGCCGATCCGGCACTCGGCTCGCTGCCGCTGCGTCTCGGCGCCGAGACGCTGCGCTGGACCACCAGCGATATCGCAGAGATCGTCAAGCCGAACATGTCGTTGCTCGACGTCACGGGCTATCTCGTCCAACTCCCCGACAACGCCTGGCTGCTGCCCGCGAGCCAGGGCCAGATCGGCGTGATGCTGGACAGCCGCACGTACGAGCGAGCCGTGGTCGCGCTGCGCCGCTACTTCGGTGTGATGGTCATCGACTGCGAGACGCTGCCCGCCGAAGTCGGCCGGGTCGCACTCGCCGCCGCCCATGGCCGCGTGCTGACCACACCCGCCACTCCGGAAGGCATCACCAGCACGTACTCGGTGCTCCAGTGGATGCAGGGGCTGCCCCGGCATGTGATCGCCGGCACGGTTGTCGTGCTCACCGAGTTGGTGCCGCACTCAGGACTCGACCTCGACGAGGCCGCCCAGAAACTCAAGTCCACCGGGGCAAGCGTCCAGGTCCTGCCGTACGACCGGCACTTGGCAGCCGGCGGCCCGGTCCAGACCACATTGCTCGCTCACCCGACCAGGGAAGCCGCCGCCCGCCTTGCCGCGGACGTCTTCCAGCTCTCCCTCTCCCAGCAGCGTCACTGACCAGATGCCGAGCCCGATCGTGAATGACGGACGACGACGATGAGTACCCGACTGATCCACCGCCCGGCCCGGACCACCAGGCCCCCGGCCGCCTCCGAGGCGCGCATCATCGAGGCCCCGCCCAACCTCCCCGAGGGGAAGTCGGGCAACATCGCGATGTCGCTGCTGCCCGTCGCCGGTGTCATGTCGTCCGTCGTGATGATGACGGTCGTGCGCAACAGTCAGTTCGCCGGGCTCGGCGCCATCATCCTCGTCGTCACCGTCATCGGCTCCGTCGCGCTCGTCTTCTCGCAGCGCGGCAAGGCTCAACGCACCCGGCGCACCCAGCGCGAGGCGTACCTCGCCTATCTGGAGGACCTGCGCGAGGAGCTCTCCGCCGAGGAGCGCCGGCGGCGCGAGCGCGCCGATGTCCTCAACCCACCGCCGCCCGCCCTCTACGACATCGTGCGCAATCCGGCTCGTCTCTGGGAGCGCCGCCGCGTCGACGGCGACTTCCTGCGCGTGCGGGTCGGCACCGGCGAGATGCCCGTACGCGACTTGCAGATCGCACAGCAGGGCTCGTCGGTCCTCACCCCGCCCGACCGCTTCATGCTCAACGAGGCATCGGCGCTGATGGCCCGCTTCCGCACCGGCACCGAACTCCCGCTCACCGTCCCGCTCGACCGCGTCGGCAACGTCAGCGTCATCGGCCCCCGTGAGGACTGTCTGCGCGTCGCGCGCGCCCTGCTCGTGCAGGCCGCCGCCCTGCATGCCCCCGACGATGTGGTGATGGCGCTCGCGGTGCCTGGGGACCGGATTGCCGACTGGGAGTGGGCCAAGTGGATGCCGCATCTGCTCGATGGCGAGCAGTACGACGGTCCCGTCGCCGCTCGCCGTATCGCTCCCTCCACTCCCCAGCTCGCCCGGCAGCTCGGCTCCGAGCTGCGCCGCCGCGCCTCCTATGCGGCCGAGGTGCGGCGCGGCCTGTCCGGCAAGGACGCGCTGTCCATGACGTCCCGGCTGCTCGTCGTCGCCGACGGGCACGGGGAGGACGCCGTCGACCTGCCGCGTCCCGATGAGGCGGTCGGCCTGCGGGAGATGGGCGTCATGGTCCTGCACCTGCTCGAACAGCGGGTCCAGGAGCCGGGACATGTCGGCGTGCGGATCATCGTCGACGGTGATCAGGTGATCATCGAGGATCTGCGAGAGCAGGAGCCGATCGGCGCCCACGGCACCGTGGACGAGATGAGCATCCCGTTCGCTGAGGGCCTGGCCCGGATGCTGGCGCCGCTGCGCCTCTCCACCGAGTCGCTCGTCGATGCTCCCTTGTCCGGGCCCGTCGACTTCGCCGACCTGCTCGGCATCGATGACGTGGCGCGGCTTGACCTGTCGCGCCTGTGGGCGCCGCGCGGCGAACGGGCCTTCCTGCGCGTACCCATCGGCATCAACGACTCCCACGAGCCGGTGCTCCTGGACCTGAAGGAGTCCTCGGAGCTCGGCATGGGCCCGCACGGCCTGTGTGTCGGTGCCACCGGTTCCGGGAAGTCGGAACTCCTGCGCACCCTTGTCCTCGCCCTGGTGGCTATCCACCCACCCGAGGACCTCGCCCTGGTCCTCGTCGACTACAAGGGCGGTGCGACCTTCGCGCCGTTCGCGAACCTGCCGCACGTCGCCGGTGTCATTACCAACCTGGAGAACCAGGCCGGCCTCGTCGAGCGCGTCCACGCCTCGCTCGCCGGCGAGGTCAAGCGCCGCCAGCAGGTCCTCAAGGACGCGGGCAACATCGCCGACATCGGTGACTACGCCGCACTGCGTGCCCACCAGCGGCCCGACCTGGACCCGCTGCCGCACCTGTTCGTCGTCATCGACGAGTTCGGTGAACTGCTCACCGCCAAGCCGGACTTCATCGACCTGTTCCTGTCTATCGGCCGCATCGGCCGCTCCATAGGCGTGCACCTGCTGCTGTCCAGCCAGCGCATCGAGGGCGGCAACCTCAAGGGCCTGGACACCTACCTCTCGTACCGGCTCGGCCTGCGTACCTTCTCCGCCGACGAATCCCGTACGGTCCTGGACACCACGGACGCCTTCCACCTGCCGCCGCTGCCCGGATTCGGCTACCTCAAGGTCGACACCAGCCACTACGACCGTTTCAAGGCGAGCTATGTCTCGGGCGCCTACCGCGGCCCCGTGCAGCGCTCGGAGGACGAAACCGCCGGGCCCCTCGCCCTTCCCTACGAGACCTTCAACTCCGCGGCCCGCGCGGAGGATTCGAGCACGCAGGAGCCGACGGTGCGGCGCCGCGAGACCGGGCCGACCGAGCTGGGCGTCATGGTCGAGCAGCTGGTGAACGCCGCTGCTCCGGTGCGCCGCATCTGGCTGCCCCCGCTGCCCGACGCGATCGCTTTGGATGCGGTCGCCGGACCGCTGGACGTCGGCCCGCGCGGTGTGCAGCTGGCCAAGCGTCGTGGGCCGCTTCAGGTACCGCTCGGCCTGCTCGACGACCCGGCCAAGCAGTGGCAGGGTCAGTGGTACTTGGACCTCACAGTGGCCGGCGGCCACGCCGCCGTCATCGGCGGCCCCCAGTCCGGCAAGACGACGCTCCTGCGCACCCTCGCCCTCTCGCTCGCGCTGACCCACACCCCGCAGGAGGTCGGCATCTACGGCCTCGACCTGGTCGGCGGCGGGCTGCAGGCCCTGTCGGGTCTGCCGCACGTCGGCGGCATCGCGGGCCGCGCCGACCGCGAGCGCGCCGCGCGAACCGTCGAAGAAGTACGGAACATGCTCGCGGCCAGGGAGGATCTCTTCCGCGAGCATGTCATCGACTCCGTCGAGCAGCTGCGCGACCTGCACGCCGCGGGCCGGCTGCCCCAGCTGGCATCCGCCGAGATCGTGCTCGTCATCGACGGTTTCGGCGCACTGCGCGACGACTTCGAGGACCTGGACGACGACATCGCCGACATCCTCAAACGCGGCGGCGGTTACGGCATCCACGTCGTCGCGGGCATGCTCCGCTGGAACGACGTACGCATCGCCGTCCAGTCGAACTTCGGCACCCGCGTCGAGCTGCGGCTGAACGACCCCGGCGAGTCCAGCATCGACCACAAGCTGGCCGAGACCCTCTCACCCGACGAGCCCGGCCGGGTCCTGACCGACGGCAGACTCTTCGCACAGGTCGCACTTCCCCGTACGGACGGACTCGCTGATACCGCGGACATGGGCGCGGTCCTGGAGCGAGCGGCCCGGACGATCCGCGCCACATGGAGCGGCGAGGTCGCCCAGCCGGTACGGGTTCTGCCGCACATCCTGGAGACCCACCTCCTGCCGGGTCCGGTCGCCGAACCCAAGCGGGTGCCGATCGGCTTGGACCAAACAGCGCTCAAACCCGTTCTGCTCGACCTGTTCCAGCACGACCAGCACCTGCTGATCATGGGCGACAGCGAGTGCGGCAAGACGAATCTCCTCAAGACCATCGCGGGCGGCCTCATCGAGCGCTACAGCGAGGACGAACTCGTCTTCGCCGTCATGGACCCCAGGCGCAGTCTGCGCGGCGCGGTCCCCGAAGAGTTCAACGGCGGCTACGCGTACAACGCCAAACTGTGCGCGGGCCTCGCCACCGGTATCACCACCGTCTTGGACAAGCGACTGCCCGATGACAGCGCGCGCCTCGAGGACCTGGAACCCGGCAGCTGGGGCGGCGGCCCGCGGATCGTGGTCCTCGTCGACGACTACGACGTGCTCACCACCGCCGGCCAGGAACCGCTGGCTCCGTTCCTGCCGTACATCCCGTCCGCGGTGGACATCGGCCTCCACTTCGTCCTGACGCGCCGCGTCGCAGGTGCCTCACGCGGCATCTACGAGCCCCTGGTGCAGGGCCTGCGCGAGTCGGGATCCTCGGCACTCCTCATGGCGGGGGACCGCAGCGAGGGCCAGCTGTTCCCCGACGTCTACGCCTCCCAGCAGCCGGCGGGCCGCGGTGTCCTCATCCGCAGGGGCCAGACCAACCGCCTCATCCAGACCGTGTACTCCTCCCAGTGACACACCGGCGAGCTCTCCCGCCCACGCGAGCCACGCCATGTACGGCACCCATGCCACGAACTACGAAGGACCGGACGACCACATGACCAAGGACGTCATCGCCCTCACCCAGCGCATGCCCGACCCCTGGACCATGCTCGCGGGCCTGCTCTCCGGGGGCCCTGACAAGCTGATGGACACGGCGGGCGAGGGCGCCGTCGTGCGACTCTGCGACGGTGAGGGCCGCCCGCTCGTCTCCGTCGAGGCACCGCTGCTCGTGCAGGTCGCCGGAGAGGCCGAGCGGCTGCTCGGAGCCACCCCGCCGCCGGTCCCGTATTGGTGGACGGAGGCCCGCGCCACCACAGGCGTCGAAGAAGCCGAGCGGCTCGCAGGCACCTTCGCGGCCCGGCTGGCCACTCTGGCCGGCGGCTCCGCCTGGCCGCCAGAGGCCGCGCGCTCCCTGGCCGTGGTGAAGACCGATGGCGTGAGTGTTGCGCCCACGCCCGCCGCCGCGCAGCCCGCCGTCGACGTCCTCACCGACAAGGTCGCCGTCGTCATCCAGGACCGCCCGGTGGTCGCCATGACGGCCTGGCTCTCGGACGCGTTCCGGACCGCCGCCAACGCCGAGCTGGGCCTCCAGATCGTCACCCTGGCAGGAACCACGCTCTCCCCGGCCGTACGCGAGAGCCTCAGCAGCTGGACCTCCCGCTGGATCGTGCGGGACGAACGGGACGGCTACTACGACGGACTGTCCGGAGCCGTACTGCGCTGGCAGGAGGGCATGTTCGCACCGGTACCAGCACCCGACGCGACCTCTGACGACCCTCGCACCCCGGTCGCCGCCTCCTACCAGGAGGCCACGACCACCGGCGAGCGCCAGCTGGCCGTCACGTTCCGCGCCGTCCACCCCGCAGACGATCGTCTGGTACTCGGCGGCGCGCTGGAGTCGATATGGCGCGAACTCACCAGCGAGCCCCCGGCCGGCTGGGGAACCGCTGAACCCGCCAACCTCCCCTGGTCACCACGCCAGATGACCGACCTCGCCCACGAGAGGGCGCCGGAGCCGACCTGGTTCGTAGTGGTCGGAACCCCGGACCGGCCCGGCCTCGCCACCGTGCGCATCAGCCGTACGAAGGCGGGCGTGGAGGAACACACCACCCTGGCCTTCGGCTACGGACCCGACGAGGAGCCGCCGGTCAACTCCCTGCCCGCGGCCGCGGAGCAGCTCGCCACCCGCCACCACCTGCAGTCCATGCTCGTACAGGTCCGCAAGGCCCGCCGCGACCTTGCAGTGCCGCCCCGCTTCGAGGGCCCAGGCGTCCCGCTGGCCTTCGTACTCGGCGCGGAGGAGGTCCGTCAGCTGCCCGATGACCGCGCCAGGCACACCCCGCTGCCGCAGTCGCCTGTCCCCCTCGGCCCGAAGACCCGCCCCGCGCTGTACTACCCGCTGCCGGGTGACCCGTCGGACCTGTCGGGCTGGCAGGACTTCGAGCGCCTGATGCGGCATCTGAAAGGCGTGTGAGCACCTGACGGTCAGGGGCGGGCACGACCGGCCACTCCAAGCACAGTGCAGGCAATGCTAGGTGGCCACCTGACGGCTTTGAGCCATTGTCAGACCCTGCCCGTAGCATCGGGATTGTGAATTGCACCTATCACGCCGCAGTTGATAGGCATGACCGTACAAACGATCGTCAAGTCTGGCAGGGGGAGCCCGATGAAGTTCGACATGGGGGCGCAGACGCTCTCGACCCTGAGGTCCCAGTCGCAGGGGTCGAGCACGGAACTGGGGACTTTGATCCGCCAGCTCGTGCAGGCGGCCCAGCCGTTGGAGGGCAAGTTCAACGGCTCGGGCAAGGTGGCGTTCGACTCATTCAAGTCGCACGCGGACGAGATCACGGCGTCGTTGAACAGTGCGCTGGCCGCGATCGTGGGCGGTCAGTCGGGCATGGAGTCGGCATTCAGCTCCGGTGACCAGGAGCAGGCCGACAACGCTCGGTCGCAGATGTCGGCGGCGAACTTCGACGCGGCCCGCTTCTCGGGCCGCTGACAGCCCGATCGCGGCGTAAGTACACAGATCTCAGGGGGAGTGATTGTGATGGCTGCTGGTAGTGACCGTCGTTCGTATGACACGGCGACGTCGGCGGAGGCGCAGGGCAACATCCAAGCGGTGATCGCGCGCCTGGAGCAGGTGATCGCGGCACGTGATGCGCAGGTGAAGGCTGCGATGTCGGATTTCGCGGCGGACGGTGTCGCGGAGGAGTACCACGGCAAGGAACTGCGCTGGAACCGCGCGTCGCAGGAGGTCAAGAGCATCATCCAGCTGCTGAAGGCGACGCTGGAGAAGAACGACGCGACGGCGCACCAGACGCTCGCACGCGCGAAGACCGCGGTCGACAACATCGGCTGAGTCAGCCCGGCGCACGGGAGGAGAAGCATCCTCCCGACTGCGCTGAGGGGTTGGGGTTGCCGGCTGTCGGGGGGGGGGACGGTGCGCGCGGCTCGTGGCGGCGGTGCACCAGATAGGAATGCAGGGGGCGTTCATGGCGTCATGGGACATTCAGCCACAGGGAGTTCAGGGCCAGTTGAAGGTCGTCGGCACACATGCCGAAGATCTGGGGAACGCCCTCAACACCCTGCTCGCGGACATGAAAGAGGCAGCTCAGGCCGCGGGTACGGCCGTACCGGGCTCGCAGGCCATGACGCAGCCGTACGGGCCGGTGGTGCCGCAAAAGGCTCCGGCGTGGTCGGCGCGGACGTCGACGGGACCGGTCGGCGCGGCACTGGTCGAGTACGTGACGAAGCGCAAGAAGGACCTCAAGGGGATGGCTGATCGCTGCCAGGCCGCCGTCCGGGGCGCAGCCAAAGCCACCAATGAGTACGTCGAGGGCGACCTGGAGGCGGCCAAGAACGCCCAGAACGCCGCCCGGGCCGTACGGGTGGATGCTCTCAAGGACTTCGGGGGGAAGAAGAAGTGAGCGACGCGCCGGTCGATCCGGCTGAGGTACCGGTCTTCACGGGCGATCTGGACCTTCTCGAAACCAAGGCGAAGGCGCTGTCCCACGGCGGCTCCAAGGTCGAAACCGCCGGCTCGGACGTCCACAAGTCCTTCGGTGGCTTGGCCGCCTTCTACAAGGCGCCTGAGGCGGAGCAGTTGTTCGGCGTCACCAAACCGGTGGCGGACAAGGCGCACGACCTGAGCGAAGACATCCATGTCATCGCCAGGGCTCTGAACACCTACGCCCGCGAGATCACCCCACTGGTCAACCAGCTCAAGCAGCTCAAACAGGACGCCGCCGATTTCCGCGCCAAGGAGGCCGCCGAAGACGACTGGAACGAGGACGGCGATCTGGTCGAGGAGAACCTCAACCGCCGCAACAAGATCGCCGAGGTCTGGGCCGCGTTCCAAGAAGCCGAACGCGACTGCCACGCCAAGATCGTCGCGCTGGTAGGCGACAAGGCACTCCACACGATCGACGGCTCCCACAAGACGGGGTACGGCTATGACGCCGAAGCCCTCAAACACGCCAAGAGCCTGCCCTGGGGCGACGCGATCGAGGAGTCCGTCCCCTGGTGGCAGGTCTGGGAGCACGCCTACGACTTCGGCAAGGGCATCGTCGTCGACGGGGTGTGGGGCACCATCAAGGGCCTGGGCACCCTGATCGGCGTCGACGGCTGGGACGCCGCCGGCCAAGCATGGACCGGCCTGGCCAAGCTCTCCACCGGCGTGATGATCACCACTTTGCCCATCGTGGGCCCCGCCTTCCTGGCGATACCGGGGGACAAACTCCCCTCCTGGCTGCGGGATTCGCGTACCGCGATGAAGGAGACCGGCAAGGCGCTCGTGGCCTGGGACCAGTGGGAATCGAACGGCTCCCGGGCCGCCGGCGCAGTCACCTTCAACGTCATCACCGCCATCTTCACCCGTGGCGGCGGCGCCGCCGTGTCGGGCGCGGGCAAGGCCGGCGCGGCTGCCAAGGCCCTGTCCATCGCCGGCAAGGTGGGCCACGCCATCGACCCGATGACCTACGTCTTCAAGGGCGCAGGCGCGGGCCTGTCGAAAATCGGCGACGTGATGGCCCACCTCAAGGACGCCGGCCACATCGAGGCCCCGAAGATCGCCGAGGGCGCCTTCAGCCTCCCAGAGGGCTCCGTAAAGATGCCGGACGGCTCGGTACAGCTGCCCAAGGATGCCGCCATTCCGGAAGGGGCGATCAAGCTCCCGGACGGCAACATCAAGCTGCCTGAGAGCACCGTCACCCTCCCGCCGCACACGGTGAAGTCGCCGTTCGACGGCCCGGGGAAGTACATGGACGGCGAAGGCTCCCTCTACAAGGAGGACGGGAGCCTCTTGCAGAGGGGCGACGAGGCCAAGTCGGAGAAGACCCCGAACCCGACGGCGGGCGCAGACAACCCACGGATCGAGACCCCGGTCCGCCAGGAACAGCAGGTCCCGGCCGGCGTCGGCGGACGGAGCAACGACGTCACACGCGTCGGCTCGGACATCTCCGACCCAGCCCGTGCGGGCGACGACGCGGGGCACGGCCACGCCGGGCCGGGCGACAACACCCCCATGGGCCGCGCCGGCGACCTCAGGCGGGGCCCAGACGCCAGCCAGGGATCCCCGACCGGCGGTCACGGGGACGTCCCGGGCAGCAGTGGTCACGATGGGCCTACTGGCGTTGATCACGCGCCAGGCAGGGCCGGGGGAGACCATGCCCCGGCCGACTCCGGAACCGACGTGCCACCCCCACCCCACGAAGGCGGGCTAGGTAATCCCGGTGCCTCCCTGCCCGACGGCTCGCGAGGCAATCTGCCCGATGGTTCCTGGGTAGGCGAGAATGGCCTGCATCTGGACCGGGAGGCGAATGCCGCCGCGGACGACTTCATACGCAGGTCCGCCGAGGCGGAGCCGCGCATCACCGAGGCGATGCAAGACATCGCTGGCAAGGTCGACGACGGGAAGTACCTCGGCCTGGAGTACCGGCTCAAGGGCGAGGGCTCCCTCAAGCGCAAGCTCGCCACGGACATGCTCGAAGACATCGGCATGGACCACGGCCAGGCACTCAGCGACATCAAGGACTCCATCCGCTACACGACGGAGGTCCCGAGCAACGGTTACACCCGCGGAGTGCAGCAGGCGATCAACGACCTGCAGGCCAAGGGGTTCGAGAACGTCACGTTCAAGAACACCTGGGACTCCGTTGGCTACAAGGGAATTAACTCAACCTGGCGTGACCCGGCCAGTGGCAAGGTCTTCGAGCTGCAGTTCCACACGGCCGATAGCTTTACGGCCAAGATGGACGGCCACGTCCTGTACGAGAAGGAACGCCTGCCCGGTGTCTCCCCCGACGAGATTTCCGCGATCAAGGCCGAGCAAGCCGAACTGTTCGGCAAGGTGCCGGTGCCGCATGATGCGGGCGCCATCAGGATCGGTGCACACGGCGCCGACGATGCGGCAGCGGCACTCGGCAAGGACCTCGACTCGACGGCTCATGACCTCGGGTCGGTGGGCGACGATGTCGGGGGCTTGGGAGACGACGCGGCAGACGCTGGTGGCCTGGGCGACGACTCGCTGGACGCCGCAGGCGACGCGGAAAATCCGTACACCCACGGTCCCAACGGCGGGTGGGGAGGAGCCGGTTGGGTCGAGCAGCCCTCGGCGTATGCGGCCGGCGTGTACGACTCGCTCCGGGCCACACCCAACCACGTTGACGTGCCCGCAATGGCCCGTAACACCGGTCTCAACGAGGCTGTCATCCGGCAAGTGAAGACCCACATGATCAAGCAAATGCACGACGTGATCATCCGGCCCGGGGAGTGGAGGCGTGGTCTCTTCACGCCACGCGATGACCTCGCGGCCCTGTGGGACGGAGCGCGCAAGGGCACACTGGACGCGGACCAGATCGCGGAATTCAGGAACCTGATGACGCACGAGTACGTGGAGAGCCGGCTGATGAAGGGTGGCCTTCCCTATCTGTACGACGAGACCGGCCTGTGGAGGTGGGGCGACGACGGGCAGTTCGAAGGCAGGAGGTCGCCGAAGAGCCTGTCCGCAGCAGGCGCGCACGACCTGGCACCGAACCCCGCACGGGGTGGTTTCGGGACGCAGTGGCAGAAGCTCGGTCTCAGGCACCCCAAGACGGATCTCGCCGCTGATTTGTCCAACATCGATGACTTCGTGAAGGATATTGTGCAAGAACTGCGAGCCAAGGGGGTGGACCTGAAGTGACAGAGAGTTCTTCACGCAGGGTGTTGGAGCGGCTGCGTGCCATTGACTGGGCCGACGATTTCGCGGCATCCGATCACGCCAATTCACGTGCTCTGCTCATGCGCGAATACTTGCGACGGGCGGCCCTTTGGGCGCGTGCTTATGGGGCGGAGCAGTCCTGGCCCTTCTTCGACATCGCGGAGCACGTCGATGCGGAGCTCCAGACACCCCCCGATGTCGCCACCGAAGTAGAAGAAGTCCTGGCCGGGCTCGCCCCGACTTCGCTGAAGCGGACCTGCCGAGCCGCTGTCCGGTGGGCGACGCTCCGTGACACCCGTGACGACCTACCTGCCGGTCTGCCGGACCCCTATGAACCGCTCCTCCTCATGTACGAACGAGGTGGTGGGTACTTCCTGGAGGAGTATCTCGACCTCAACGGCGTGATGATCCGGCTCGGCAACGTGGAGAGCAACGCTTCCGCCACGCCCTTCCTCACGCTAGCCCCAGCGACACTCGACGCACTCGATGCCGAAGGTGAGATCTCCTACTACGCAAAGGTCAGCGAGGGCTACCCCCGGAACAAGCCGCGCGGAATCGTCCGGCATCGCATCGACGAAGGCCAGACGTATGACGAAGCCTTCACCCGGCACCTCCGCTGGGAGCCGACCGAGTACCTCAAGCTGTACGACCTTGGTCACAACGAAGTCGACCATGTCAAGATCTCAGAGATCGAGGCTGCCGTGTTCATCGAATCGGTGACGACGAAAATCCTTGGCTCCTCTTGAGTCCACTCTGACGTCATCATTCCTCGGCATGGCGCACCAGAACCCAATGCCGCGCGGGTACTCGGAGCGGCTGGACGAGCACCTGGCCAAGGAGATCGATGGTCTTGAACAGCGGCCGTAATCAGTTCCACGTTTAGCCCCGCTGTCCTGTCGTTCCATGACCGCCGCGTCATCTACCCACAAGCGACTGCGACGCAGACGTGGCATGCTGCGGTCAACGCGATGCAGGTGGGCTCAGCAGGTCGGAATCTGAGGGCGTTGTTCAGCACGAACGACCGGAGGCTCGCCGCAGGAGGCGTTCACCAATCGCCAGGCTCAGTGGGCAGCGGTCGCGGCAGCGCTCGCCGAGCACCTGCAGCGCATCAGCGAGCCAGCCTTCGACGTCGAAGATCTCGAAGCACCGCGGCGCAACGTCATCGTCTTCTACCGGGTGGGCGGGATCGGGACGACCACGTTATCCCGTAAGGTCGAAGCCGCCTTTGCCAGAAGGACGACAGGCCGGCCAGGAAACAGTGCGCTGACCAGCAGAAATGGAGAACCGCTACTGAAGTGCTAGCCCATGTATGTGACCACACGGGTAGCGCAATGGATTGCACCCATTGCCTCTTCAGGTGGCTACTTGTGCAGACATGCGCTCATGATGAGTCATGCCCGTTCCGGCTCCCCGCTTCCAGCGCATCGCTACCCTCGTCGCCATCGACTCCGAGCATCGGGTTGCACTGCTGCGCACCCAGGATTCAGCTCCACCGATATGGGAGCTGCCACAGCGCGGGGTCGGGCTCGCGGAGTCATCCAGCGAATCAGTCGCGCGCCTCGCTGGCCAGCTCATGAACGAGCGTTCAGTTCGCTGAGGAACCATCACCGGGCGCCTCTGGGCTCAACCACCGGAAGGCAATGCCACACGCATCGAAATACGCTACTTCATCGCACGGGCCAGCCCTGCCGCGCGCAGCGGACTCACTGGCGGCCGCACCTTCTGGGCCCCGAGAGCTTCTCTTGGCGCCATTCTGGACGCTCCTCGATTCGAGACCACGAGCATCCTGGTCGACGGCTATCTCGACGGCTGGCTGCCCGACGGGCCCATCACCCTCAACTGAATCTGCGGCACGACGGAAACCGTTCCGCGATCGGCGAACGAGCGGCCCGCACACAATCGGAGGCTGGAGTCGTACGCCATCAGCCTGCGCTGCGACGTACGGTTCAGCTGCCCGGCATCTAGAAAGCGGCTCTTTCGGTACTCCGTCGACCAGGCCCTCGCACGGCTGGGCGCGCCGCGTCGATTGACCCAAAAGTACTTCTTGTCATCGCAGGCGACTCTCGGCAGCCGTCATGTCTAGCCCTCGGAGTGACTCCCAGCGGCGGCGCCTCCGGGTGCGATGACGAACCATCCAGTCGGCTCTTCGACCACCCGGCCCTCCGCCACCAGCCTCTTGAGCCGTGCGCGGGTGGTTTCCGACCGAGAGGCTGCATCGCCGATCGATGTCGTGATCTCACTGGCTTTCATAGCGCGCCCGGAACGTGTCAGCAGCGCAAGCATCCGCTCCCGGGCCTCTTCCAGCCCCAGCGGCTCTGAGGCCGACGGCTCCGCCGCTTCGCCTGAACCAGCCGCCTCGGTCAGCTGGCTCTCTTCGCCAGCCGAGTCAACCGAAGCGGAATCATCCGCTGGGTCAGTATCCGCATTCGGCACACCATCGGTTGACAGTGACCGTAGGGTGTCGCGGGTGATCGTCAGCCGGATCAGGCGTTCTTCGACAACAGAGATCTTTTCACGCAGCGTGCCCAACTCGCCGCGAACGATGGCCTCTTCCTTATCCAGCCGATCAAATAGTGACGTCATCGCCCACCCTGATTCTCATCCCTGAGTGCGAGCGCTGGCTTGCGAGAGTGCCAGAGCCCAGGCCCCACGGTAAGGGATCTACGGAAAGACCGCAGGCGTTACGGCAGACCTCGTCCACTTCTTGTCCGACCAGCTGAGACCGTCCCCGACAGCACACGTGCCCAGCATCGAAGCCTCTTG
Organism: Streptomyces sp. NPDC054765; assembly: GCF_053612065.1. NCBI lineage: Bacteria > Bacillati > Actinomycetota > Actinomycetes > Kitasatosporales > Streptomycetaceae > Streptomyces > Streptomyces sp. NPDC054765. Next base: position 136,877 of record NZ_JBSHBP010000001.1, on the reverse strand, counting down.
GCCCTTGCCGCGGGCGTCTTTCAACGGTTGGGCGGGCTGACGAACACCCACGTGGATCCCACAGCTCTGGGCGGCTACACATAGATGCATCCCGCACACCCTTGGGCTCACTTCAGCGCCTAAGGCTGGCGCCCTCAAGGGACAAGTCGATATACGCCAGGTCAGCCAGCTTCCCTGACGGCATGGGCGACGCGGCTGGCAGCCTTGCGTCCCTCCATGAACCAGAGGTTCTGGCTGCCAAAGCCTTTGCGGCGGCAGGCCTCAAGGGGTCATCCTTTTTTCACGACGATGTTCAGGATTCCCTTCGGGCGCCCCTTGAGATCCTCTACAGTGAGCACGCATCGTGCACGTGGGGCAGGAGATCATCGATGCCAGGCCCCAAACCTGCCTAGAAAACCTGCAGTTGATGGAGTCTCAGTGGCACCTGACACGGTCATCCAGCGCCTGGAACGCGAGGAGGAGACCGCACGGGCAGAGATGACCGCCCTTCAGGGAAGGCTCGTCGCCCTGGAGGAGCGCCTTGCCGCGCTATCCGTCACGCGCCGTACGCTTACTGAACTCCTTGAGGCGGCCCCCGTAACGGGAGAGACACCTTCAGCGGAAGCCCACGGTAGCGAGCAGGAACCGTCGTCTGCCAAGAAACGCCCGGAGCCAGGTAAGGCAAAGCAGGCCAGCCCCCGCCGCGAGGCGCAGAGAGTGCCCAGGGGGGCCGTGAGTCAGAAGATCGTCACGCTCGTCGTGAGCGCCGACCGACCCTTGCGTGCACGTGAGGTGACGATCGCTCTGGGCCGTAAGGCACCCTCGCGCTCGCAGGTGGAAGCCATCCGCCGCGCCTGCCGCAAACTTACAGAGGCGGGTTATTTGCGGATGCTCAGCACCGGGGAGTTCACCAGGTCCGAGGGGGCTGCCTAACGCGGAGCAACAGAGCGCGGTGAACACCGCTTGGCGCCGGAAGGATCAGCCGGGGCCGAGCGCGGAGAAATGACGACGAAGAGCAGTGGTGCCGCCGAGGGATCAGTCCCGGCGGCACCGGCACACGTCACCCAGGTAGCGGCTTCGGCATGCCCACTCTGAGCGTAGCCCAGCACGGACTGCGCATGGCGCGCTGAGCCGAAATTGTCCTGCCCGCGTGTATCTCGCAGGCATGTGGAGGTTCAGCAATGCCCCGATCCGGGCCCTTTGCCCCCCGGATAGAGTCCGACCCCGAGTCCGTCCTCCAGTCGGCTCAGCGTGGCCACATCCGGCCAGCTGCCGCCGGAAAGGAGGTTGGCTACCGCCTGGCGGTTGACGCCGGTGAGGGCCGCAACGCGCCGCAGCCCGAGCCCCTGCCGGGACATATGCCTGGTCAGGGCATATGCGATGGCCTGCACCACTCGTGCTTCGGGGTGGCCGGCGATAGCCGCCTCGGGCCAGTTCTCCGGGTCCCGGGCCAGCTCCCGCGGTGGCACACTGCGGCCTCGTCCTCCGGTCATCGGAATGCGCTCCTGACGGTTGAAGTGCAGACTCACGAGACAGGTGGCTCCTTGTGTAGCCACTTCACGTGGTGTGTCCCTTTGGAGACGGAAATGAGCGGCGCGATCCTCGGCTACCAGCCGTCGGAAGAGCCGGCGGAATGGCCTCTGGTCGCCGACGGCGTCCGTATGGTGGCCGCCGCAACCTGCGATTCCGTCCCGTACCCAGTGCAGAAGCTGATGCTCGTGCTCTCCGGGCTGGCCGTGTACGCCGAGCGCGTCGGCATTGCCCGTGACCCACTGCTCTGGCTGGCGCCGGAGACGATGACCAGATTCCTGCTCGCTCGGACGAATCTGGAAGGCAACTCTGTCCAGACGTACCGGAGCATCCTTCTGCGCATCCGCGAGGCGCTGCTGTGGCTGGAGTACGGGCAGCAGCCCACACCCCGGATGAGCGCCAAATGCCGGCGCGCCGCCCCTTACACACCGCCGGAACTCGCCCGCTACCTGATGTGGGCCAGAGCGCTGCCCCCGGCGTCCGCCATCGGCGGCAGTGCGCTGGCTCTGCTGGCCCTCGGCGCAGGCTGTGGGCTCACGCGCCGCGAGGTGCTGGCCGCACGAGGTACAGACATCACCGTGCTGCCGTCCGAGGCGGTCGTCGTCGCGGTGCCGGACAGTGACCGTCTGGTGGTCTGCCGGGCGATGTGGGAAGAGGATCTCGCCGCGCGAGCCCGCGCGGCCGGCGACGGTTTCCTGTTCCTGCCGCAGCGCCAGACCGTCGCCCCGAAGAACGGCATCTCCAACTGGGTCAAGCGGAACCTGAAGGGCTCTTCTGGCCTGCCCGCCCTGAAACTCGCACGGCTGCGTAGTACCTGGATCGTGGAGCTGCTGCGACAACGCGTCCCTGAGGATGTGATCGCCAGTGCGGCCGGCATGAAGTCGACCGCCGCGCTGGCTCCTTACCGGGCATCGGTCCCACCACTCACCACCGCGGCCACCACCCGCATGCTGCGGGGCTCCGTATGAGAACTCCCGCCGACGACCCTCGCTACCAGCCCGGCAACGGACGCCCCCGGCGCCCGTATCCTCACTCATACGAACCGTCCCAGCTGGCTGCCAGCAAGGTCATGAAGCTCCGCCGGATCCTGCACCAAAGCGGCGACGTAGACCTGATCGAGGCGCGGTTCGCCGAGCTGCCGGGCCCGCCCGGCTACCCCATCCGCCTGGTTCTCCTCGGCCTGCTCTGCGCCAACTACGAAAAGGCCAGCAGCAATCTCGATGACGCCTTCGAGATCATCACCTTCGGCACCAGCGGGCGGCTGCGAACCGAACTCTCCATCCCTACTTGCGACATCGAAGACCAGGACGCAGTCAACGCGCTCTACAACCGCTTCCACCGCGCCTGGACCCGCATGAACCGGATGCTGGACGCGGCACCGCACCAGCGCCGCAGCCGGCTCCCCAGAGCCGCAGGCCGCAAGATCGCCGCGCAGTGGAACGGCAAGAGGGGGGAACAAGCCCTTCGCCAACTGGAAGAGCTCGCCAACCGGCTGGTCACCGCCCCGGTCCGTACCGCGTTCGCCAAGGGCCTGATGCGCCACTGGCGCGGCGATACGGCGATTGACACCACCGCCGTGCCGACCTGGGCCCGCCACCACACACGCAAGCGCTCTGCACTGGAGGCCAGTGCCAATTGGCACTACAAGGGCGGTGGAGAGCGGGAGTTCGGCTACAGCGCTACGCTCGCCATCGCTGCCCACGCCGACCCGGACCGGGCTGGCCGCTACCCACAGCTCATCCTCGGCATGGTGCTGCACACGCCCGAGAAGGACATGGGCCGTCATGCGCAATACGTCAGCGCTGTTCTGGCCCAGCTCACCGACCTCCGCGGTTTCACGGCGGCCGACCGTGCGTACACGAAGCTTCTGCCCGAGAACTTCCACCGGCCCATGCGCACCCTCGGCTACCTTCCGGTGCTCGACTTCGCCAAGACCCAGGTCGCCGATGAGGCAGAGCGCAACCACCAAGGCGCCATTGCCAAAGTAGGGCGGCTGTTCTGTCCCCTCACCCCGCGCCGGCTGCTCGGCCTCTACCAGCAGATCCGCAGCGCCAAGAACGAGCGTGAGCGCATCCCGCTGCGTGAGCAGTTGCAGGAGATCGAGTCGTACGCACTCACCCGCAAGGACACCCTCGATGACCGCGGTACCGAGCGGTTCTCCTGCCCTGTCACCAAGCTCAACTGCCCCTGGGCGCAAGAACGTGAGGGCCGCGGCACGCCGAAGAAGAAGGGGCCCGTGCCGGTCGTCATCGACCTCGACGACCACAGGGCACGCGCCGCGCACCCCGCCGCCCGGCCCACCGTTGAGCCGCCTGAACTTCCCATCGACGACCGCCCCAAGTGCTGCCGTCAGTCCTCCGTCACGGTGCAGTCTCACGTCATGCCCCGGATGCGGCAGGAGCTGCCTTGGCAGACGCCTTCCTGGGCCCTGGCCTACCAGACGCTGCGTGCACACATCGAGGGCGGCAACGGACGCCTGAAGTCTGTCGGCTCCGCCTTGCACGCGCGTGAGAGACGTCAGCCTCGGGGCCGTGTCGCCCAGGCCCTTCTGTCCGCCATCACCGTCATGGTGCACAACATCAAGGAGCTTGAGCAGTACCTGGCCGCCAGCAAGAAGAGCGCCGTCACGGGCCTCGACCTCGGGGCGAACGATGTCCTTCCGCCCTACCCGACGCCTGGCGAAACAGCCACGCCCCGTTCCCTGGGGATAAGCCGCAGCCCTTGAGCGAGCCCACATCCCGTAATTGAAGATCGGCACGTCGCGAGACCGCAGGAGTCTGCCTCCACGCCTGCGGTCCCCGCGGCATGTCCGCATCTCCACCCCCGGTCCGTTCCCACGCGGACCGCCGCGCTTCCCAGCGGCCCGGCAAGCTGACTTTCACACAACTAGAGGTTCAAACGCCGAGATCCCGGTCGGACGGTGACCGTCTGACCGGGATCTCGTGAACAGTTCGGGGGCTAACCCACGAACGGCCCGTCTGTGGACCTGAGGGGATTCGAACCCCTGACCCCCTCGTTGCGAACTACCGGCACGAAGGGCGCTGAGGTCATCCCGCCTGATCAACCGTCCCGTACGAGCCAACGACGGTCACGTGAAGTCGTCACGGTTGCTGTACTTCCGTGCTGTACAGCAACCAGCCGGATCAGGAGGCGCTTGCACGGTCACCACTGTTGCCACCTCTCGACATCCGCTCATAGATCACGAGGAGTGGTGTGACGTAGCCGGAGGCTTCCGGGACGCTTGCCCGACCGCTCATGATTAGCCCGACTCCGGCAAGGAGAGCGATCACGTAGACCGTGCCGCTGAGCCAGTACAGGGGCATCAACTGGCCTTGACGCTTGCCCTCTTCCATAATGAGGAAGTTCCTCTCTGCAGGGGGAGGTACCGAGGGCCATCCGCTTCGTTACCAGGCGCCGCGGATGGCTTTTCTCGTCAGAGCGATTCTCGACCAATCCACCCCATGACCGCAACTTCCAAGGCCAGAAGGTCGACATGGCTAACATTGCATACTCCAACAACTAATTGACCTTGGAAAATAAGGCATAATTAGTGATCGCCGAAGGCTACCTCCGGCAGGAACCGCAACGCCTCGCTGCCATCCCGTCTGCCATCGACCCACACGCAGTGCAGCGGGCTTGCCTGGGCCTTCTCTGCTGTACCGCAGCAACCTCGCAGGGCCAGTCGAAACGGCCAGCCACGATGGTGGGGAACTGAGCGAAGCGCCCATGACGGGCTGCGCCACATCGCGGCAGCAGATAGCTCCCTCTCAGCCACGGATCAGAGTCCGGTCCGCTCACGCTCCTGCATCCGTGACGGTGGCGGTACGGCGGCCCGCCCATGCCAGCCTGCATGCCCGGAGCGCTCGACCCCGCTGCCCCCACTCCTCCCGTAGCCAGCCTTGTCGACGGAACCAAGATCTATGGCACGGTCGGCAGTGCGCCCGCCATGTAAACCGCTCACCGCTTCCGCCCCCACCCCACCACCAACTCCTTCGTACTTCCTCGCCGCCCTCGGGGCTCCCCGCCTGGACCTGCTCTGAGCTACGGGCGCCTGCGTGGCTGCTCAGCTCGTCCTGGTGGTAGGTGACTGCGGCCGGCCTGGTGGATGGCGTCGGCAGTGGTGTTGGCCGGTGGGGTGTCTGCTCGGTCCGGTGCTGCGTTTGGGCGGGACAAAGCGTGTAGCGGATCACCCCGTGGCACTGTGGTGGCGCGGGGCCGGGGGCGGGGGCGGAGCGGGCCGAAGGCAGGAGCGTCGCCCCCAGTCCCCGAGCCCGCGCCGGCCCGCGTGGCGGGCCGGTGGGGTGTGATTCGTAGCGGCGGCTGTCAAAGCCGTTGGCCTGCGCGCCGGATGCCGAAGGCACGAAGCCCCCGCAAGGCCAGAGCCATAAGCCGCCAGCCTTCCCGCGGGGACCGAGCCGCGAGACTCTGACCAACGAGGTGCACGGCGGCTGCTGGCCTCGATCGGCACTCCACGGACTCAACGGGCTGAGACCAAGCGATCGGCACCAGAAGATCCGGCAAGAGAACGGCACCACCCGCGAGAGCTCCCGGAGTGCTCTCCCCCCACCTCCCCCTTCCCCGGCCGAAGGGCGGGGCTTGATGAGGTAGAGAAACCTGTAACAGCTCTCTCATGCGATGATCTTGGATCCCGCGGGAGGCAACAAGCAGCAGAGGCTCTGAGGGGCATGGCGAGTAGCGATATGGCTTCCTCGGGCCACGCTCAACTGCTCTCATGGTGTCGACACTGCCTGGCATCTTGGGGGTTGGAGCTTGAGTAACTTACGCGTGTCTGAGTGGAAGCGATACGGGCACGATCGGGTCTACGTATCCCTGCCAGACGGCACGAACGTCGCTTGGTTGGACCGCAAATCCGGCATCGTGACGGTACTTGAGCAAGATTATGAGTCCGCTGCCCTAAAGGCGTTGGCGAGTTACCTCCCCGCCAGTCATAAGTCGGCTCCTTCCCCGATGACTGCGGCTGACGACCTGGCGCTCAATCGGCCTGGGGAAGGGCTTCGTCAGAAGGTGGCGGAAGTATCGCCTGGTTGCTTCGCGTTGATCGTGGCGCGTTTGCTGCGAAGAAAGATCGAAGCGGACCCATGGCGAAGGGGCTTGGCGGGAGAACGCATCGTTGGGCGAGAGCTTTCGCGCCTCACCAGGTCTGGTTGGCGGGTCCTACACTCCATCCCGCTGCCGCGGGAGGTTGATATTGACCACCTGCTCATCGGCCCCGGCGGCGTGTACTGCATCAATACCAAGCACCACCGTGGCGCCAGCGTCTGGGTGGGGGACGACTCGGTGAAGGTGAACCACGGCCAGGCTCGCCCGTATGTCCGGAAGGCTCGGCACGAGGCCCTACGCGCTGGCCGGGCGATCACTCGTAGATGTGGCTTTGATGTTGAGGTTCAGTCGGCGCTCGTCTTCGTTGGCGCGAAGCAGGTTGACGTGGTTCCGACGCTGCACGACGTGCGTGTCATCCGCGGCAGGGATGTCTCATCCCTCGGCCCGCTAAGTGGAGCACTCAAGCCTGAAGAAGTAGAACTGATCTACACAGCCGCGCGGGATCGACGTACGTGGGTCGGAGCCTGAGCGGTTCCTTCTACTAATGCGGCGAGTACTGTCATCCCGCATCGAAAAGGGCCCTGCGGGTACGGTCACGTCATGAATCTGGGCCCTGAAGACGCACGGCAAAGGTTCGTGGCTTCGCCGGTTGCCCGGCTGGCCACGGCCAGTGCATCCGGCACGCCACATCTCGTTCCCGTCACCTTCGCCGCGGAAGGTGACGCGCTCTACTTCGCGGTGGATCACAAGCCCAAGACCACCAGGGATCTGCGGCGTCTGCGCAACATCCGGGAAAACGACCGCGTCGCCGCCCTCGTCGACCAATATGACGACGACTGGTCCCACCTCTGGTGGGTACGCGCTGACGGCCACGCAGAGGTGATCGAGGACGAAGCGCGACGTGGTGATCCCATCGCCCTCTTGCAATCCAAGTACGTGCAGTACCGGGAGCAGCCGCCGCAGGGGCCGGTTGTAGCGATCCGGGTAGCACGGTGGTCAGGGTGGGCCTTCGAGTGACTGTGTCATACGGTTGCCGTACTCTCGCTTGTGTAATCAAGTAGAGGTGACCCGATGGCTCAGCCGAATGTGTTCGTGCAGATCGCGAACGACTTGCGAGACCAGATCGCGGCGGGCGACCTTCCACCAGGGGAGCCGATCCCCTCCGAAAACACGCTCGCGAAGCAGTACCGAACCACTCGCCCTACGGTCCGTAAGGGCATCGCCCTCCTTAAGGCAGAGGGGCTGGTGGTCAGCAGCCAGGGTGCCCGTGCCGTCGTGCGCCCACGCCCCCGTGTGCAGATGCTGTCGACCGGTGCGAATTTCCGAGACCGGCGCAAGACGGGTAAGAGCAATTTCAACGCGGAGGTGGCAGCGCAAGGCGCTCGACCCGAGCAGCGGATCCTGAGCGTTGAACTGCTGCCGGCGCCGCAGGAGGTAGCGGAACGCCTGGGGCTCGCCGAAGGGGCGGAAGTGGTCGTTCGCCGACGACTGTTCCTCGTTGACGATGAGCCCATGCAGCTATGCGACGGCTACTATCCGGCAGCGCTGTTCGCGGGTACGGCGGTCGCCGAGCCGCGGCGCATCCGCGGTGGTGTGAGTGCGCTTGTTGAGGATCCGGACGGTCCGATTGGGCAAAGGATCACGCAGTTTGTTGAAGACCTGGACGTTCGCATGCCGACGCCGAGTGAGATCGAGGATCTGAGCATCCCTCCGGGTGTACCGCTTGCCCGGGTGTGGCGTGCTGCGCATGTGGCGGATGGGTCGATCGTGGAAGTCCTCGACTCGCGGGTCCCTTGCGACCGCCATGTTTTTCGGTACGTGATTGACGTGCCGTGACCAGCTGATTCGGCGTCAGGGGGCCTTCTGGGCCCTCTTTTTTTGCGGCCAACTACTTGTATATCCAAGTTGGCTGACGTACGGTCATCCCAGCTTGGTTATACAAGCTGCATCGTACGGGGCGACGTTCGGCGCTTGGCTGCCGTAGCCCCTCAAACGAGGAGAGACCTCATGCCTTCGTTCAAGATCGACACTTCGACTGCTGTGGTGTTCGTCGCGACCGCGCCGACTCCGAAGCTCGTGAACAAGCAGACCGGTGAGATCGCGGTGGACCGTGAGTCCGGCGCCAAGATGATGACGGTGGGCCTGCTCATCTCGGATGAGGGTGAGGGGAACCTCTACCAGGTGGCGATCCCGGAGACGGGTGTGCCGGAGAAGCTGAACCCGGGTACGCCGGTCTCGGTGGTGGGGCTGAAGGCGCGGGACTGGGAGAACGAGTTCAACGGCCAGAAGCGCCACGGCATCTCGTTCCGCGCCGTCGCCGTCACGCCCGGGGCCTGATCATGTCGGACCTGACCACCCTTCTCGAAGCGACCGGCGCCTTAGCGGGTGCGGGCGGCCTCGGCTACGCGAAGGTTCGCGCCCCGCGCGTGTACTGGTCGCTGGTGGGCCTCCCGGTCACCTGGGGCCGGTTCACGGTGACGTACGGAGCCACGATGGACGTGTGCGGTCTGACGGTGCAGCCGTCTGGTCTGCGGGCGTTCATGGTCCGCAACGTTGCCCGCCGGGAAGTCCAGCCCGTGCCGCCGAAGGTGCGCCGGGTTCGTGGCACCTCGACGGGGCTGCGGGTTTCGCTGCGGCTTCCCGCCGGTCTGGAACCTGCGGACGTGGCGGCGGCCTCCGAACGGCTCCGGCATGCCTGGGGCGTCCACTCCGTGAACGTGGTGGAGGCCAAGCCGGGTGTGGTGGAGCTGCGGATGACCGGCTACGACGTGCTCAGGCGCGTCCGGATGCCGCGTCGTCTCAAGGCCGGGCCGATGGTGGTTCCCGTCGCGTTGCGCGATGACGGGACTGTGTTCGTCCGCGACTACGTCAAGGTGCCGCACGCTTTGACGCTCGGGGCGAACCAGTCGGGCAAGTCGATGTATCAGCGCAACCTCGTCGCGGGGCTGGCCAAGCTCCCGGTGGGGTTGATCGGTATCGACTGCAAGCGTGGGGTGGAGCAGTCCGCCTACGCGCCGCGTCTCTCCGCCCTTGCCACCACCCCGGATCAGGCCTCCAGCCTGCTGGACGTGCTGGTCGAGGAGATGGAAACCCGCTTTGACCTGCTCAGCGAGCATCGCGTCTCTAACCTGTGGGACCTGCCCAAGAACATACGGCCCATGCCTCTGGTGGTCCTCGTGGACGAAGTGGCGGAGCTGTTCCTGACCGCCGCGAAGAAGGACGAGGAACGCCGGGACCGGATGGTGATGCAGATGGTCCGCCTGGGGCAGATGGCCCGCGCAGTCGGCATCTATCTGGAGATCTGCGGGCAGCGTTTCGGCTCCGAACTCGGCAAGGGCGCCACCATGCTCCGCGCCCAGCTCACCGGCCGCGTTGTCCACCGCGTCAACGACAAGCAGACCGCGGAAATGGGCCTGGGGGACATTGCACCGGAGGCGGTGTTCGCGGTGACGACGATCGCCCCCGACCGTCCCGGCGTCGCGGTGGCCGGTGACTCCTCCGGCGGCTGGTCGCGCATCCGCACCCCGCAGACTTCCCCTGCTGAGGCTGCCGCGGTCTGCCGGGAGTACGCCCACCTCACCCCAGCTCTCCCCGCCCTGGCCCCGTTCCGCCCGGCTGTGCCGGCCGAACCGGCTCCGGATGACGCGCCCTCACTGATCAAGCCCCGGCCCGTCACCGAGTAACGCCCCCTCCACACCGGTTGGCGTGACCGTCTCGCGCCAGGTCCCTACCCCGCCCATGCCCAAAACCGAGCCGAGAGGACCAATGGCCATGGCCGCATCCAAGGGCACCACCCGACGCAAGGCCCCGAATAAGTGTGCCGACTGCGACGGCAAGGGAGAGACCAGCTCCGCCGTCCGGGTCGGCACGCGCAGCAAGAAGGTCACCGACCACCAGCAGGCCGCCCTGTGCACCGCGTGCTGGGGCACCGGCGACGCCCCCAACTGACCGCCCCGGCCGGGCGGCTGGCTCTTTAGGGCACCGCCGCCCGGTCCTTCTCCCCTTGGAAGGAGGACGCGATGACCAAGCCCCAAGCGGAACGGACCGCGATTCTCGTCGCCGGTGCCGTGATCATGGTCCTGACCATCGCCGCGTTCTGGCTCTCCTACGCCCACCTCGCCTCCGTCGCCCAATCCCATGGCCTGGCCAGCTCGTCCGAACGCCGATGGGCCTGGCCCGGCACGATCGATCTGTTCATCCTGGCCGGTGAGGTCCTGATGTTCCGCGCCGGACTCCGCCACATCACCGACTGGTGGGCCATCGGGCTGACTGTCGCCGGATCGCTCGGCAGCATCGGCCTCAACGTCGCCGGAGTCGGAGCAAACGCCCCCGCTCTCGATTACGTGGTGGCGGCCGTGCCCCCGTCCGCCGCGCTGCTGGCCTTCGGCGCACTGATGCGACAGGTGCACACCCTCGTGATCGACCCGGCCCAGGCCCCGGAGCCCGTACCCACCCCGGTTACGAAGTCGGTCACTGTCGAACGCCCCGTGGCATCACCGCCGGTCGAACTGCCCACGCCCGTACCGGTCTCCACGGAAGTTCCCGAAGCCACTGAGGAGCCGTCGCCGGAGCCTGCCCCGGTCACGCCCCGGCCCGCCGCGTCGGCGCCTGCGGTTCCGCCGGCACTGCTCGACCACGCCCGCAAGATCGCTGACACCCACCGCGCCTCGACCGGCTCCCCGATCGACTCCGCGACTTTGCGCGCTCGCCTCGGTGTCCCGCCGGTCCTGGCCGACGCCATCACCGCCCAACTCGCCTGACACGAAAGGAATCAGCTCATGTCCTTCCTCTCCTTCGATCATCCCGCCGACTTCCTGGCGGCGGCAGACGAGATGGTCAGCTCGGGTCGTCCGGCTCTGGCTCGTCTCCTCGTTGAGGAAGCAGCGAACCGTACCGAGGACCCTGACGAAGCTGCCTGGATTCGTGACGAGTGGCTTGGCCCCAACCACAAGACGGAGGGCTGACCATGCCGCGCCCGAACCGCTTCTACGACGTGACCCGCATCGGCCCCGTCCAGGTCGGCTCCCACTACGACGGCCGTGGCCGCACCAAGCACACCGCCGCCTGCACCGCGCCCGGCTGCGGCTTCTCCGCCGACTACCGCGACCGCTCCGCCGCCGAACTCGCCGCCCGCACCCACCGCTGCAACCCCTGACCCGAGACAGGAGAACCACCATGTTCACCCCGAAATACCCCGCCCCCGACATCGCCCCGACCATCGCCCCGGCCCCGGTCGTGCCGACCACCCCGGCCGCGCCCCGGGTCCCTGTCCCGGTCGAAGAAGTCCACGCCCCCGTCGTACCGGTTGCCCCGCAGGTGCCCATGCCGACCGCCCGCCGCACGGTTCAGCTCACCCCGGCCGCCGTGGTCACCGTCGCCGCCGGAGGAACCGCCGCCGTCCTCATCATCGGCACGGTCCTGGTCTCCATGCTCCTGGCCACCGCCATCACCGCCGCCTCCGTCGCAGTCTGCGGCGTCGTCCTGCGCTCGCTCCTGACCAACTCCCACAGCAAGCACTGAAAGGGAGTCCCGCCATGGGCATGTTCAGCCGCAAGACCAGCGACTCCAGCGATGACCGGGCCATGACCGAACTCGGCCGCGAGTACGCCATCGCCAAGCGCCACGGCGACCGCAAGACCGCCAACCGCCTCACCCGCCAGATCGGCGGCAACGGCAGCACCGACGAAGAGCGGGTCGCGTTCTGGAAGGGCGCCGACGCCTACGACGAGATCCCGCCGGCCTACTCCAAGCGCCGCAACCACCGCCGCTAAGGGGCCCCCGGGGCGGCCTCGGTCGCCAAACTTCCGCCGCCCCGGGCGCCTGCACCCCTCCCAGATCCAATGACCCGAAAGGGAAGCCCCATCATGCCTCAGCGCGCCCACAACCTGCCTGTCTGCCCTGCTTGCGACGGCTTCCCCGTCGTCGCGATCACCACGGGCTCCTGCCACCGTGACGGCTCCCGCGCGACCATCCATGCCACCTGCCCCACTTGCAAGGGCACCGGCCACAAGCTCCCCACCGCCGCCCTTGCCACCGCGGGGAGGTCGTGATGGGACTCCTGAACTGGCGCGACCACGACCACTTCGACCCCACCGGCGCCCAGCCCTGCACCCAGTGCGGCACCGCAACTCCACTGCGCGCCCACTCCGGCGAACCAGTCCACAAGGTGTGCGCGGAGGACTGGAACGACCGCAACCCCAACGCTCCTCGCCTCCGCGCCCTGTCCGACAAAGGCACGCCCTACGAGCTGGGAACCGAGCGCTACCACTCCGACCGGCCCACGAAGCGGACCGGAAAGAAGTGATCGCGTGACCGACACCGCCACCTTGGCGGGCCTGGACCCCGCCACCCTGGGCGATCTGCTCAGGGTGGCCGGGGACCCCGGCTTCGACCGCTGGCAAGACCAGATCCGCCGCACCGGCGGCTGCGCCGACCCCATCCACCTCACCGGCGCCACCAAGACCGTGGACCGGGCCACCGGCACCGTCCTGCATACCTACACCACCGACGCCGAACCCGGCGGACGCCTCCGGCTCGCCTGCGGCAACCGCCGCGCCTCCCGCTGCCCCTCCTGCGCCTGGACCTACGCCGGAGACACCTACCACCTCATCCGCGCTGGTCTGACCGGCGACGAAGCCAAAGGCACCCCCGAGACCGTGCGGGACCATCCCCGGGTCTTCGCCACCCTGACCGCGCCGTCCTTCGGCCCGGTCCACAATCGCCCAAGCCATGGCCGGTGCCGCTGCGGCGTCCACCACCAGGACGACGCCCCCGAACTCGGCACCGCCCTGAATCCGGAGACCTACGACTACGCGGGCGCGGTGCTGTGGAACAACCACGCCGGACACCTGTGGCGGTACGTCACCATCTACCTGCCCCGGGAGCTGGCCAAGCGCGCCGGGATCACGCAGAAGGCACTCAAGGAACATCTCCGGGTGTCTTACGGCAAGGTCGCCGAGTACCAGAAGCGCGGCGCCATCCACTTCCACGCCGTCATCCGCTTCGACGGGCCCGCCGGCCCCGACACCGAACCCCCGGCCTGGGCCACCTACGACCTGCTCACCGACGCGCTTAACGCCGCCGCTACCCGCGCTGAGATCGTCCTCGACCCTGTCGGTGACCAGCCGGAAAGGGTCCTGCGCTGGGGTACACAGCTCGACGTCCAGCACATCGGCGCCTTCGGAGCCGGTGAGAACCTGACCGAACAGGCCGTGGCCTCCTACGTCGCCAAGTACGCCACCAAGGCCGCCGAGACCACCGGCACCGTCGACCGGCGCATCGGCGAACTGGCCGAGCTGGACAAGCTCCCCGACCTGCCCGGCCACACCCGCCGCCTCATCCGCGCCTGCTGGGACCTCGACGAGCTGTATCCCGACCGCAAGTTGTGGCAGTGGGCGCACATGCTCGGCTTCCGCGGCCACTTCTCCACCAAGTCCCGCCGCTACTCCACCACCCTCGGCGCCCTCCGCCAGGTCCGCGCCGACTACCGCGCCGCCCAGCAACGCACCGCCCTCGGCCTGCCCGACCCCGACGACCACCCCGAGGCCACCACGCTCACCGTCGCCCACTGGACCTACGCCGGACACGGCCACACCCCGGGAGAGACCTGGCTCGCCGCCCAACTCGCACGCGACATCAAGACCAACCGCGACACCGCCCGCGAAGCCTGCGCGGAACTCGACGACGAAGGAGACGACTGGTCATGACCGCTACCGTGATCGACAGGAAGTGGCACACCACGGCCGAAGTGGCCGCCATGCTCGGCTTCGGGCTGTCGAAGACCAAGATGCTCGTGCTCACCGGCGAAATCCGTTCGGTCAAGGTCGGCCGCAACCGTCGCATCTTGCCTGGCTGGGTCGATGAGTACGTCAACCGCTGTGCGACTGGCGCCGAAGGGTGGCCGGCATGAGCGGCAAGCGCGGCAACGGTGAAGGGTCCATCTACCCGTACAAGAACGGCTTTGCCGCGTACGTCTGGGTCACCACGCCGGATGGCAAGAAGAAGCGCAAGTACGTCTACGGGAAGACGCGGGACGACGTCCACGACAAGTGGATCAAGCTGCATGGAGAGGCGAAGAAGGGGCCGGTGGCCACCTCGTCACCGACCATCGCCCAATACCTCACATACTGGATGAAGGAAGTGGTGCAGCCTGATCTCAGGCCCAAGGCTGCCGAGACCTACGGCATGCACGTTCGCCTCTACATCACGTCTGAACTCGGGGCCAAACGGCTCGACAAGCTGTCCGTGCGCGACGTGCGGACGTGGATCAACAGGCTCCAGAACCAGTGCCAGTGCTGCGCTCAGGGCAAGGATGCCGCACGCCCCAGGGAGGACAAGAACCCCGCCCGCCGGCAGAAGTGCTGTGCGATCGGCCGGTGTTGTCAGCAGACCGTCTCTCGGCGCACTGTTCAGGATGCGCGAACCGTGCTGCGATCCGCGCTCAGCAACGCCATGCGGGAAGAGCTGATCTCGAAGAACGTCGCTGCTCTCGTCAAGGTGCGATCAGCCCGTACACAGAAGCCGAAGCCCTGGACTGTGGAAGAGGCCCGGACCTTCCTGGAAGCTGCTCGTGCGGCTGGTGATCCGCTGTACCCGGCGTACATCCTCGTCCTGGTGCTGGGGTTCCGTCGCGGTGAGGTGCTGGGGCTCACCTGGGACAGCGTGAACTTCGATACCGGGGAAATCACGGTGGAACGGCAGTTGCAGCGGGTGGCACGGAGGCTCGTCCATGACGAGACGAAGACCGAAGCATCGACCGCGATTCTGCCCCTTCCAGACATCTGCGTGGCGGCCCTTCAGCTCCGCAGCAAGGCCCAAGAAGCGGCGAAGCAAGCGGCCGGCGAACTGTGGACGGACTCCGGGTTCGTGTTCACCACGCGCTACGGCACACCGATCGAGCCGCGGAACTTCAACCGCGAGTTCACCGCCCGCACGACCAAGGCCGATGTTCGCAGGATCCGCCTGCACGACACCCGGCACACCTGCGGATCGCTCCTCGCCGCGCTCGACGTACACCCGCGGATCGCTATGCAGATTCTGCGGCACAGCAAGATCGCGGTAACCATGGAGATCTACACGCACGTGCCATCGGAGTCGACGCGAAAGGCACTGCGGAAGCTGGGCAAGCATCTCGGCAACCAGGCGGATCCCACGTAGTTGCTGTACTTCGCTGCTGTACGGCGTGAAAAAGCCCCCACCGGATCTCCCCGGCGGGGGCTTTGACGTGCTGTGGACCTGAGGGGATTCGAACCCCTGACCCCCTCGTTGCGAACGAGGTGCGCTACCAGCTGCGCCACAGGCCCTTGCGACGAGTGAAACTCTAGCATCTCGGTCGCGGTGCTCGGAAATCGCTTCCGGTGCTGGTCAGCGGAGGGCCGTCACTCGTTCGCCGCGCGCGGGCGGTCCTCGTTCTCGTACTGGTCGAAGAGCGGGGTGCGGCCGCGGGTGCGACGGCCGGGGTGGGTGGGGCGGTCCTGGGAGGGGGTGTCGGGCTGGGGGTGGTCGGGGGCGGCGCTGGAGCGGGCGGAGCTCCAGGCGTCCTCGGCGTCCAGGTCGACGTGGCTGGTGGCCCGGGGGGCGACCGGGGCCGTGACGTAGGTGGGCAGGGGGACCGGGACCGGGTCCCAGCTGCTGGTGGCGGGGCGCGGGCGTTCGCGTTCGCGCTGCTGGTCGACCCACTCGGCGTGGTCGGTCTCCTCGACCAGGGCGCGGCGGCCCGCGGTGTGGGCGGGGGTGGTGGCGCGGGGCGGTTCCGGGGCGGCGTCGGCCGGGGCGTCAGCGCGGACGTCGGCCGGGTGCTCGTCGGCGGGCGGCTGGTCGGCAGCCTGCTGAGGGCGGGGCCTGCCTTCCCGCAGTCGCTGTGCTGCCGCCTCCGCCTTGCGCCGGTCCATGGTGAAGATGAAGCGCCGTCGCTCCTGGGCGCGCAGGTAAATGATGTAGGCGGTCAGGAGGAGGGCGGGGAGGGCGGGGGCCCAAAGGAAGGGGAGGCCGCCGACCGCGGCGACGATGGCGCCGGCGGTGAAGGTGAGGAAGAGGACGGTGGTGGTGCGCCGGCGGCGGGCGAGGACCTTGGCGCGCTTGGTCCGCTCGGCGGCGGAGGGGCGCGGCGGGGCGGCCTGCACCCGGGTGTGGGGAGCCTCGGCCATGGCTGCCGCAGCGGGGTCGCCGAAGACCCGGGCGGCGGCCTCGCCGGCCGGGGCGTCCGGGTCCACGTCGTCGCCCGCATCGTCGGCGGGGTACTCCCCGTGCGCCTTGTCGTAACGCCGCTGCATGGCCGCCCGTCCGGACAGCAGCCGGATGGCGGTGCTGAAGCGCTCGGTCGGACGGGCCTCGTTGAGCTCGTCCTGCCTACGGAGCCACATCGGCACCAAGTAGGCGGCCCAGGCCCCGACGATGACTGCGTAGATGAGGCCGCTGCTTCTCACAACTCACACGGTAGAGGGGTTTGCATGGGGCCATCCGCCAATTGAGCCGGTGTGTCGCACGATCTGGCTGATATCTCGAACTTTTTTGTGATGGTAGAGATCAGCACCTCCCCCCCGTCCGGTCCATCAGGGAATGCATTCGAACATTTATTTTATTTGTGGGGTGTGCCGGGAGTACTGGGCTTCTCCCGGCGCCAGCGGTTGAGCAGGCCTTCGGGCACTTCTTCCGCGGTGAGGGCGAAAACCAAGTGGTCGCGCCAGCCGCCGTCGATGTGGAGGTAGCGCGGGCGGATGCCCTCTTCGCGGAAGCCGAGCTTTTCGACCACCCGGCGGCTGGGGACGTTCTCCGGGCGAATGCAGACCTCGATGCGGTGCAGTCCCACGGACCGGAAGCAGTGGTCGACGGCGAGCGCCACGGCGGTCGGGATGACGCCATGGCCGGCGACTTCCCGGTCGACCCAGTAGCCGATGTGGCCGGAGCACATGGAGCCCCAGGTGATGCCCGCGACCGTCAGCTGGCCGACGAGCCGGCCGCGGTACTCGACGACGAACGGGAGCATCCGGCCGGCATGCGCCTCGCCGCGGAGATGGCGGACCATCTGACGGTACGTGGGGCGGTGCGGCGGGACAAGGCCGGGCGGGGGCGGCGGGACGGTCGCTTCCCAGGGGCGCAGCCAGTCGCGGTTACGACGGTTGACCTCGCGCCAGGCCCGTTGGTCGCGCATCTTTATCGGCCGGAGGGTGACGTCGTTGTCCGTGAGGACCACGGGCCAGGGCGCGTTCAGCTCGGGCTCCCGGACGGTCCGGGGTGGTCGCCGCCGCGGATCTGGTCGACGGCGTGCGGCAGGAGGTCGGCGAGGACGGCGAGGCCGTCGCGGACTCCGCCGGAGGAACCCGGGAGGTTGACGATCAGGGTCGTACCGGCGATGCCCGCCAGTCCCCGGGAGAGCGCGGCGGTGGGGACCTTCGTACGGCCGGCGGCCCGGATCGCTTCGGGGATGCCGGGGATCTCGTGGTCCAGGACCCGGCGGGTGGCCTCGGGGGTGCGGTCGGTGGGCGTCAGGCCCGTACCGCCGGTGGTGAGGATGACGGCGTAGCGGGCAGCGGCGACGGCGTCGCGCAGGGCGGCTTCCACCGGGTCGCCGTCCGGCACCACCTGCGGGCCGTCGACCTCGAAGCCCATGGCGGCCAGGCCCTCGGCGAGCAGCGGGCCGCTCCGGTCGGCGTAGACACCGGCCGCGGCGCGGTTGGAGGCGGTGACGACCAGAGCGCGGGCAGGGCTCACGACCGGCTCCAGTCGCCGGACTTGCCGCCGGTCTTCTCCTCCACGCGGATGTCGGAGATCACCGCGGCCTTGTCGACCGCCTTGACCATGTCGACGACGGTGAGCGCGGCGACGGAGACCGCGGTGAGCGCCTCCATCTCGACGCCGGTGCGGTCGGTGGTCTTGACCGTGGCCGTGATCTCGACGGCCTCGTCGGTGAGGGAGAGGTCCACCGTGACGCCGGAGACGGCCAGCGGGTGGCAGAGCGGGATCAGCTCGGGGGTGCGCTTGGCGCCCATGATGCCGGCGATCCGGGCGGTGGCCAGGGCGTCGCCCTTGGGCATGCCCTCGCCCCGCAGCAGCTCGATGACCTGCGAAGAAACCAGGACGCGGCCGCGGGCGGCGGCCGTGCGGGCGGTGACGTCCTTCGCGGAGACGTCGACCATCCGCGCCGCGCCCGCCGCGTCGAGATGGGTGAGGTGTTGCTGGCCGCTGCTCATCGTTCTCCCGGTACCCAAACTGCCGCCTGTGGGACGACACCGTACCCCCGGCGGCAGCGGGCTATCCGAGGAGGACGACCTCCACCTCCGCGCCCGCGGCGACCTCGGTGGTGTCCTCGGGGACGATGATCAGCGCGTTGGCGTGCGCCATGGCCTTGATCAGGTGGGAGCCGGCGCCGCCGACGGGGGTGACCGTGCCGGCGTCCGCGTCGTAGGAGCCGCGCAGGAACTGGCGCCTCCCCCGGGGCGAGGAGGCGAGGGTGTCGGTGCACCGGGCGGAGGTGGTGGGGCGGTGCACGTCGGGCAGGCCCATCAGGGCGCGGATGGCGGGGCGGACGAACAGCTCGAAGGAGACGTACGAGCTGACGGGGTTGCCGGGCAGCGCGAGGAGCGGGATGCGGTCGGGGCCGATGAGGCCGAAGCCCTGGGGCTTGCCGGGCTGCATGGCGAGCGTGCGGAACTCGACCGTGCCCCCCGCGAGGGAGGAGCCGTCGGGCTCTGTCGCGGACAGGGCAGTCAGGGTCTCCTTGACCACGTCGTAGGCGCCGACGCTGACGCCGCCGCTGGTGACAAGGATGTCGGCCCGGATGAGCTGGTCCTCCAGGGTGGAGCGGAGGGTCTCGGCGTCATCGGCGACGGCGCCGACGCGGTAGGGGATGGCGCCGGCGGCGCGGGCGGCGGCGGTGAGCTGGAAGCTGTTGGAGTCGTGGATCTGGCCGGGGCCCAACGCCTCGCCGGGCTGGACCAGTTCGCTGCCGGTCGACATCACCACGACGCGGGGGCGGGGGTGCACCTTGACCGTGCCGCGGCCGATGGCGGCGAGCAGGCCGATCTGGGAGGGGCCGAGCACCGTGCCCGCCCGCAGGGCCGGCTCGCCTTCGGTGGCGTCGCTGCCGCGGGCGCGGATATGGGCGCCGGCGGCGGCCGGGCGGTGGATGCGGACCTCGCCGCCGGCGTCCTGGGGGGCGGCGCTGTGGGCGCGCATCGCGGCGGCCGGTCCCTCGCCCGCGCCTCCGTCGGTCCATTCGACGGGGACGACGGCCTCGGCGCCGGGCGGCAGCGGGGCACCGGTCATGATGCGGGCGGCCTGGCCGGGGCCGACCTCGGGCGGCTCGCCGCTGCCCGCCGCGACATCGCCGATGACGGTGAGGGCGACCGGCGCCTCGTCCGTGGCGCCCGCGACATCGGCGGCGCGGACCGCGTAGCCGTCCATGGAGCTGTTGTCGAAGGGCGGCAGGGCGACGGGGACCGTGATGTCCTCGACCAGGACACAGCCCTGGGCTTCGAGGAGCTGCAGCTCGATCGGGTCCAGCGGGACGATCTTCGCCAGGACGTCGTCGAGATGCTCGGCCACCGACCAGACACGGTCGGGGTGGCGGGTCCGGCCGGTGGCGTTGTTCAACGTCTTACATCTCCTCGGTGACGTAACTGCGCAGCCAGGTCCGGAAGTCCGGGCCCAGGTCCTCACGTTCGCATGCCAGTCTGACAATGGCACGCAGATAGTCGCCGCGGTCGCCGGTGTCATAGCGGCGGCCCTTGAAGACCACGCCGTGCACCGGACCGCCGAGGGAGGGGTCGGCGGCCAGCGCCTGGAGGGCGTCGGTGAGCTGAATCTCGCCGCCGCGTCCCGGGGCGGTCTTGCGCAGCACCTCGAAGACGGCCGGGTCGAGGACGTAGCGGCCGATGATGGCGAGGTTGCTGGGCGCCTCTGCCGGGTCGGGCTTCTCGACCAGGTCGGAGACGACCACGACGTCGTCGTCTTCGGTGGGGGCGGCGGCCGCACAGCCGTAGAGGTGGATCTGCGCCGGGTCGACCTCCATGAGGGCGATGACGGAGCCGCCGTACTGCTCCTGTATCTCGACCATGCGCGCCAGCAGCGGGTCACGGGGGTCGATCAGGTCGTCGCCGAGGAGGACCGCGAAGGGCTGGTCGCCCACATGCGGTGCGGCACACAGGACCGCGTGGCCCAGGCCCTTGGGATTGCCCTGCCGTACGTAGTGCATGGTCGCCAGGTCGCTGGACTCCTGCACCTTGGCGAGCCGGGACTCGTCACCCTTGCGGTGCAGGGCCTCTTCGAGCTCGTAATTGCGATCGAAGTGGTCCTCGAGCGGGCGCTTGTTGCGGCCGGTCACCATCAGCACGTCGGAGAGTCCGGCGGCGGCCGCCTCCTCCACCACGTACTGGATGGCGGGCTTGTCGACTACCGGGAGCATCTCCTTGGGGGTGGCCTTGGTGGCGGGGAGAAACCTGGTGCCGAGGCCGGCTGCGGGGATGACAGCCTTGCTGATCCGTGTGTGCGATGGGGTCATGCGCGACACCATAACCGGCCCTGTCGGAACGATGATGAGGGTCTGGCGAAGAGAGCACGAGAGCGGGAGCAAGGGCACACGGTGAGCATGGATCACGAGAGAAAGCGCAGGTTGCGGCAGGATCTCCTGGAGGTGAGGAGGGCGTTGCCGGCGGATGTCGTCGCCGCGACGGGCGAGGCGCTGGCACGGAGGGCGCTGGAGCTGGACGAGCTGGCCGCGCCCGTCCCCCCGCGGCCCGGCCCCCCGCCGACCGTCGCCGCCTATGTCTCGATAGGCGGCGAGCCCGCCACCCGCGCCCTGCTCGACCGGCTGCGGGCGGCCGGGGTGCGGGTGCTGCTGCCCGTCCTGCTGGCGGACAACGATCTGGACTGGGCGCTCTACGAGGGCGCCGGGCGGCTCGTACGGGCCGGCCGGGGGCTGCTGGAACCGGACGGGCCCCGGCTGGGCCCCGAGGCCGTCACGGCGGCGGATGTGGTGCTGCTGCCGGGGCTCGCGGTGGACCGCGCCGGGCTGCGGCTGGGGCGCGGCGGCGGCTCCTACGACCGGGTGCTGGCCCGGCTGGAGCGGGCCGGGGCGCGGGCGTCGCTGGTGGTGCTGCTCTACGACGCGGAGGTGCTGGCCGAGGTGCCGGCCGAGCCGCACGACCGGCATGTGCATGCCGCGGTGACCCCGTCGGCGGTGCACCGGTTCACGGCGCCGGGGGCCCGTACGGAGGGCTGAAGCGGGCCCCCTACGGGCGGTCCGGGAGCCGGCGGCCGGAGCGGAGCCGGGAAGTGCCGCGGCCGGAGCGCGGCCGGAAAGGCGTCGGGCGGGCCGGAGGTCTCCGGCCCGCCCGGTGGCGCAGCGATCACCTGACGGCGGCGGGAGCGCCGCCCGCCCCTACGGCGACAGGGTCAGCGTGTCCTTGCCCGCCTTCTTGACGGCGTTCTCGCTGTATGCCCAGGGCAGCAGCTCGCCCTTGGCCCACTTGTCGGTCTGGTCGTAGTAGTGGGCGTCGTAGGCGTGCCCGGAGGCGCCGGTGAGGTTGATCCAGCGGGACTTGTCGAGGTCGGCGAGGTTGACCACCATCCGCATCGACGGGACCCAGGTGACCTGGTAGCCGCCGGCGGCGTTCCAGCCGGTGGCGTCGACCGCGGCCTCACCGCCGCCGACGTTCCAGGGGCCGCGGTTGAACAGGCCCTGCAGGATGCCGGGGCCGTCGGTGCCCAGGGTCTGGTTCTTCAGGAACATCTGGTGGAGGCGGCCCCAGCTCCAGTTGTCGATGTTCTTGCCCAGCTTGGAGGTCAGCTCGTAGCGCGCGTCCTTCATGGCGTGTGCCAGCAGCTGGTCGCGGTTCTTGTCGCCGGGGTGGCCGGGCCGGTCCTCGGTCTGCCACCAGGCGTTGTTGGGGTCGTCCAGGATGCCGCGGACGACCTCGTACCAGCGGTCGCCGCCGTCGGGCTGGGCGGTGTCGCCGGCCCGCTCGCCGCACTCGCGGATGTACTTGTCGTTCTCATCGGCAGGGCCGGTCTCGTCGGCCGGGCGGACGGTCAGGCACTGTCCGTCGGGGCGCAGCTCCTTGGGCATCTTGTTGCCGAAGGCGAGCTTGAGGGTGTTGCGCCAGACGGCGTTGAAGTAGGCGGCCGCGGCGGAGTCGGGCTCCTGGGTGAAGTCCCAGCCCTCCAGCAGCTGCTGGGCGTCGCGGACGTACTTGTCCTTGATGTCGATCTTCGTCAGATAGGGCGTCAGCAGCCGGGCGATCTCGCTGCTGTTGTCCTTCTGGAAGGCCTGCATGTCGTCGGTGGAGACCTTCCCGCCGTCCTGGATCTTCGACTCGATCAGGTCGTTGATCCGCTGGCTGCGGGAGCCGTAGCCCCAGTCCTTGGTGAGGAGGTAGGGGTACTTCTCGTCGGTGACGGCCTGGTTGGCGGTGACGATGTAGCCGCGCTGGGGGTTGTACTCGTACGGCAGGGCCTTTTGCGGGATGTAGCCGGTCCACTGGTACCTCGGGTCCCAGCCGGGCGCCGGGTAGGTGCCGTCGAAGTGGCCGTCCCCCTTGCCGCGCACCGGGATCCGGCCCGGGGCCTGGTAGCCGATGTTGCCCTTGGTGTCGGCGTAGATCAGGTTCTGGGAGGGGACCTCGAAGTGGGCGGCGGCCTTGCGGAAGCCGTTCCAGTCCTTGGCGCGGTTGAGTTCGAAGACGCCGTCCATGGACTTGCCGGGGTTCAGCGCGGTCCAGCGCAGCGAGACGGCGTAGCCGTCGCCGCGGTCCGGTGCGGTGTTGCCGACCGGGGCGTCCTTGCCGACGTTGGCCATTTCGCCGTCGCGGTCGGAGACGATCGGCCCGTTTTTGGTGGACCGGACGGTGATCTCGCGGCTGTCGCCGTCGGCGACCTTGATGGTCTCCTTGCGGGTTATGAAGGGCTGCTGCTTGTTGTCGTAGAGGTAGCCGTTGGCATTGACCTTCTCCAGGTAGAGGTCGGTGACATCGGCGCCCAGATTGGTCATGCCCCAGGAGATGTCCTGGTTGTGGCCGATGACGACGCCGGGCATACCGGAGAAGGTGAAGCCGGAGACGTCGTAGTTGCACTTGGGGCCGGTGGTACGGCAGTGCAGGCCCATCTGGTACCAGAGCGAGGGCATCTGCGGTGCCAGGTGCGGGTCGTTGGCGAGCAGCGGTTTGCCGGTGGTGGTGTGCGCGCCGGAGACGACCCAGGAGTTGGAGCCGATGCCGTTGCCGTTGGGCCCGAGCAGGGCCGGGACCTTGTCGAGCGTCTTGGACAGCGAGGACAGCTGCGACTGCAGGCCCGCGGTCGCGCCGGCGGGGGTGGCATTCGCCGAACCCTTGGGCGAGAACTTCTTGGTGGCGGGGTCGACCGTGCCGCCCTCGACGATCGGCCTGTGCCGCTTGTACGGGTACGCCGGGTAGAGCTGGGCGATCTGCGCCGGGGTGAAGCGGCTGGTCATCAGGGAACGGTCGATCTCCTCCTGCATGTTGCCGCGGAGGTCCCAGGCCATCGCCTTGAGCCAGGCCACCGAGTCGACCGGCGTCCACTTCTCGGGCTTGTAGTCGTTCTGGAAGTCCAGCGCCGCGTACTCCAGGGACACCGCCGAGCCCTCGTGGTCCTTGAGGTAGCCGTTGACGCCCGCGGAGTAGGCCTGGAGGTACTTCTTGGTGCTGGGCGACAGCTGGGTGTCGTACTCCTTCTGTGCCACCTCGTGCCAGCCGAGGGTGCGCAGGAACGAGTCGGTCTTGACCTGGCTCTTGCCGAACATCTCCGAGAGCCGGCCGGCGGTCATGTGGCGCCGTACGTCCATCTCCCAGAAACGGTCCTGGGCCTGGACGTACCCCTGGGCGCGGAAGAGGTCCGCGTCGGTGTCGGCGTAGATCTGCGGAATGCCGTTGGCGTCGCGGACGACGTCCACGGGGTTGCTCAGACCCGGGAGTTTGAGCGAGCCGGTGGTCTGCGGGAGCGAGGCGCGGACGGTACTGACACCCCAGAACGCGCCGAAGCCGATGCCCGCCACGAGCAGCAGCACGACCGTGATCGCGACGAGACGGCCGCGCCGCCCCTTCTTTTTCCTGGGGACTGGGCCGGACTTGTTGGCGGGCATCTCTGTCCTTCGAGGGGCAGGGTGGGCGTGCTGGAGCAACCATAGGCGCACGGGTTCGGCGACCCCTATGCGGAGTCACCGCCAGCACCTTCAACCTTCAAGCAATGGTAAATTGTTAGTCTCAGTAACTAGATACGGTAAGGAAAGACCTCCGGAACCCGTGCGAGGAAGGACCAGCTCCTGTCTGTCGACCACCTCAACGAACTCCTGCTGATCTGCTCGCTCGTACTGCTCATCGCGGTTGCCGCAGTACGGCTCTCCTCGCGCAGCGGGCTCCCCAGCCTGCTCATCTACCTGGGGATAGGCATCGCCATAGGGCAGGACGGCCTGGGCGGCGTCGTCTTCGACAACGCCGAGCTGACCCAACTCCTCGGCTATACCGCGCTGGTCGTGATCCTCGCCGAGGGCGGCCTGGGCACCAAGTGGAAAGAGATCAAACCGGCGCTGCCCCGGGCGGTGGCGCTGTCGACGGTCGGCGTCGCGGTGAGCGTGGGGGTCACCGCGGCCGGAGCGCACTATCTGGCCGGGCTGGACTGGCGCCAGGCGCTGCTGATCGGCGCCGTGGTCTCCTCCACGGATGCCGCGGCCGTCTTCTCCGTACTGCGCAGCGTGCCGCTGCCGGCCCGGCTGACGGGTGTACTGGAAGCCGAGTCCGGCTTCAACGACGCCCCCGTGGTCATCCTCGTCGTCGCCTTCTCCACCGCGGGACCGGTCGAACACTGGTATGTCCTGCTCGGCGAGATCGCCCTGGAGCTGGCGATCGGCGCGGCCGTCGGACTGGCCATCGGCTGGCTCGGCGCCTACGGCCTGCGGCATGTGGCGCTGCCGGCGTCCGGTCTGTACCCGATCGCCGTCATGGCCATCGCGGTCTCCGCCTACGCGGCCGGGGCGCTGGCGCACGGCTCGGGCTTCCTCGCCGTCTATCTGGCCGCGATGGTCCTCGGCAACGCCAGACTGCCGCACGCGCCGGCCACCCGCGGCTTCGCCGAAGGCCTCGGCTGGATCGGCCAGATCGGCATGTTCGTGCTCCTCGGCCTGCTGGTCACCCCGCACAACCTGCTCGACGACTTCGTGCCCGCGCTGCTGATCGGCATGATCCTCACGCTCGTGGCCCGGCCGACGTCCGTCTTCCTCGCGCTGCTGCCGTTCCGGGTGCCCTGGCGGGAGAAGACCCTGCTGTCCTGGGCCGGGCTGCGCGGCGCGGTGCCGATCGTGCTGGCCACCATCCCGATGGTGGGCGAGGTCCCCGGCAGCGAACGGGTCTTCAACATCGTCTTCGTCCTGGTCGTGGTCTACACCCTCGTCCAGGGGCCGACCCTGCCCTGGCTCGCCAGGCGGCTGCGGCTCGGCGACGGCGAGGAGGCCGCGGACCTGGGCATCGAGTCGGCGCCCCTGGAGCGGTTGCGCGGCCATCTGCTGTCCACGTCCATCGGTCCGGCCTCCCGGATGCACGGCGTCGAGGTCGGCGAACTACGGATGCCCGCCGGCGCCGCGGTCACCCTCATCGTCCGGGACGGCTCCAGTTTCGTGCCGTCGCCCGCGACGGTGCTGCGGCGCGGCGACGAGCTGCTGGTGGTCGCCACCGACCCGGTGCGCGACGCGGCCGAACGGCGGCTGCAGGCGGTCTCCCAGGGCGGCAAGCTGGCCGGCTGGCTGGGCACGGCCGGCCCCTCGGGGCGGCGGGGCCACCGCCCCCACTGACGTCCGGCCGGGCCCGCCCGGAGCGGGCAATGTGCGGCAAATCTCCACGGATCCCAAGGAAATTCACGTGAAGCCCTGGCCTATCCCAGGGCTTCACGCGTGGCGGCCTGTACTATAAAAACGCAACATCGACGAACCAACTCTGCCTGATGCAGAGCTGGCGCGACCGCTCGGCGGCCGCGGTCCCCCTGCCACGCGCAGCCACCTTCCCCGGTGCGGACCACGCGGTATCACTCGGTCCTGCGCGAGAGGACAGCTCTCGGCGCGTACCCGTGAGGACCTCGTGGGTGGCGCGCTACCAGGCGGCAGAAAGGCCCGGCCGTGGCATCCGCGGTCAAGGACTCCCGTTCCGGTTACGGACCACTGCTCCGCACCCCTGGTGCATGGACATTCCTGCTGCCCGGCTTTCTGGCCCGGCAGCCCTTCGCCATGCTGACGATCGGCATCGTGCTGCTCGTCGAATCCACCACCGGCTCGTACGGCACCGCGGGCGCGGTGTCCGCCGCGACCGGTGTCTCGATGGCCCTGTTCGCCCCGCAGAGCGGCAAGCTCGCCGACCGCTTCGGCCAGCGCGCGGTGCTGATCCCCGGCGTCCTGGTGCATGTCACCGGCGTCCTGGCCCTGATCGCCCTCGCCCTCACCCACGCCCCCCTGTGGGCGCTGTTCGCGGTGGCCGTCCCCACGGGCGCCTCGACGCCTCAGGTCGGCCCGATGGTGCGGGCCCGCTGGGCCTCCCGGCTCGGCGGCAGCCCGCTGATGCCGACGGCCGCCGCCTTCGAATCGGTGACCGACGAGTTCACCTTCGTCGTGGGCCCGGTGCTGGCGACCGCGCTGTGCACCGGCATCCACCCGGCCGCCGGGCTGGTCGCCGAGGCCGCGCTGACGCTGGCCGGCGGGCTGCTGTTCGCCTCCCGCAAGCGCAGCCAGCCGCCGGTGCACCGGCACGGGGCCGGCGGCCGGCCGCGCGTCTCGGCGCTGTCGGTGCCCGGCGTACGCGTCCTGATCGTGGCATTCCTCGGCATCGGCGCCGTCTTCGGCGGCATGCAGGTCTCGCTGACCGCCTTCACCCAGCACATCGGGCAGCCCGGCATCAACGGTGTGCTCTACGGGATCTTCGCGGGCGGCAACATGCTCGCCGGAATCGTCTGCGGCGCCCTGGCCTGGAAGGTCGGCCCCCGGCGCCGGCTGCTGGTCGCCTACGGGCTGCTGGCGCTGGCCACCACCCCGTTGTGGGCGGTCACCGCGGTGCCGCTGCTCGGCGCGGTCGGCCTGGTGGTCGGCCTGTGCATCGCCCCGGCGCTGATCACCGGCTACACCCTCGTGGAGTCGCTGGTGCCGGCCGCCGCCCGTACCGAGGCCTTCACCTGGCTGACCGGCGCGGTCGCGCTCGGCCAGGCCGCCGCGGCCACCTCCGCCGGCCAGCTCGCCGACCGCTTCGGGCCGAGTACCGGGTTCCTGGTGCCGCTGGCCGGTACGACGCTGGCCCTGACGGTGCTGCTGGCGCTCCGCGCCCACCTGCTGCCGCGCACGCCGGCCGGGCCCGCCGAGGCCCCCGATCACGGCGTGGACACCCCGTTCCCGGCCGCCTCCGACGACCGGGAACGGGAGCTGGCGCGCGCCTGAGCGGACGTGGAGTCGGTCACCGTCCGCCGGTCACGGTGGACTGGCGGGCGGGAATACTGCAATATGGAGCGTCGTTAGCACTCATCGAGTGAGAGTGCCAGGAGGAAGACAAGTGCCGACCTACCAGTACCAGTGCACCGAGTGCGGCGAGGGCCTCGAGGCGGTGCAGAAGTTCACCGACGATGCGCTCACGGAGTGCCCCGCCTGCAACGGACGCCTCAAGAAGGTGTTCTCCGCGGTCGGCATCGTCTTCAAGGGCTCCGGCTTCTACCGCAACGACAGCCGCGGCTCGTCGTCCAGCAGCAGCCCCGCGAAGAACTCCTCCGCGTCGGGCACGACGTCCTCGTCGGACTCGTCGGGCTCCTCGTCGGATGCGTCGAGTTCCTCGTCCGGCAGCTCGGACACCAAGTCCTCCGCCCCGGCCGCCGCGTCGTCCTCCGGCAGCAGCTCGGGCACCAGCTCCGCAGCCTGACCCGCAGCACTTCGGGCCCCGCCGTCACCGACGGCGGGGCCTGCTGCGTCTTACGGCTTCCGCTGTGCCTTAGGGCTTCCGCCGCGTCCTGCGACTCTCGCCGTGCCTTGCGGCTTCCGCTGTCCCTTACGGCTCTCGCCGCGCCTTACGGCTTCCTTTCGCCTCCGCGACCCGGCCGCCTCCGGCCGCCATGCCCCGATAGTGTGACCGGCATGGCTGACGCGGAGATTGGCGTTATCGGCGGATCGGGTTTCTACTCCTTCCTCGACGACGTGACCGAGATCACGGTGGACACCCCCTACGGACGCCCCAGCGACTCGCTGTTCCTGGGGCAGATCGCCGGCCGCCAGGTCGCGTTCCTGCCCCGGCACGGCCGCGGCCACCACCTCCCGCCGCACCGCATCAACTACCGCGCCAACCTGTGGGCGCTGCGCTCGCTGGGCGTACGCCAGGTCCTCGCCCCGTGCGCGGTCGGCGGCCTGCGCCCCGAATACGGCCCCGGCACGCTCCTGGTCCCGGACCAGCTCGTCGACCGCACCAAGGCCCGTACCCAGACCTACTTCGACGGCGAGCCGCTCCCCGACGGAAAGATCCCCAACGTCGTCCATCTGACCTTCGCCGACCCGTACTGCCCCGCCGGGCGGCAGGCCGCCCTCACGGCGGCCCGTGGCCGGGACTGGGAGCCGGTCGACGGCGGCACCCTCGTCGTCGTCGAAGGCCCCCGCTTCTCGACCCGCGCCGAGTCGCGCTGGCACGCCGCGCAGGGCTGGTCGGTGGTCGGCATGACCGGCCACCCCGAAGCCGTCCTGGCCCGCGAACTGGGCCTGTGCTACGCGTCCTTGGCGCTGGTCACCGACCTGGACGCGGGCACCGAGACCGGCGACGGCGTCTCCCACGAGGAAGTCTTCCGGGTCTTCGCCGAGAATGTGGGCCGGCTGCGCGAGATCCTGTTCGACACCGTCTCCGCGCTCCCCGACAACGCCGCCCGCAACTGCCTGTGCACCGAGGTCCACACCGGCTGGGACCTGGGCATCGACCTGCCGTAACGGCCCGGCGGATGGCCCGGCGGATGGCCCGGCGGATGGCCCGGCCTCCCCCTTCCGGGTGGCCGGGTTGTCCACAGGGACGGGGCCGTCCACAGCCCGGAGCGGGCCGGTGCGGATTCCGGCACGGTGGTGAGCACCGATTCGTCCGAAGCCCTCACCACAGGCGGTGCCCACCATGCCCCGTGCCTCGTCCGTTCCCCCTCCCTACGCCTATACCGGCCCCGGCCCCGGCCTCCTACCCCCTCCGCTCCCCGCTCCCCCGCCCTGTGAAGTGCCGCACTTCGCTCCCGTACGAGCCGGCGGCGGCCGGGGCCGTGACGGACGGGGCGGGCGGCGGCGCATGCTGACCGCCGCCCTGGCGATGACCGCCGCAGTACTGGCCGGCGGGGCGTCGTACGGTGCCGTACGAGCCGCTCCCGCCCCGGGCTGCCCGTCGGCAACGGCCGCGGGAGGGCGGTAACCGATGCTCCAAGATCAAGTGGCATCTGCCTTCCCCGCACGCGAGACTGCTGCGGGTGGCGGGGCATCCGCCGCGCGCCAATGGGGGCGCGCCCACCGCACCGGTACCGCGGTCCATGCCCACGGCGTCCGTCGGAAAGACGCCCTCCGCCGGACGCGCACCGACGCTCCGGCCGACCGCGGGTTCATGGTCCACGACTGGACACCTCCACCCCGCCCTGACGTAAATTGCGGTGCTGATTGTTGGTGCACCATCCGTAGTGAGCGTGGAAAGAGGCTGTCTGGTGAGCGAGAGCAAGGGCGTCCTGCAGGGATTCAAGGAATTCCTGATGCGCGGCAACGTCATCGAACTCGCGGTTGCGGTCGTCGTCGGTGCTGCCTTCACGAACATTGTGAACGCAGTGGTCAAGGGCGTGATCAACCCGATCATCGGCGCGCTGGGCTCGCAGAACCTCGACAACTACAAGGCCTGTCTCACCGAGTGCCACGCGGACAAGAAGACCGGCGCATTCACCGACGGCATCTACATCCTGTGGGGCTCGGTGCTCAGCGCCGCCCTGACCTTCCTGATCACCGCCGCGGTCGTCTACTTCCTCATGATCCTTCCGATCAACAAGTGGAAGGAACGCCAGGCGGCCAGGAAGCCGGTCGACAACGCCCCCGTCGACCCGACCGAGGTCGAGCTGCTCATCAAGATCCGCGATGCACTGCTCGCGCAGCGCAACGGCTCGCCGTCCGTGCCCTATCGCCACACGGGCACCATCGGCACACAGAAGACTCAGGAGTAGCAGCAGGCGCCGACGGCGGCCGGTCCGCGCCGCCCTCTCGCCTCGCTCAGAGGTGGTGGGGCGGCTTTTCGTCGAGGAAGCGCGCGAGGTCGGCGGCGCTGTCACTGCCGTTCGGGCGCTCGCCCCAGCCACGGTCGGTGTCGTCCGAGGACTGCTGGTTCAGCGGGTCGTCGAAGATCAGCCTCGCTGCGGGCTTGGGGGCCGGGCGCGCAGCCGGCGAAGGCGCGGGGGCCTGCGCGGCCTCGGACGCGTCCTGGGACGTGGGGGCCGACTCGGGTTCGGGGGTGGTGCTCACCCCTCCAGGGTACGGGCGCGCCGGGCGCGGTCGCCGGTCAGCACGGGCTCACGGCGCCCTCTCCCCCGTAGGCCGCCGCAGCGTGGCGCCGCCCCCCGTGCACGTTCCACCGGCGGACGGCGGCCGCGGGAGATGCCAGAGCCGCAACGGCCTGGCACCAGCGGCCTTCCCTGCACCGGTCCCCCGCCGGTCAGGGGTGATAGAGCTGCCGGGCGCGGACCGCATCGAGGGAGCCGTCCGCACCGATCCGCAGGAAGTGGTCCACCTGCCACGCCTGTGCACTGCTGGCCTGGCGATTGGTCGTCTCGACCCACGGCGGGTAGATGCGGAACGCCCGCTTTCCGCCCGAGCCGTTGCGGGAAACGATGCCCCGTTCACCGAGCACGTCCCGCGGAAAGACGAAGTGCCCGAACTCCCGGCCCTGGCGGCAGCTGATGACGAAGAGATCGACCGGGTCCGCGGAGTCGAACGGCTGAATGGGCCCGCCGGGGCTCCGCTTCCACACCGTCACGAACTGACCGACCTTCGTCGGGGTCGTCTTGGCCACCCGGAACCTGACGGCGGAGCCGTCGAGCGTGAATTCATGGGCCGCGTACTCGGCGCTCTCCGCTTCGGGCACCGGCCGCGAGCAGATGAACCCACACGGGTCGTACACCTGCGTCTTCGCCGCGAGAAGGTCCTCATGCAGCGATGCCCCACCCGCCCAACGCTCGGGATCTGCGGGGCGGTGTTCCGAAGAGTCCGCGGGATGTGTCGCCATTGCGCCATCGTGCCATTGCCGGCCGTGGTGCAGGTCGGCGGGATACCTGTGCTCACGCGGGCCGGCCGGCCGACCTGGCCGGCGGCGCCGTACCGCCCGCCTGAACGCCCGCCTGAACGCCCGCCGCAGCAGGGGCTCTTGTCCTCGCCTGCTAACGCCCCTTGTCGTGGGTGGGTATGGGGTGCGGGCGATGGCCGTCCTGGGGACGGGTCGGCGGGCCCTGAGAGGCGTGGCTGCGCCTGAAGGGCCGGTTCCGGTCGGTGCCGGGCAGGGGGTGGCGGGGGTGTGCGTACTCATGGCGGGCCATGGGACAGCAGCCTTTCCGGTCGGGGGAGGGTGCGGCGGCCCGGTCGGAGAAATCGACGGGCGGCCGGTTCATTGACCCGGGCGGTAGGGCGGTGGGCGACACCGAGAGTGCGGAAGGGGGCGGTGAGCACGGCATCGGGGCGCAGTGCGGGACGGACGTTCCGCCGCATGCGGCTGCCCAGGGCGTGGGCGACGATCAGGAGAAGCGCACCGGCCGGGCCCACCGGCGCCGCGTGAACCACCGGTGACCTCGGCCGCGGCGGCGCCAGTGGTGCTGCCGGGTCCGCGGCCGGGAGAGGTGAGGTAGATAGGACAGATGAGACATCTGATGGCGGTGGCACGCACTCCACGCTAGGCACTGGTGGGGCACATGGCCCGTTCTGTGGCCTTAGTGGGTGATGGTGCCGGAGTGGGTGATGGTGCCGCCCTCGCTGGCCCCTCTGGCCTTGCTGGCCCCGCTGTCCCTTGCTAACCCCTCTGGCCTCGCTGGCCCCTCTGGCCTCGATGCCCTCTCGCGGGGCGCGGTTGTGCTTCCCGTCGGAGAGGTCGGTGGGTGCGGGGCCGCGATGTTCCGAAAGGGGCGGCCTGCGGGCCGCATCTCCCCTTACGGGGCGGGTCGAGTGCCGCATCCCGTCAGGGGGCACCGGCCTCGTCTCCCACCGGCAGGAGAGAGGCACGTCTCCCACCAGCGGGAGACGGCCGTGGTTTCTTGCCGGCCGAGGGCCGCGCCTCCCCTGGTTGGGCGTGGGCTCCGGGACCGTAACTGCGGGTGAGCGCGTGCGGTGCCGCGGGTGCGAGTCAGTGGCTGAAGGGCCGGGGCTGGGGTCCGCGAGCGCGGATCAGTGGCTGCGAGGTCTGCGGCTCGGGTCCGTGGCTGTGAGTCCGGGGCCGTGAGTCGGGGGCTGTGAGTCCGGGGCTGTGGGAGGCCTCTCCCAGGGCAGTTGTTGTCAGCGGGTGGCGGTCCGGGGGCCCAGTGCTTCGTGCCACCACAGGTCGCGGCCGGGCTTCCAGGAGACCGGCCGGGAGCAGCGGTTCACCACCAGCACGGTGCGGTCCGGCACGCCCCCCGAGGCCGCGCCCCGGGCCAGTGCGTGGTCGAGCAGCGCCTTCACCGGCCGTACTGCCCCGTCCCAGAACGCCGCATCGGCTGTGATCAGCACTCGGGCCGAGGACTCACGCGTCCGTGCGACCAGTTCGGGCACCGTCAACGAGACCGGCAGCGTGGTGCGTATCGCATCCAGGCGGCCGCAGGCGAGCGTGGCGATCACCGACTCGGGCACCAGCGGCAGATGCACCGCGACCCGGTCACCGGGCCGGACCCCGAGGCGGGTGAGCGCGGCGGCGGCCCGCTCGGCCTGGTCGAGGAGCATGCCGTGCGTCAACTCCTCGTGGCGTCCGGGCTCTCCGCTCCAGGTGAGGGCGATCCGTGACGCCTCCGGTTCCTTCACGTACCGGGCGTCATCTGCATACTCTGAGGTCATACTGCGCAACATGCGGATCAGGATGTAGATCATCGATCAACGTTCGCTGAACGTCCGCTGTATGAGGCCTGCGCCCGCCCCGCCCGCACCCCGCGCGGCATCACCCACGCCGGGCCTCTCCGGCTCACCCCAGCGGACTCCACCGCCGCATCGCGGGAGTTCCCGCTTCACCGCACCAGGCCGACCGCACCATGTCCTTCGGCCACGCGCACCGGCTCCTCCGGCCGTATGCGCCTGCCCCCAGGCTTACTGCCCCTTTCCGGCGCGGCCCATCCTCCTCCCCGCCCTCCTTCTTCCTTCCTTCTGCTTCCTTCCACCTTTTACGTTTTCTCTGACGGCCACGGCGCGGGTCGCCCTCACCTCACCCGGACGGGCGGACGGGCGGACGGGCGGAACCGGGAGTCGCGCCCACCCGTCTCTGGTCGCCTTGCCGCTCCCTGCCGGGCCCTCGCCGGGTTCTCGTGTGCCTACCGGGAAGCGTGTGCGTATTGGGGGCGGACCGGAAGGCGTACGCCGTCGGTCGGGCCGGCGCGGTCGGGACGTCGGCCCACCGGGCCGCGCACTCAGGCCACGCCCGCCGCCAACGCCTGGTATCCGCCCACCACATCGCACACCTCACCGAACCCGTGCGCCTCCAGCAGTGCCGCCGCGATCACCGACCGGTTGCCACTGCGGCAGTACAGGACCACCGGGCGGGCCGGGTCCAGTTCATTGATGCGATGCGGGAGTCCGGCCAGCGGGATGTTGCGGGCGCCGGGGAACGCGCCCGCCTCGTACTCGGCCGGATTACGGACGTCGATCAGCTGGATACCGGACGAGTGGCCGCCATCGGGCTTCCGGGCATCGGCCGGCCGTCCACCGGGCAACTCGTTCTGCGACGGTGACGGCGGCAGCGACGGCGACGGCGGCAGCGGCAGCGGCAGCGGCAATTCGTCGTGGCGCACGCGGTGGCTGCGCCGGGCGAGGGCGGGCATGGCGTCCAGCACGGCGGCCGGGTCGGGCAGATGGCCCAGGACGCGGTCGTAGCCGATACGGGCGAGGCGGAGGCGGGCCTCCTGCTCCGTTCCGGGGTCGGCGAGCAGCACGATGGGGGTGCCCGGGGCGACCACGCTGCCGGCGTACTCCGCGAAGCGGGTGTCCAGGCTCGTGTGGAGCGAACCGGCCAGATGCGCCCGGGTGTAGGCGGCCAGCGGGCGGCAGTCGAGGAGGGCGGCGCCCTGCCGGTCGCGGGCCGCGAGCGCCTCGTCCAGGGTGAGGGCGACCGGCGGGCCGGGCTCCAGGGGAGGGTGGCCGTCGCGGTTGAGGGCCGCGTCGTGCGCGAAGTAACCGGGGGTGGCGGGCTGTCCCGCGGTGACCAGGCGGACGAAGTCGGCCGCCGGCATGGGCTGCAGGGCGTAGTTGAAACGGCGCTGGTCGCCGATGGTCGAGCTGGTCTCGGTGGAGAGGTTGCGGCCGCAGGCAGAGCCGGCGCCGTGTGCGGGAAAGACCCGGGTCGCGTCCGGGAGGGTCAGGAGTTTGGAGTGCAGGGAACGGTGCAGACGGGCGGCCATGTCCTGCGGGGTGTGCCCGGCGGAGGAGAGCAGGTCGGGGCGGCCGACATCGCCGACGAAGAGAGTGTCGCCGGTGAGCACGCCGAACGGCACCTCGTCATCGGGGTGTTCCCGGATGACCAGACAGATGGATTCAAGGGTGTGGCCGGGGGTGGCAAGAACGGTGAGGGTGACCCCCTCCCCGTCGTCCACTCCGAGCGAGAGGCGCTCGCCATCCCGTAACCGCCGTATGGGGAAGCCGGTTTCGGCGGCTTCGCCGAAGGCGATGGCGGCGTCGGTGGCCCGCGCGAGTTCGAGGTGGCCGGAGAGGAAGTCGGCGTGGATGTGCGTCTCGATGACGAGTTCGATGTGCAGGCCGGCGGCTTCCGCGTCGTACAGGTAGTCGTCAACATCGCGGCGTGGGTCGACGAGGACGGCGCGGCCGGTGGTCTCGTCGCCGATCAGATACGAAGCCTGGGAGAGGCAGTCGAGGTAGTACTGCACGAAGTGCACGGTCGGCCTCCAGGGGTGCGCGGGGCCCGTGCGCGGCGGCTGGAGCCCGCTCGGGCGGAGTGCGTTGTGCGGATGCACGGATGTACGTACATTAGGTAGCCGGGGGGCGGCGCGACAAGCCGGGGCCGCCTGCCCGGCACCCATGTGACGTCACATCAGGCGAAGGCGCGTGGACTCGCGTCCGGTGTCACACGTGACAAGGCAGCAGGCGCCCCTTGCGACTTCGCGCCAAGGGGCACGCATGACCTCACCCCGGCTGACTCGGCGTCACCAACTGCACCACCAACCGCACCACCAAACGGACCGCCGTCCACCCCGTTACGCCCGCGGAGGAACCCACCATGACGACCGAGCCGCCGGACGGCGCGCACGGCCCGCGTCCCCTGGACCGGCGCTCGCCGCTGCCCCTGTGGGCGCAGCTCTTCGCCGATCTGCGCCGCCGGATGGAAGCCGGCGAATTCAGCGCGGAGTTCCCGGCCGAGCACCGGCTCACCGGCGAGTACGAGGTCAGTCGGCACACCGTCCGTGAGGCGCTGCGCAAGCTGCGCGCCGACGGCCTGGTGATCGCCGAACGCGGCCGCACCAGCCGGCTGGACACCCGTCGCATACAGCAGCCGCTGGGCTCGCTCTACAGCCTCTTCCGCGAGCTGGAGGGCCAGGGGGTGGAGCAGCGCAGCGAGGTGCTGCGGCTGGAGCGGACCGTGGACGGGACGATCGCCGGGCAGCTGGGGCTGGTTCCGGATGCGCCACTGGTCGTGCTGGAGCGGCTGCGGCTCGCGGACGGCGAACCGCTCGCCCACGACACCGCGTATCTGCCCGCCGAGGTCGCCGAGCCGCTGCTGAACACGGACTTCGGGCACACCTCGCTCTACGGCGAGCTGACGCGGCGCTGCGGGGTGAAGGTCACCGGTGGCCGGGAGCGGATCCAGCCGTTCCTGCCGGACATCCGGCAGGCCTGGCTGCTGGGTCTGGCAGACCGCGAGGCGGCGTTCACCATCGAGCGGCTGGGGCGCGCCGGTGAACGGCCGGTGGAGTGGCGCGAGACGGTGGTCCGCGGCGACCGGTTCGCCTTCGTCGCGGAGTGGTCCGACGAAAGCCCGGCCGTCGCCCTTGCGCCGCGGGCCTCATGTCCGTCCTCATAGCCGCCGCGGCGCTGCCCTGCGGACTGCTGATCGGTCTGCTGCTGGGCGCGCTCGGCGGCGGGGGTTCGGTGCTGGCGGTGCCCGCGCTGGTCTATCTGCTGGGGCAGTCGCCGCACGAGGCGACCGCGGGCGCGCTGATCGTCGTCACGGTCGGCGCGGTGACCGGGCTGGTCTGCCATGCCCGTGCCGGACGGGTCCGGTGGGCGGCCGGTGCGGTCTTCGGGGTGCTCGGTACGGCCGGCAGCTATCTCGGCTCCCGGTGGAGCGCGGCGCTGGACCCTGCGATGTTGATGGCGGCGTTCGCGGGTCTGCTGCTCGTGGTGGCGGCGATGCTGGTGGTGCGGGGACTGCGTGAATGGCGGGTGGCGGCGCGTGGCGGCGGCCCCTTGCGGGAGGCCGCGGGGAGCGTGTCGCTGGAAGAGCCCACGGGGAGCGCGTCCTTAGGGGATTCCGCAGGGGATTCCGCAGGGGGTCCCGCAGGGTTGTTTTCCGCTGGGGATTCCGCAGAGGCTTCCCCTGGGGATTCCATTGGGGCTGTGCCCTTACGGGACCTTGTGAAGCCGGTGGCCTTACGGGATCCCGCACAGACCGCACCGACCGCACCGACCGCACAGTCCTCACTTCCCGCACAGCCCGCACAGCCTGCCCGCCGGGTCCGTTCCGCCCGCCCCACCCGCCCCACCCGCCCCCTCCGGTTCGCCATGACCGCCTCCGCCGTCGGGCTGCTCACCGGTTTCTTCGGGGTCGGCGGCGGCTTTGTCGTCGTACCGGCCCTCACTCTGGTTCTGGGCCTGGAGATGCCGGTCGCGATCGGCACCTCGCTCCTCGTCATCCTCATCAACTCCCTGACGGCACTGGGCACCAGGGCGGGCACCGGAGCCCTGGACTGGCCGCTGCTGGCGGGCTTCGCGGCCTGCGCGGCGGTCGGCAGCCACCTCGGGAACCGCCTCACCACCCGCCTGCGCCCACAGACCCTGACCACGGCCTTCGCCTGTCTCGTCACCGTCCTGGCCATCTGTATGGCGGCCACCGCCCTGCCCCGCCTCTGGGCCCCCTGACCCACCCCGGGGCCCACGGCTCCCGCCCCTCGGCCGTCCACCACACCCTCGCCCTTGTCCACCGACCCATCAGGAGGAGCACATGACCCCCGCACCCGCCGCCCCGTCCCACCACCAGGTCCTCATCGTCGGTGGCGGCACCGCAGGCATCACCGTCGCCGCCCGGCTACGCCGCGCCGGAATCCGGGACATCGCCCTGCTGGAACCCTCCGAGACGCACTGGTACCAGCCGCTGTGGACGCTGGTCGGCGGCGGCCAGGCACCACTGCGCGCCTCGCTGCGCACCGAGGCGGACGTCATACCGCCCGGCGTGCGCTGGCTGCGCGACCGCGCCACCGCCGTCGACCCGGCCGCCCGTACCGTCACCACCGCGTCCGGCCGGGTCCTCTCCTACGGGCGGCTGGTCCTCAGCCCCGGCCTGCAGCTCGACTGGGACGGAGTGCCCGGCCTGTCCGCGGCCCTCGGGCACGGCGGGGTGAGCAGCAACTACCGGCCCGATCTCGCGCCGCTCACCTGGGACTTGATCCGCCGGATGCGCAGCGGCACGGCCGTGTTCACCATGCCGTCCGGGCCGGTGAAGTGCGGCGGCGCCCCGCAGAAGATCGCGTATCTGGCGGCCGACCACTGGCGCAAGCGCGGGGTGCTGGGCGCGATCCGCACCATCCTGGTGCTCCCGGAGCCCGCGATGTTCAAGGTGCCGGTCTTCTCCCGCGCGCTGACGGAGACGGCCCGGCGGTACGGCATCGAGGTGCGGCTGAGCTCCGAGATGACCCGGCTCGACGGCGCGGCGCGCGAGGCGGTGATCACCGATCACACCACCGGCACGGCCGAGACCGTCCGCTACGACCTGCTGCACGCCGTACCGCCGCAGCGCGCCCCCGAATGGCTCGCCGACGGCCCGCTTGCCGACCCCGACTCCCCGTACGGGTACGTCAAGGCCGACCGGGAAACCCTCCAACACCCCGACTTCCCCCAGGTGTTCGTCCTCGGTGACGTCGCCAACCTCCCGACGTCCAAAACGGGTGCCGCGATCCGCAAGCAGGCCCCGGTCGTCGTCGCCAACCTCCTCGCCGGACTGCGCGGACGCCCCGCCACCGCCCGCTACGACGGCTACACCTCCTGCCCCCTGGTCACCGCCCGGCACAAGATGCTGCTCGCCGAGTTCGACTACGACCTGCGGCCCACCCCGTCGATCCCCTTCATCGACACCACCCGCGAGCGCACCGACATGTGGTTCCTCAAGCGCTACGGGCTGCCGCAGCTCTACTTCAAGGGGATGCTCAAGGGGTTGGCCTGAGCCCGCCGACGGCCGCACGCGGCGGGGCCACCGGCTCCGCCACCGCGTCACCCCTCAGGGGCCACCGCGCCCCTGAGGCCTGCCCGGACGGGCGGGTTCGGGTCTCCGCTCGGCACGGCGGTCCCGGACCCGCCCCAGGGGTGTCCCCCTACGCAGCCGCCCCCACCGCCCCGGACACCGCCAACTCCCCCACCACGCACGCCACGTTGTCCGGCGCCCCCGCCTCGCGGGCCAGCCGGATCAGTTGCCGTACGGCCTGGTCGGGGGCGTCGGCCGTGGTCAGCACGTCCTGGATCGTCTCGGCCGGCACCACGGAGGTCAGGCCGTCGGTGCAGAGCAGGTAGCGCTCACCGGGCCGTGCCGCCAGGAGCTGGAGGTCGGGGGCGAACTCGGTGCCGCCCTCGAGCGAGCGCAGCAGCAGGGCTCGCTGAGGGTGCGACGACGCCTCCTCCGGGGTGAGCCGGCCCTCGTCGACCAGCGACTGGACCAGGCTGTGGTCATGGGTGATGCGGAAGAAGCCGGAGTCGCGCAGGACGTAGGCGCGGGAGTCGCCGATGTGCAGCAGCGCCAGCTGCGCGCCGGAGCGGAGCAGCGCGGTGAGGGTGCTGCCGCTCGCCTCGTCCGCCGGCGGGGCGGCGCGAAGGGCACGATGGGCGCGATGGGCCGCCTCCTCCAGGACGGCGACCAGATCCGCCGAGGTCAGGTCCCGGTGCTCCAGGTCCTTGAGCGCCTCGATCGCGGCCGTCGCGGCGCGGCCGCCGCCGGGGCCGTAGCCGTCGGCCACGGCCAGCAGCCGCCCTCCCGCGTAGGCGGCGTCCTGGTGGGCCGGGCGCAGCAGTCCCTGATCGGTCAGGGCGGCGCAGCGCATCGTCAAGGGGGTACGCGGTTCGGTCATGCCGGTGTCCTTCCTGGACAGCTGGTCGACGAGGAAGGCGGCCAGGTCCCGGCGGGCGGCGGTGTCGGCCTCGACCCGGGCCCAGTACGCGGCGACCGCCGCGGCGCTCTCGGCGGGCGCCAGCTCGCACACCTCACGGATGCGGGCCAGCGGCATGCCGAGCCGGCGCAGCCAGGCCACCAGCCGCGCCTGCTCCAGCTGGGCGGGCGCGTAGTGGCGGTAGCCGCTGTGCGGGTCGACCCGGGCGGGGGTCAGCAGGCCTAGCTCGTCGTAGAGCCGCAGCGCCTTCGGCGAGAGCCGGCAGGCCCGCGCGAACGCTCCGATGGTCAGCAGCTCACCGCCCCCGTACGGCGCCCCGCCCACGCCTCCGCTCAGCTGTCCGCCGGCCCGTCCGTCCACCCGTCCGCCCTCCTCGTGCCGGGCGTCTCGCCCGGCACAGCCGATGCTGGGGCTTCCCCCAAGGACAAGGTCAAACGGTTGCGGCCGCCCCGCCCGGCCAGGCCTGTCCCGCCACCCCGCCCGAGCCGGCCCGGCACAAGGTCAAACGGTTGCCGCCCCCTCCCGGCCAGGCCTGTCACCCCGCCCGACCGGCCCGTCACCCCGCCCGGACCGACCCGTCCCGCCGCCCGGACCGCCCGTCGCATCGCCCCGCCCGGCCCGGCCTGTCCCGCGGGCCGCCCGAGCCGGCCCGTCCCGCCGTCTACGCGGGGCCGGTCGCGTCCGTCGGCTCCGCCGCGTCCGTGCCGGCCGGAGCCAGCTGGTTGAGCGCGGCGGCGGTCAGCGCCTCGACGCCCATGGTGAGGGTCGGCCGGACCACCGGTATGAAGTGCGGCGAATGGTTGGACGGGATGTCCTGCGCGAGCCGCCCGGCCTCCAGTGCCGTACGGAACTCCTCCGGGTCCCAGCCGCCCAGCCACCAGTAGTAGAGCGGCGCCCCGGCGGCGGTCGCCAGCAGTCCGGCGTCCTCGCTGCCGGTCGCCGGCCCGTAGGCGAACAGCCGCTGCTCACCGAAGAGTTCGGTGAACTGCTCATTGACCTGCCGCAGGGTCGCGGAGTCGTTGACCGTGACGGGGAAGGAGTCCAGGACCTCGGTCTCGGGCGCCCGGTCCGCACCGGAGGCGGCGGCCTCGGCGCGCGCGATGCGGTCGATGGCGGCCAGCACGGCCGTGCGCACCGTCTCGTCGAAGGTGCGGACGCTGAGCCGGACGACGGCCCGGTCGGGGATGACGTTGGCGGTGTCCCCGGCGTG
Organism: Streptomyces sp. NPDC054765; assembly: GCF_053612065.1. Lineage (NCBI taxonomy): Bacteria > Bacillati > Actinomycetota > Actinomycetes > Kitasatosporales > Streptomycetaceae > Streptomyces > Streptomyces sp. NPDC054765. The sequence continues at coordinate 95,602 of NZ_JBSHBP010000001.1, read as the reverse complement.
GAAGGAGCCGATGCTGACCACCGCCCGGTCCCCCGCTGCGACCTCGCGGGCCACCACGGACTGCACCCGCTGTACGAAGGACGCCGCCATCAGGATCGGGTCGACGGTGGTCTCGGGCCGCGAGCCATGGCCGCCGGTGCCATGGAAGGTGATCGCCAGGCTGTCGGCGGCGGCCATGCAGGGGCCGGGGCAGTACGCGATCAGCCCGGCGCCGAAGGGCGCGACATGCTGGGCCAGCACCACATCGGGCGTGGGGACCAGGTCCTTGCTGTAGAGGCCGGCGTCGAGCATGGCGCGGGCTCCGCTGCCGGCCTCCTCGGCGGGCTGGAAGAGCACGATCAGCGTGCCGGACCAGTGCGCGCGGCCGGCCGCGAGCAGATCGGCGGCGCCCAGCAGACAGGTCACATGGACGTCATGCCCGCAGGCGTGCATCAGGCCGGGGACCGTGGAGGCGTACTCCAGGCCGGAGTTCTCGGTGACGGGCAGCGCGTCCATGTCGGCGCGCAGCAGGACCACGGGACCCGGGCCGTTGCGCAGGATGCCGACGACGCCGGTTTTGGCGATGCCCGTGGTGACGTCATAGCCGCAGCCGGTCAGCCGGCGGGCGGCCTCGGCGGACGTACGCGTTTCCTGGAAGCCGAGTTCGGGGTGGCGGTGCAGGTCTTCGTAGAGGGCCACGAGGTCCACGAGGCGGTCGTCGAGGGGTGCCAGGACGGCGGCGGGGGCACAGTCGTCGCGGTGCTCGGCGTCATCGGTCGGGCGGGGCCTGCCTGTCGTGTCGCTGTCGCTCATACACGCATTCGACCATGGATCACCACCCCGCGCCGAGCGACGGCCCCCCACCCTTCCCGGACCCGTCCCGTAGGGGTATTCGCCCTTCCCGGAGCCGTCCCACAGGGGTACTCGCCCTTCCCTGGCCGGACTTCGCGGGTGCTCCACCGCCCGTGGGTGACACCGGAGCCCGCGACTGCAACCGTGGCTCATCCTGACTGCGACCGGGGCCGGCACATCCAAGCCGATGACTGGAGGCTGACATTGGCCACTTCCCCCAACCGACCGGCCGGCAAGCCCGGGGACCTCACGGCTCATCTGATGGAACAGGCCATGGGCCCTCTCTTCTCCGCGGCCCTGCGCACCGCGGCGCACCACCGGCTCGCCGACCATCTCGCCGAGGGCCCGCGCAGCGCCGAGCAGCTGGCCACCACCACCGGCACACACGCCCCGCATCTGCGCCGCATACTGCGTTATCTGGCCACCCGCGGCATCTTCCGGGAGGACACCGCGGGCGCCTACCACCTGACGCCGGCCGCGGCGTTGCTGCGTACCGACGCGCCCGACTCGCTGCACCCCGCCGTCATGATGATGACCGGCGAGCTGTTCCTGCGGGCCTGGGCCGCCGTCCCGGAGGCCGTCCAGCACGGCGGCGCGTCCTTCGAGCGGCTCTTCGGCGCGCCGCTCTTCGAGCATCTGCTGTCGGATCCGGCCGCCCGGCTGCTCTTCGACAACGGGATGTCGTCGCTGTCCGCCCCGGTCGACGAGGCGGTGGCGGCCGTGTACCCGTTCCCCGAGGCCGGCACGGTCGTGGACGTCGGCGGGGGCCGCGGCGGTCTGCTGCGCGCGGCGCTGCGCCGCCACCCGCACCTGACGGGTGTGCTCTTCGACCAGGCGCCGCCGCTGGCCCATCACCTCCTGGAAGGCGACGAGTTGAAGGGCCGCTGGCGCACCGAGGAGGGCGACTTCTTCGCGTCCGTACCGGAGGGCGGTGACGTGTATGTGCTCAAGCACGTCCTGCACGACTGGCCGGACGAGGCCTGCCTGCGCATCCTGCGTGCCTGCCACCGGGCCATGGAGACCGGCCGCCGGCTGCTGGTCATCGACTCCGTACTGCCGCCGGGCAACGCCCCGCACTTCGGCAAGACCCTGGACGTCGCGATGATGGCGGTGTTCGAGGGGCAGGAGCGGACGGCACAGGAGTTCGCGACGCTGCTGTCGGCCGGCGGATTCCGGCTGACGCGGGTGCTGCCCACACCGGCCTTCTCCTCGATCGTGGAGGCGGTCGCCGAGTAGCCGCCCCACGGGACGGCACGACACGCCGTGCCCCGCTCCCCTCATCGGCGGCACCGCCCGCCCGCGCTGTACTGATGCCGGCCGCTCCGGCCGACGAGAGGAGCTGACGTGCCGGTCCTCATGCGGGCGCGCCCCCGCGACGAGGAGCACCGCACCGCCACCCCATTGGAGCTCTTCTTCGACCTGTGCTTCGTCGTGGCGATCGCCCAGGCCGGCCGCCAACTGGCGCACGCGCTGCCCGAGGGGCACCCGGAGCACGGCATCTCCGCGTATCTGATGCTCCTCTTCGCCATCTGGTGGGCGTGGAGGAACTTCAGCTGGTTCGCCTCGGCGTACGACACCGGGCGGAGGCCTTCGGCAAGGCCCCGCTGTCGGCGTTCGCGGCACCGCCTGTGTCACGGTGCCGGCCGCGCTGTTCATGGTGACGGTGCGGCTGATGCGCTCCCGGCACCAAAAGCGCGGCCCGGCCCGGCAGCTGGTGCTGCCGGTGTCGTCGCTCGCGGTCCTGGCCTGCACCTTCGCCGGACGCGGGGCGGTCCTGGCAGCCGGCCTGGTGGCATCCGTCACGGTCGCGGCCGGCGTCGCCCTCGCGTCCCGTCAGGGCGGCGCGCAGGTGGAGTAGCGGAAGCCGCCCCGTCACCCGTCTCGGTGAGCGCCCCGCCACCGATCTCGGGAAGGGCGCCGACACGCCCTCCCGCGGCGCCCCCACGGGCTTCTCTTCTCATCCCCCATAAGTGTGCCGAACGGCCGTGCAAACCCCCGCAACAGCCCTGATCCCGCATCAGATTCGGCCATCTCCCACCCCCCTCCAGGTGACGGCCCCTCACCAGCGGAGCCGCCACCTCCACCGGTCACCCCATACCCCGTCAATTACCCACCAATGGACCCCACTTCCCGCCCCTTCGTGCCCTTGTTCCCCGCTGTTCACCAGGGCCGGCGGAGGCGCGTCGACGTGGAGGCGGTAGGGTGCAGATTGCCCTTTTTATGACAGGGGTTCCCCTGGGGAAGAACCGCAGGAGACCCCGGGACCGACCACCGTCCGTACCTGAGGAGACGCCAGCCATGGCCCGCCACGCTCAGTCCCGCGTGCGGCCGAGACTGTCCCGGCGCAGCAAGGCCGTGGGCGGTCTCGCCCTCTCCACCCTGGTCGGCACCGCCCTGTGGGCGTGGCCGGCATCGGGCGACGACCACACCAGCGGGGCCGACGCCAAGAGCACCACGTCCACGACGGCTTCCGGCCCGGACACGCCACGCACCCGGGTGTCCGCCGCGAAATCCGCCCCGAACGCCGCACCGAACCCCCCGGCCGGACGGCCCATCCCGGGCCTCAGCGACGCCGCCCGGAAGCGCATACCGGCCAACTCACGACAGGTCCTGGTCGTCACGGGGAAGGACATGGACTCCTTCGAGTCCCGTGTCGTCCTCTACACCCGCGAGGAGGGCTCGGACGACTGGGAGCCGAGCCCCACCTGGCCCGCGCACAACGCCGCCCACGGCTGGACTGACGACCACCACTACGGCGACCTGCGCTCCCCCATCGGGGTCTACTCGCTCACCGACGCGGGCGGTCTGCTCGGCGCCCCCGAGGGCACCAAACTCCCCTACGACCACAACGGCAGCTTTGTCGCCGGGGGCACCGGTGTGGAGGGCGAGCCGCTGGCCGGCGCCTTCGACTACGTCATCGCCATCAACTACAACCGGGACCCCGGCAACTCTCCCCTGGACCCGCAGCGCCCCTGGGGCGACGCCAAGGGCGGCGGCGTCTGGCTGCATGTCGACCACGACGGCCCCACCCAGGGCTGTGTGAGCCTCAAGCCCAAGGTGATGCGGCAGCTGCTGCGCACCCTCGACCCCGACCTGCACCCGGTCATCGTGATGGGACCGGCCGATTACTGAGCACCCGCCGCACCCCGCGGGGCCGCAGGACGCACTGACCGATGTCCTCGGCCTCCGGGTCGGCCACGCCCGGCGGGCCGGCGACGGCTACCTGACCGGCACCACCGTCGTCCTGGCCCCCGAGGGCGGCGCCATCGCGGCCGTCGACGTACGCGGCGGCGGCCCCGGCACCCGGGAGACCGACGCGCTCGACCCGCGCAACCTCGTCCAGCGGATCGAGGCGGTCGTGCTGACCGGCGGCAGCGCCTTCGGCCTGGACGCCGCGTCCGGTGTCGCCGCCTGGCTGGAGGAGCGGGGCCGCGGCTTCAGGGTGGGCCCCGACCCCGCACAGGTCGTGCCCGTCGTGCCGGCCGCGGCCCTCTTCGACCTGGGGCGCGGCGGCGACTGGCGGGCCCGCCCGGACGCCGCGCTGGGCCGGGCGGCGGCCGCGGCCGCGGCGGAGACCGGGCCCGGCGCCCCGGTCGCACAGGGCAACACCGGCGCCGGGACGGGCGCGGTGACCGGCGGGCTCAAGGGCGGCATCGGCACCGCGAGCGCGGTCCTGCCCTCGGGCGTCACGGTCGCCGCGCTGGCCGCCGTCAATGCCGCGGGCTCCGTCACCGATCCGCGCACCGGCGCCCTCTACGGCGAGCTGTACGAGAGCCCCGCCGCCCTACCCTCCCCCGAGGCGCACGCCACCGCCCTGCGCCGGCTGGCCGCGGCGAAGGAGACCTCCCGGGTCCGCTCGGCCGCATCCGTCCGCCCGCCGCTCAACACGACCCTCGCCGTGGTCGCCACCGATGCCGCCCTCACCCGCGCCCAGGCCCACAAGCTCGCCGGGACCGCTCATGACGGTCTGGCCCGCGCCATCCGTCCCGTCCATCTCCTCTCGGACGGCGACACGGTGTTCGCGCTGTCCACCGCGGCCCGCCCGCTCACCCCCGAAGAGCCCCCCACCGACCCGGCATTCGGCGTGCACGCCGAGGCCGGTGTGCTCAACGAGATCCTGTCCGCCGGTGCGGACGTCCTGACCCGCGCCGTGGTGCGGGCCACCCTGGCAGCGGAAACGGTGGACGGCCCCGGCGGCGTCTTCCCGTCCTACCGAGACCTCTACGGGACCGGCCGGCCCGACGGCCGCCGCCGGCCGCGGCACTGACGGGTCACGCCCCGACCGCCCCGAGCGCCGACCCCGCGGCGTAGGTCACGCCCATCGCCAGCACGCCGCCCCCCACGTTCCGCAGCACCGCCCGCCCCGCCGGCGCGGCGCCCAGCCGGGCACTGCTCCAGCCGCACAGCGCCAGCGCCGCCAGCACCGCAACCACCGTGATCCACAACCGGTGTGCGGCCGGCGGCAGCACGATCGCCAGCAACGGCAACAACGCCCCGGCCGTGAACGCGAGGAAGCTCGCACCCGCCGCATGCCAGGGATTGGTGAGTGCGTCGGGGTCGATGCCCAGCTCCACCTCCGCGTGGGCGCGCAGCGCATCGTGCTCGGTGAGCTGTTCGGCGACCTCCCGGGCCAGCTGCTCGTCGAGTCCCTTGCCCTCCAGCATCTCGGTCAATTCGACGAGCTCGGCCTGCGGTTCGGTCGCCAGCTCCCGCTTCTCCTGGGCCAGCGCGGCCTTCTCCGAATCGCGCTGGGTGGACACCGAGACATATTCGCCGGCCGCCATCGACATGGAACCGGCCAGCAGTCCGGCCAGCCCCGCCGTCAGCAAGGCGCTGCGGGAATCGGTGGCTCCGGCCACTCCGACGACCAGTCCGGCCGTGGACACGATGCCGTCGTTGGCGCCGAGGACTGCGGCCCGCAGCCAGTTGAGCCGGCTGCCGAGCCCGCCGCCGTGCGCCTCGTCGTGCTCCGGTGTCTGCAGGGTCACCGGGAGAGCGTCTCATCCGCACCGGCCGTACCGTGGCCCGACGCCCCCATCTCGCCGTGCACGGGCCGGTGGTAGAAACGGCTCATGTCCGCACCACCCCCCTCCCTGCCTCCCCAGCCGCCACCACCCACGCTCGTCCAGCGAGCCCCCCGCGAGCCGGGCGCGCCCCGCCGCCTGTGGTGGCACCGACTGATATTCGGGCTCTGGTACCGCCCCGTGGAGGTGCTGGACGAGGCGCGGGACCGGAGTGCCTGGAGTGCGGCGGTGCTGCTGTCGTTGATCAGCGGCGGCATCGGGGTGCTGTCCGTGGACGCGTTCCACACCCAGTGGGCCGTCGCCCCCACCGAGGCGCTGAAGCTGCTCGGGCTGGCCGAGGCGGGCGTACTGGCGGCCAGTCTCGCGCTGGGCGCGGTCGCGCACGCCATCGCCCGGACGCTCGGCGGCATAGGCCGCTTCGCGCCGACCGCAAGCCTGTTCATCGTGCTGTTCTGGGTGACGGATCTGCCCCGGATGGCGATCGCGGCCTGGCTGCCGACCGATGCCACCTTCGTGCAGGTCGCGACCTGGACGACCTGGGGGTTCGGCTATGTCCTCGCCGTACTGCTCATACGGGGCCAGCACCATCTGCCGACGTGGAAGTCGGCGGCCGCGGTATCGGTGCAGATGCTGACGGCCCTGGCCGTGCTGAGGCTGGGCCCGGTCCACTGAGACCGGGCCGTTCCCCGGCCGGCTGTCCGGTCAGCTGCGGCTGGTCAACTGCCGTACGAGCCCCTCGAACGCCGCGCGTTCGGCGGCGCTCAGCTCCACGCACTCCGAGGGCGGCCCGGCCGGCCCGGTCTGCCGCGGCACACAACCGAGCCGTTCCGGGTGTGCGGGCCGCGCCATCGGGCCGGGCGGCGCGAACCGCCCGCGCGGCGCGTACCGTGCCCGCATTTCCCGCTGGTCACGCCACATGGCCGCCTCGTACCGCCCCCGGCGCAGGAGTCTGGCCAGTCCGACGACCCAGACGATACCCACGGCGAGCAGCACGCCGAGGCCGATCTGCTGCAGAATCGAAGCGGAGGGGAGCATGCGGTCCTCCCGGACGGATGAGGCGCTGGGGCAGAGCCAGTAGACACCACGCGTCAGTCCTTCGGACAGGGGATCTTGGGACTTAAGTCCTGAAGTGACGCATCTCCTATGACATTTCGCCAGATTCCCGTCTCGACGTCGCGCAGCGGCTCCCAAGAGGCCGCCGCAGACCGCCAAGAGGACGCCAGGGGGCCGCCAGGAGGCCGCCAGGAGGCCGCCAAGAGGCCGACGCGGCAGGGTCCGCCCCGCCCGGTTGTCCGCTCCGGAGGCTTCCCCCGGCGAAGATCGTCCCGGACGATGACGGCACTTCGTCCGCGACATGAGGAGTACGCACGTGCCCCAGCCGCACCGGCCCCAGCCCCGGCCGGCCGCCGACGCCGACACCACTGCCACCGCCATGGAGGCCACCGCCATGGCGGCCGGCACCGCGGAGCCCGCCACCACCACGGAGCCCGCCACCGCCGAGCCCTCGGGCGCCGCCCCGCCCGGAGAGCCGCCCGCCCGCGCCCTGGACGGCATTCTCGTCGCGGACTTCAGCCGGGTGCTGGCCGGACCGCTGGCGGCCGCGACGCTCGCCGACCTCGGCGCGGAGGTGATCAAGGTGGAGCGGCCGGGCACCGGAGACGACACCCGTGCCTGGGGCCCGCCGTTCGCGGCCGACGGGACCGCCGCGTACTTCGACGCGGCGAACCGCTCCAAGCGCGGTCTGGCCCTGGACCTCGGCGACCCAAAGGACGCGGCCGCGGCCCGTGAGCTGGCGCGCCGGGCGGACGTACTGATCGAGAACTTCCGCCCCGGCTCGCTCGCCCCGTACGGCCTGGACCACACCGCCACCCGCGCCGCCAACCCGGGCCTGGTGCACTGCACCATCACCGGTTTCGGGTCCGGCGCGGGCGCCCGGCTGCCCGGCTACGACTTCGTGGTGCAGGCGGTCGGCGGACTGATGAGCATCACCGGCGAGCCCGGCGGCACTCCGCTGAAGGCGGGGGTCGCCCTGGTCGACGTACTGACCGCGAAGGACGCCGCCACCGGCATCCTCGCGGCCCTGCACCACCGCGCCCGCACCGGCCGGGGGCAGCTGGTGGAAGTGAATCTGCTCTCTTCTCTGCTGGGCTCACTGGTGAACCAGGCCTCCGGCCACCTGGCCACGGGCCGCGATCCGGGCCCCATGGGAAACCGCCATCCGAGCATCGCGCCGTACGAGACGCTGGTCTGCCGGGACGGGCAGCTGCTCGCCGTGGCGGTGGGGAACGACCGTCAATTCCGGGCGCTGGCGAAGACGCTGGGCGCACCGGAACTTGCCGACGACGTCCGGTTCGCCCGCAATCAGGACAGGGTGCAAAACCGCACAGATCTCATCAAAGCGCTGGAAGCGAAGCTGGCCACCGACACCCCGCAGGCCTGGTCCGGACGGCTGGCCGACGCGTCGGTGCCCTGCGGCCCGGTCAACACCCTCTCCGAGGCGCTGGAGTTGGCGGCGCGGCTCGGCCTCGATCCGGTGACCCCCGTCGGCGAGGGCCGCATCCCCCAAGTCACCAGCCCACTCCGCCTCTCGGGGACCCCGGTGACCCAACCCTCCGCTCCACCCCGCCTGGACGAACATGGCACGTCACTGCGAACCTGGCTATCGGGACCGGCCGACCACCCCCTGCCTTCACGAATGTGACCTTCGCCACACCAGGGCCGTACCCGCAACCAAATCCGCCCGTAGGTGCTGTTTAACAGCACGGATTCACAACACCCCTGTATGGAGCAGCTCGTGACATCGCCGGACAACCCCGCGCCCGCTCGGTCCCGCACCCCGCACCAGCTGCTCCAGCCAGCCGAGCAGCCGGTGTCCGGCGCACCGCGCCCCAGCCGTCGGATGCGCCGCACTCTGGCCGTCACCGCCCTGTTCGCGGCGGGTGCGCTCGCCCTGTCCGCCTGTGGCGGGGACGCCTCGGCCGGCGGCAATGACGACGGCAAGAACGGTCAGGCCGGTGCGGATGCCGCGGCCAAGAAGGACGCCTCCGACGCCAAGATCAAGGTCTCGGCGGAGGACGGCGCCACCAACGCCAGCATCAACGACACCGGGGTGAAGGTCACCGGTGGCAAGTTGACCGATGTGAAGCTCATCGCCGCCGACTCCGGCAAGACCGTCGCCGGTGCCATATCGGCCGACGGCATGTCCTGGAAGCCCGGCGCCCAGCTGGACCGGGGCGCCAAGTACAAGATCGTGGCGAACGCGAAGGACGCCAAGGGCCGGCCCGCCACCGAGAACGCCAGCTTCACGACGGTCTCCTCGGCCAACAGCTTCATCGGCAGCTACACCCCCGACGACGGCAAGACCGTCGGCGTCGGCATGCCGGTGTCCTTCAACTTCGACAAGGCGATCACCAACAAGAAGGACGTCCAGTCCCACATCAAGGTGACCTCCAGCAGCGGCCAGCAGGTCGTCGGCCACTGGTTCGGTGCCCAGCGCCTGGACTTCCGGCCGCAGGACTACTGGAAGGCCGGCTCCAAGATCACCATGAAGATCGACCTGGACGGGGTGAAGGGCGGCGCCGGCATCACCGGTGTGCAGTCCAAGACCGCCTCCTTCACCATCGGGCGCTCGCAGGTCTCCACGGTCGACATGAACACCCAGACCATGACGGTCAAGCGGGACGGCAAGACCTACAAGTCCATCCCGATCTCCGGCGGCAGCGCCGATCACCCGACCTACAACGGCCAGATGGTGATCTCGGAGAAGTTCGAGCAGACCCGGATGGACGGCTCCACGGTCGGCTTCGGCGGTGAGTACGACATCAAGGACGTCCCGCACGCCATGCGTCTGTCGTCGTCCGGCACCTTCATCCACGGCAACTACTGGGGCTCCTCGTCCGTGTTCGGCAACTCCGGCACCAGCCACGGCTGCGTCGGTCTCCAGGACAGCAAGGGCGGCGGTGGCGACACCCCGGGCAAGTGGTTCTTCAACGAGTCGCTGATCGGCGATGTCGTCATCGTGAAGAACTCGCATGACAAGACCGTCCAGCCGGACAACGGCCTCAACGGCTGGAACCTGTCCTGGTCCGAGTGGCAGGCGGGCAGCGCGGTCTGACGACGGCGCCCGCAGCACAACTGCGCGAAGGCGGTGGCCGGTCCCGGGCGGGACCGGCCACCGCCTTGTGTACGGGGCTCCGCTCCCCCTCAGCCGTCCGGATCCACCGTGTTCCGCAACGGCACCTCCCGTACGAACCAGGCGGCCGCGAAGCCGAGGACCGCCAGCCCCGCGGCGCCGAGCAGAACGCCGTGCAGCCCGCTGGTCACCGCCGCCCGGTAGGCGTCCCGCACCGGCGCGGCCGGCCCGTCGAGCACCTGCGGCGTCAACTGCCCGGCCCCCGCCGTCAGCCGGCGCGCGGCACCCTCCCCCAGCCGGCCGGCGAGCCCGTCGTGCAGCCGGCCGGTGAAGACGGCGCCCAGCAGGGCGACGCCGAGCGAACCGCCGACCGTACGCAGCAGCGTGACCGTGCCGCCGGCGGCGCCCATGTCACGGGGCTCCGCGCTGTTCATGGTGATGATCATGGTGCTCTGCATGACGAACCCGATGCCCATTCCGGCGACGGCCGTGAGCGCGGACGCCAGGGCCGTCGCGGTGTCCGTACCGAGCAGCAGCAGGATCATCAGGCCCACGGTCAGCACCCCGCCCCCGAGGATCGGGTAGCACCGGTAGCGGCCGTTGCGGCTGATCAGCGCCCCGGTGCCGAGCTGCACGCCGAGCATCCCGAACATCAGCGGCAGCAACAGCAGACCGCCGGCCGTCGGCGACAGCCCCTGCACGAACTGCATGTACTGCGGCAGATAGCTGGTCACGCCGAGCATCACCGCACCGACCAGAAAGCTCAGCACCTGCGCCACGGTGAAGTTGCGGCTGCGGAACAGCCGGGGCGGGATGACCGGTTCCGCCGCCCGCCGCTCGACCCGTACGAACCAGGCCGACGCCACCACACTCACCGCCGCCAGCCCGAGAATCTGCGGTGACGCCCACCCGTACCGGACGCCGCCCCAACTGGCCAGCAGGGTCAGCGCCAGGATGGCGGCGGACAGCAGCAGCACGCCCGGGTAGTCGATCCGCGCCGTGCTCCGCCCGCCGCGGCCCAGGCGGATCCACCCCCCGACGATCACCAGCGCCACGACCCCGATCGGCACATTGACGTAGAACGCCCACCGCCAGCTCAGATGGTCCGTGAGGAAGCCGCCGAGCAGCGGCCCGCCGATGAACGCCACCGGCATCATGGCGCCGATCATCGACTGCATCCGGCCGCTCTGCCGCGGCGGCACCAGGACCCCGATGATCGACAGCGCCCCGACCATCAGCCCGCCCGCCCCCAGCCCCTGCAGGGCCCGGAATGCGATGAGCTGCCCCATGTCCTGCGCCAGCCCGGACAGCATCGATCCGGCCAGGAAGAGCACGACCGCCGCCATGAACGTGCCCTTGCGGCCGTAGAGATCCCCCGCCTTCCCCCAGATCGGTGTCGCCACGGCGGTGGTGAGCAGATAGGCCGTCACCACCCACGACAGGTGATCCAGGCCGCCGAGTTCCCCCACGATCGTGGGCAGCGCCGTCCCGACGATCAGACCGTCCACCATCGCCAGGAACATCCCGAGCAGCAGCCCGAACACCCCGAAGTACCACGACCGCGTCGGCCGCTCCCCGGTCGGCGCCGCCTCACCCGTCGCGCCCGTCGCGCCGGCCTTGCCCGTCGTGCCTGTCGCACCCGTCGCGCCGGCCCTCTCTGCCCGGTCCGCCCCTCCGGCCTGGCCGACCGCTCCCGTCGTGCCATTGGTCGTCATTATTGCGCCCCCTCACTCCGTGGCTCCGTGACTCCGTGGCTCCGTGACTCCGTGGCTCCGCCTCTTGGCGGCAACGGGGCATGACGTCCCCTCACCACACTGCGCGTGTACGCCGTATCGAGCGAATACAACGTACACATCGGCGTGTACAGCGTCTACTGCTGATACGTTGTACGCAACGCTCCGGGAGGATCCAGGAAGGAAGTGAGCCTCATCGCCGGCAAGAAGCGAGCCGAAGCCAAGGACCAACAGCCGTCCGAATCCACCACGGACGCGCCGGACCCGGCGGCGGTCTCCCTCTGGGAGCGCCTGGACCGGCCGGCCCCGGCTCCCCGCGCCACCCTGACTCCGCAGAAGATCGCCACAGCCGCCGTACGGATCGCCGACGCCGACGGCATCGACGCCGTGACCATGCGGCGCCTGGCCACCGAACTGGGCGTCGCCCCCATGGCGGCCTACCGCTATGTCTCCGGCAAGGGCGATCTGCTGGACCTGATGACGGACGCGGTCTACGCGGACCTCACGCTCCCCGACGACGTCGAGAACTGGCGCGACGTCATGCGCGCCAACGCGCTGCGCAGCCGGGAGATCGTGCTGCGCCACCCCTGGCTCATCCAGATCTCCTCACCGCAGTCGTTGCGCGCGCTCACCCCCCACCGGATGGCTGCGGCCGAGCGGGCGCTCTCCGCTCTGGACGGGCTGGGCCTCGGCATCGACGCGATGATGGCCGTCCTCGGGACCGTCAACTCCTATGTGCACGGCGCGGTTTCGGCGGAGGTTGCCCAGCACAGCCTGATGCGGGAGCAGGGCTGGGCCAGCCCCGACGATGTGCGGCTCGCCCTCGCCCCGCAGATGCGCTACCTGATGAGCACCGGCCGCTACCCCACCTACCACCGCTACCTCCGCGAGGCCACCCGCAAGGACGACCCGCAATGGCGCTTCGAAACCGGCCTGGACAGCGTCCTCGACGGCATCACGGCCCGGCTGGGAATCTGAGCGGCCGCCAAAAACTGCTTCAGCGGCCGCCGGACACTCCGACGGCCGCTGACCGGTTTGAGGGACCCGTAGGGGCTCGTGGGGCCCGTAAGGGCCGTAAGGGCCGTAAGGGCTCGGTTGAGGAGCACGTGGGGATCCCGTTGGAGGACCCTGCGGAGGGCTTACGGGTGGTAGTGCTCGACGATCTTCGTGGCGGCGCCGTGTTCCACCGTCACCCGGACATCGACGCTGCCGGTCCTGGCCGCCTTGCGCAGGTCGGCGAGGGTGCACGGGGTGGTGCCGTAGCCGGAGCTGTCCAGGTGGACGCGGCCGTCGGGGGCCTCACAGAGCGCGGCCGCACCGAGCACCTTGGTGCTGTTGAGGATGAAGAAGGCCTGCTCCATACCGCTGTCCTGGGCCACCGTGAGCTTGTCCTCGGTGAGCCAGTTCAGCCTGCCGGCCCATGTGCCGCTGACGCCCTTACGGCCCGCGGAGGCACCACCCTGCCCACCGGCGCCGCCCGTCGTCGACACCTGGCCCCCGTTCGTGCCCGTACGCGACGTACCCTTCCCCGTTGCGGACCCGGTGTTACCGCCCGTCTGCCCGCCCGTGGCGGACGACTCCGTGGACGAACCCGCGCCGGAGGGCGCGGCCGACGCCTTGTCGCCTCCGTCCTGGCACGCCGTCAGCGAGAGCGCCGCCGCCGCGACGACCGAGGCGACCGCGAGACGACGACCACGACGCAGGGTGGTGGTGGCGAGCGGCATGAGGAATTCCCCCGAGCTGGTGACTGGTGCCCTTCGGCGTGACACTCATGACTCTCGTCGCGCCGGCTAAGGATCGACTAACGCACGAGTAACCATGCCTTACGTCCCTCAGAACACGCTCGGGTGAAGCGGAAGGGTCAGGCGGCGACCGTCGCCTCGGCCTCGTCGTCGGCCGGTGAGGCCGCGGCGCGGGTGTGCGGCGGTGTGCGCAGGCCCTTGAGGAGGATCACCAGGGCTGCGCTGACGGCCGTACCCGCGGCGATGGCGAGCAGGTAGAGGAACGGCTGACCGATCAGCGGGACGACGAAGATGCCGCCGTGCGGGGCGCGGAGGGTGCAGCCGAAGGCCATCGACAGGGCTCCGGTGACCGCGCCGCCGGCCATCGCGGAGGGAATGACGCGCAGCGGGTCGGCGGCGGCGAAGGGGATCGCGCCCTCGGTGATGAAGGAGGCACCGAGCACCCAGGCCGCCTTGCCGTTCTCCCGCTCGGCCTTGGTGAAGAGCCGGCCGCGGACGGTCGTGGCCAGCGCCATCGCCAGCGGCGGGACCATACCGGCGGCCATCACCGCGGCCATGACCTTGAGACTGCCCTCGTTGGGGTTGGCGAGGCCGCCGACCGCGAAGGCGTAGGCAACCTTGTTCAGCGGGCCGCCGAGGTCGAAGCACATCATCAGGCCGAGGATGATGCCCAGGATGATCGCGTTGGCGCCGGTGAGGCCGGACAGCCAGTCGGTCAGACCCTTTTGCAGCGCAGCGATCGGCTTGCCCACCACGAGAAACATCAGGAAGCCGACGAGCGCGGCGGAGATGAGCGGTATGACGACGACGGGCATGATGCCGCGCAACGGCGCCGGGACACGGACCCGTTGGATCGCCATCACCACGGCGCCCGCGAGCAGACCGGCGATCAGGCCGCCGAGGAAGCCCGCATTGACGGTGAGCGCAATGGCGCCGCCGACGAAGCCCGGGACGAGGCCGGGCCGGTCCGCCATGCCGTATGCGATGAAGCCCGCCAGGACCGGGACGAGGAAGCCGAACGCGACGCTGCCGATCTGGAAGAGCAGCGCCGCCCAGCTCGTGGAGTCCGTCCACAGGAAGTGGTCGGCGACGGACGGCGCCTTGTTGACCGTGTAGCCGCCGATGGCGAAGGCGAGCGCGATGAGCAGACCGCCCGCGGCGACGAACGGGACCATATAACTGACGCCGGTCATCAACCACTTACGGAGGCGGGTGGCGAAGCCGTCGCCCGCCTCGGCGCCCTTGTCCATGGGTGCGGCGGCGCGCGCGGGGGCGGATGCCTCGCCGCGTTCGGCCTTCTGCCGTACCTTCGCGATGAGTTCGGCGGGGCGGTTGATGCCCGCCTTCACCCCGACGTCGACGGTCGGCTTCCCGGCGAACCGCTCCTTCTCCCGTACCTCGACGTCATGCGCGAAGATCACACCGTCCGCGTCCGCGACGAGCTGCGGGTCGAGCCGCTTGAACCCGGCCGAGCCCTGGGTCTCGACGAACACCTCGACGCCGGCCTGCTGCCCGGCCTTCTCCAGGGATTCGGCGGCCATGTAGGTGTGCGCGATGCCGGTGGGGCAGGAGGTGATGGCGACGATACGGAAGGGGGCGGCTGCGGCGGAGGTCTCGCGAGGAGCCTCCGAGCCGGGTACGGATATGGATTCCGGCTCAGGCGCCGACTCCACGGCAGACGCCGGGTCCACGGCAGACGTCGGCTCCACTGCAGACGCCGGCTGTGCTTCCAAATCCGGCCGTGCGTCGACTACCGGCCGTGCATCGGTTTCCGTCGCGTCGGCCGAGGGCTCCCCCGCCGGCTCGTCTCCGCGGATCAGTGCCGCCGTACGCCCCGGTTCGGTGGCGGACCGCAGCGCGCCGGTGAAGGACTCGTCCATCAGACGCCGGGCGAGGGTCGAGAGGATCGACAGATGGTCCGCGTCGCCGCCCGTCGGGGCCGCGATCAGGAAGATCAGGTCGGCCGGACCGTCCGGCGCGCCGAAGTCGATGCCGGAGGCGCTGCGCCCGAAGGCCAGCGTCGGCGCCGTGACATGCGCGCTGCGGCAGTGCGGAATGCCGATCCCGCCGTCGAGGCCGGTCGGCATCTGCGCCTCGCGTGCGGCCACATCCGCGAGGAAGCCCTCCAGGTCGGTGACGCGCCCGTGGGCGGCCATCCGTTCGGCCAGGGACCGTGCGGCGGCGTCCTTCGTTTCTGCGGACAGGTCGAGGTCGACCAGTTCCGCGGTGATCAGCTCACGCATCGCGGGCTCCCTTGCGCGCGGTACCGCCATGGGGGCGGTGGGACGGAACGGGGGGTGGCGGCTGGGGTGCCGCTCGGCACGGGCCGCAGGACGGGACTTCCCGGCATGGGCCGGAGGACGGGCTCTCCGGGGGACCCACGGCGGACGGCGGGACTTCCCGGCGTGGGCCGGAGAGCCGGTTCAAGAGGACGCAAGCGACCAGGAGACCAGCAGGAACAGCAGCTCGGCGCGTGGCAGCAGCCGGAGCAACTCGGCGCGCGACAGCAACCGGAGCAACTCGACGCGCGGCAGCAACCGGAACAGCAGTTCCGCACACGGCCGCAACCGAAGCAGCAGTTCCGCGCACGGCGGTCACCACCCGACCGGATCGCCGCGCCTCCCTCATGACACCGGCTCCGTCAGTACGAGGTTGAGCGGCACCGCATCGGTGGTGGTGACCGCCGCCGCGTCCAGATCGGCCGGTGTCGGCATCAGGCTGCCGGGCAGCTGGACGGCGGCCGCGCCATGCGCCAGCGCCGCGGCCAGCGCCCTCCGCCCCGTACCGCCCGCCGCCAGGAAGCCGGCCAGCGACGCATCGCCCGCGCCGACATTGCTGCGGACGGCGGCGACCGGGGCGCTGCCGAAGCAGGCGCCCTCCTCGCCGACCAGGAGCTGGCCGTCCGCCCCGAGCGAGGCCAATACTGCGCGGGCTCCCCATGCGCGCAGCTCCTCGGCGGCCTTGACCACATCGCCGAGGGTCGTGAGCGGGCGGCCGACGGCCTGCGCCAGCTCCTCGGCGTTCGGCTTGACGACGTCCGGGCGTTCGCGCAGCGCCGCGGCCAGCGACGGGCCCGAGGTGTCCAGGGCGATCCGGGCGCCGGCGCGGTGGGCGCGGGCGACCAGCTCGGCGTACCACTCGGGCGCCAGACCACGCGGCAGGCTGCCGCAGCAGGCGATCCAGTCGGCGCCGGCGGAGCGCTCGCCGACCGTGGCGAGCAGCGCCTCCGACTCGTCGGCGGTGAGTTCGGGCCCGGTCGCGTTGATCTTGGTGAGGGTGCCGTCGGGTTCGGCGACGGAGATGTTGGAACGGGTCTGTCCGGCCACCTGGACCCCTGCCACCTCGATGCCCTCGGCGCCCAGCAGCCCGGCCAGCGCTGCCCCCGCCGGACCGCCCAGGGGCAGTACGGCGAGGGTCCGGTGCCCGGCGGCGGCGACCGCCCGGGAGACATTGACGCCCTTGCCTCCGGGGTCGATCCGGTCGGCGGTGGCCCGGAGCACGGCCCCGCGGTCCAGCGCCGGGATCTCGTACGTACGGTCCAGGCTGGGGTTGGGGGTGACGGTGAGGATCATGCGCGTACTACTTCCGTGCCCGCGCGCTCGATGGCGAGGGCGTCGTCGGGGCTCAGGCCGGTGTCGGTGATGAGCAGGTCCACATCCGACAGCTCACCGAACCGGGCGAAGTGCTGCTGCCCGAATTTGGCGGAGTCGGCGAGGAGGACGACCCGGCGCGCGGCGGCGATCAGCGCCCGCTTCACGGCGGCCTCCGCGAGGTCGGGCGTGGTCAGGCCGCCGTCGAGCGAGAAGCCGTTGGTCGCGAGGAACAGCACATCGGCGTTGATCTCGCGGTAGGCGCGCAGCGCCCAGTCGTCGACCGCGGCCCGCGTACGGCGGCGGATCCGGCCGCCTACGAGGTGGAGGGTGAGCCCGGGGTGGTCGGCCAGCCGCGCGGCGACCGGCAGGCCGTGGGTGACGACGGTCAGCTCGGCCTCCAGCGGGATCTCGGCGGCGAGCCGGGCGGCGGTCGTGCCGGCGTCCAGGATCACGCTCCCGGGGCCGGCGGCGGCGCCTTCGCCGCCGGGAAGCTCGGCGAGTGCGGCCCGAGCGATGCGCTGCTTCTCGTCGGCGGCGACGGCGTCCCGCTCGGCGAGGTCGGGCTCGAAGTCCAGCCGGCCGGCCGGGATCGCCCCGCCGTGCACCCGGCGCACCAGCCCGGCCCGGTCCAGCGCCTTCAGATCGCGCCGCACGGTCTCGGCGGTGACCTGGAACTCCTCCGCCAGGGAGAGCACATCGACCCGCCCGCTCTCACGGGCGAGCCGCAGCATCTCCTGCTGGCGCTCCGGTGCATACATCAGCGTGTTGTGTCCGTTCCATGCCCGAACCTGTGGTTTCAGCGCGATGCTACGCCCGCACCTCCGCGAAGTAAACGTAAATGGACTTCCAGCAGACCCAAACGGACATCACATTGGCTCCGGGGCGGACCCAAGCCACACCCCCCGGAGCCACACCCACCCGGAGCCACACCCACCCGGAGCCACGCCCTGCGGACGCACACCCAGCGGACACAGGCCCTGGGGACACAAAAGAGCCCCGACGCCACGAAGGGCACCGGGGCTCGTGGTCGCCAGGCCTCGACAGGCCTCGCCAGGAGCAAGTACAGGCACTGGTACGGACACGGACACGGGCACACGTACGGGAACAGGAAGCCACAGCCACAAGCCGCAGGCACAGCCGCAGCCACAGATCCGCCCCGGGACATCGGGCACGCGCCGGAGCGCGCGCCCTCATGCGGCCGCTACGCCGCCGCCATACCCGCCGCCATGCCCGCCGCTACGCTGCCGCGTCGAATCCCGTGTCACGCGCCATCCGCTTCAGCTCCAGCAGGGCGTGCTTCTCGATCTGCCGGATCCGCTCACGGGTCAGGCCGTGCTGCTTGCCGACCTCGGTCAGCGTGCGCTCACGGCCGTCATCTATGCCGTACCGGGCCTTGATGATCGAGGCGGTGCGATGGTCGAGGCGGTCGATCAGATCCTCCAGCTCCTCGCTGCGCAGCAGCGTGAGCACGGACTGCTCGGGCGAGGCCGCGGAGGTGTCCTCCAGCAGATCGCCGAACTGGGTGTCGCCGTCGTCGTCCACCGACATGTTGAGGCTGACCGGGTCGCGGGCCCAGTCGAGTACGTCGGTGACACGGGCGGGCGTGGAGCCCAGCTCGCCGGCGACCTCCGCCGGCTCCGGGTCACGGCCGTTCTCACGGTTGAACTCGCGCTGCACCCGGCGGATGCGGCCCAGCTCCTCGACGAGGTGCACGGGCAGCCGGATCGTGCGCGACTGGTCGGCGATGGAGCGGGTGATGGCCTGACGGATCCACCACGTCGCATACGTCGAGAACTTGAAGCCCTTGGCGTAGTCGAACTTCTCCACGGCACGCACCAGACCGGCGTTGCCCTCCTGGATCAGGTCCAGCAGGGGCAGCCCGGCACGCGGATAGCGGCGGGCCACCGCCACCACGAGGCGGAGGTTGGAGCGGATGAAGATGTCCTTGGCCTTGGCACTCTCCTCGGCCAGCGCCTCGAGCTCCTCGCGGCCGGCACCTGCGGCGTTGCCGTCGGTGACCTCGCCGTCCAGGATCTGCTGGGCGTAGACACCCGCCTCGATGGTCTGGGACAGCTCGACCTCCTTGGCGGCGTCGAGCAGGGGCGTACGCGCGATCTCGTCGAGGTACATGCCGACCAGGTCGCGGTCGGC
Source organism: Streptomyces sp. NPDC054765 (assembly GCF_053612065.1). Classification (NCBI taxonomy): domain Bacteria; kingdom Bacillati; phylum Actinomycetota; class Actinomycetes; order Kitasatosporales; family Streptomycetaceae; genus Streptomyces; species Streptomyces sp. NPDC054765. Next base: position 76,396 of record NZ_JBSHBP010000001.1, on the reverse strand, counting down.
GATCTCCCCGCCTACGGCGCGAACACTGTTGGCCCCGTCAGAACCCTTGCTGCTTTCCTGACGTCGGGCGACGGCACGGGTTGCCATGCGTGTGCTCCCTTTGCGATGAGTCGGTCGCGGGACGGTGGGCGGACCGGATGGGGCATCAAAACCGATGCTCACCGTGCGGCCCGTCCGAAGGAAACAACGGCTGGAATCCGGACAGAATTCCCACGCTGCCCCTCTATTTTTCTGATCATGCAGTACCCTGCGCCCCCACCCAGGGAGGTCGTATGCCGCGTGAGCATGGGGAACTGCAGGTCAGGGCGGGCACCGAAGCGGACCTCCCGGCTCTTACGGATCTTTACAATCACTACATCCGTGAGACGTGCATCACGTTCGACCTGGAGCCCTTCACTCCTGGCGAGCGTCGCCCGTGGTTGCTCTCCCACCCCCAAGACGGACCGCACCGCCTTCTGGTTGCCCAGGAGGCGACAGAACGGTCGAAAAACCCGTACAACGGGCCGGTGGGCGACCTGCGCGCCGGGGCGGCGCCCGGGACCCCCGTCCCGTACGGAGGCGCGTTGCTCGGTTACGCGACCAGCAGCGCGTTCCGCCCGAAGGCGGCCTATGCCCCTTCCGTCGAGGTCACGGTCTACTGCGCGCCGCACGCCGCCGGCCGCGGCGTCGGCACGCTGCTCTACACAGCCCTGTTCAAGGCACTGGCCGACGAGGACGTCCACCGCGCCTACGCCGGGATCACCCAGCCGAACGAGGCGTCCACCCGTCTCCACACCCGTTTCGGGTTCCGGCACATCGGTACGTACACGGAGGTGGGACGCAAGTTCGGCCGCTACTGGGACGTGGCCTGGTACCAAAAGGACCTGACCTGATCCGTTCCTCGCCGCCTACCCACTCTCCCGCTCCTCACCCGCGCTCCCACTCCTCACCGGCACTCCCGCTCCTCTCCAGCTCCCCAGTCCCCGCTTCCCCGCTTCCCCGCCTCCCCGCTCCCGGCGTCCGCTGCTCCGGTTGACGCCGGCGGTACCCGGGTGTGGCCTGGACAGGAGGAACGGCAGGACAGGGGGACAGCGGGACAGCGGGACAGCGGGACAGCGGGACAGCGGAACAGCAGGGCGGGGCAACGGGACAGCGAGGCGATCGAGAGGAGCCCGTCATGGACCAGCACGCTCACCCGCACGGTGCAAGGGCCGCCCGCTCACACGGCACCGTGGACGTCGAACACGGCGCGACGGCGAACGCTCAGGCCCGTGGCCGACAGCCGGCCCCACGACCGGAAGGCATGGCGGGAATGGCGGCGAGGGCCAGGCACATCCCGCCGACCGTGTCGTTGCCGATCATCACGGCACTCGCCTTCGGCTGCTTCACCATCTTCCGCACCCACACCGACGGCACCAAGGGCGGCCCGGCCATGCTGTACGGGCTGGCCGGGGCCGTGGTGACCGGTGCGCTGGGGCTGGTGGTGGCCCACTTCCAGTCGTCCATGATCACCGAAACCAGGGCGGCCGCCTACGGCACGCTCTTCGGCTGCGCGTTGGGCTGGGTCTACAGCCTCGGCGGAGAAGCGATCCTCAAGTCGTCCGCCTTCGGCCTGACCATGGGCGCCGTGATGTTCGTCGCCGCCCTCTACGTCTTCCGCACCCATCGCGTCCGCGAGCCACACGGCATCCACCGACCCCACAAGCCTCACAAGCCCCACCGAGAACACCGCCTCCCCGTGGCCACCCACTGAGGCGAGCCACCCGGCCGTACTTCAGCAGTGCCCGTACTTCAGCACGCCCGCACCTCAGCGCCCGTACGCATACCGACGGGCCCGTCATGCCACCCACAGCGCCGCATCGTCGGACTTCCGCCGGATGGTGCGCAGCGGCCGCCCCGGCGCCCAGCTCTCCAGCACCACATACGGGTCCTGGACGGACGTATGCACCACCTCGGTCAGCTCCGCCCGGAAGAGATGGAACGGCTCCGGCGGCTTCACCACCGCCGCATAGCGCGCGATCACTTCGGGACCGGTCACCTCCACGGCCCGCCCGGACACCCGTACGTCGCCGCCGGCCAGATCGGCACCCGGCCCCGGATTGGCATGCAGCGAGAAACGGGGGTCGCGCCGCAGGTCAAGCACCTTGCGCGAGCCCCTCCCCCCCAATACCCGACATCCTCTGTCCGGTATAGATACGGATCCGAAGCGAAAACCCGCCCCGCCGACAACCCGACAACGGCCCCCACCTGCCCCGCCTGCGGCCGTACGACCAGCGGTGTAGGGCAAAAGCCCGTTACGCATGCCGCCCCGCCGACCTAGCCTCCAGCCATGGATACGACGAGCGGCACACTCGACGAAGCCTTACTGCGCCTGCACGCCTCCGGCCCCGAGTTCAGGGGCTATCTGAGCAACCACGGACCGATGGCCGTCGAAGCCATGGTCCACAACGGCCAGGCCCACACCGTCCACCGCTGGCTCGACCGCTACGCGAACAAACTGGAGGTCACCCCGAGTGCCCGCGCCCGCATCACCGACGCCAACTGGCGGGAGGCGCTGGGCGATTCGAGCCGGGTGACCGACTGGACCGCGTACTTCACCGGCCAGGTCGCCGAACGACCCTGGCGCGAACTCCTCGCCGAGTGGTGGCCGCGCCTGCTGCCAGGCATCGCGGGCGCCGCCACCCATCCGGCGATCCGGATGGGCCATGCCGTACGCAGTCTCCTGGCGGATGGCGAGGACACCGCACGGATCGCGGAGTTCGCACACGCCCTCGGCTACTGGGCCGCCCGCCATCTACCCCTGCCCGCCGCTGTGCGCCCCACGGGCGGCGCCACCCCGTCCGAGGCGCTGGCCGCCCTCCCCCGGATCGCCGACCAGCGCGTCACGCCGGTAAAGGGCTACGCCCAACTCCCTGACACTCCAGGCTGGTTGAGCACCACCGAGTCCTTGTACGCCCCCGAGGACCCCGAGGCCGCACGCGCGTGCCTGACCGCGCTCGTGCGTGCCGCCACCCTCAACTATGCGGACTACGGCCATGGGAACGGCGTCATGCTGGTGCATGCCGCCACCGCACCGAACGCGGTGCTGCGCACCCTGCCCGCACTCCCCCGGGAGCTGTGGGCGAGTTCGTTCGCGGCGGCCTGGGCGGCGTCATCGGCGGTCACCGCCATCTACGCCGCCGACACCCGGCGCCCCGCGCCGCCCGCCGCCCCGGCCACGCCCGAAGAGGTCTTCGCACGGGCGGTCACCAACGGCAACGAGCATGCGATCAAGTTCGCGGACACCGCTCTGGACGTCGCGGCAGCCTCCGAGGACGGCGACACCCGCGCCCTGTCAGCGGCCCTGAAAGCCCTCGTACTGATCGACGAGGACGACTGACGGAGGGGCCGACGGGCGGCTTGCGCCCTACGGCGGACGGCTCGCGGCTCGCGGCTCGCGGCTCGCTTCCCGGTACGCGGAGACGATCAGCTCGGCCTGGGGGTGGCCAGCCCCGCGGACCCGGCGGCCCGCGGGGCTGGCCACCCCCAGCCACCCCCAGCCACCGTGGGTCGCCAGCCACCGTGGGTCGCCGTGGGTCGCCGTCGTGCGACGGTGGCCCTTGACCGAAATAGAGAGCCGACATTACGGAAATCGCCACTCCACGGCGTCACACTTGGCAGTAGCCGGCGTGTGCGAGCAGTCAGCACACCCGGACAGATGCTCGCTTTTCAAGCATTAAACCTGACCCAACCTGGCGCGATCCAACGCAAGCCGACGCAATCCGAAGCAATCCGAAGCAATCCGACGTTGTTAACATTTAAATAACTCTCCGAGTGGTGAGAGAGTGGATGGTATGAGCATCGAAGCCGCAGCCGAGCCGCGCTGGCTCAGCGACGAGGAGCAATTCGCCTGGCAGTGCTACCTCCACGCCACCACGCTCCTGGAGGATCACCTCGACCGTCAGCTGCAGCGGGACGCCGGAATGCCGCATGTCTATTACGGCCTGCTGGTGCAGCTCTCCCGTGCACCTCGGCGCCGGATGCGGATGACCGAGCTGGCTCAGAACGCCAAGATCACCCGCTCCCGGCTCTCGCATGCGATCGCGCGCCTGGAGCGGAACGGCTGGGTGCGGCGCGAGAACTGCTCGTCCGACAAGCGGGGCCAGAACGCCCACCTCACGGACGAGGGAATGCGGGTTCTGGAGAAGGCCGCCCCCGGACATGTCGCCGCCGTACGCGCCGCGATCTTCGACCGGCTCTCCCCGGAGCAGGTCGGCCAACTGGCCGAGATCTGCCGGGTCATGACGGAAGGACTGCAACCGAAAGGCGCCGACCTCCCCTGGCTCCGCTGACGGATCAGCGAAGCCGGAAGAGGCCGACGCCCCTGCGCGCCCGCCACGCGCCAGGGCGGCGGCAGCCGTACGCAGCCCCGGCCCGGGGTACGTACGGCTCCCGCCGCCCGCCGCAGCTCAGCTCAGCTCAGTGCACCATCACCGGGATCTGGACCTCGTTCTGGCCCTCGCCCCGGCCCTCGTCCTCGGACGAACCCACGGCCGTGCCCTCGCCCTCACCGGAGGAGGCCACCGGCGAACCGCCACCCGGCCGCCCGGTGTTGATGAGGGTGAAGGCGATCACGCCGGCCAGGGCCAGGATGCCGACCGCCCACCAGATGGCGGTGGTGTAGCCGTGCACCATCGACTGGAGCTTGAGCAGATCGAGCGAGCGGGCGCCGGCCGCGTGCGAGGTGGCGTACGCGGTGCTGGCGCTGGCCGCGATCGTGTTCAGCAGGGCCGTACCGATCGCGCCGCCCACCTGCTGCGAGGTGTTGACCATCGCGGAGGCGACGCCGGCGTCCCGCGACTGGACCCCGTAGGTGGCCAGCGACATGGCCGGCATGAACGCCGTACCCATCCCGAGGCCCATCAGCAGGAAACCGGGCAGGATCAGGGTCGGGTAGGACGTGTCCAGGTCGATCTGGGTCAGCACCAGCATGCCGAGCGCGGCGACCGTGAAACCGGGCGCCATCAGCAGGCGCGGCCGGACCCGGGTCATCAGCCGGGCGCCGATCTGCGTCGAGCCGGTGATCATGCCGACGATCATCGGCAGGAAGGCCAGACCGGTCGTGACCGGCGTGTAGCCCTTCACGATCTGCAGGTAGTAGGTCAGGAAGAGGAAGAGGCCGAACATGCCGATCACGGCCAGGCCCAGCGAAGCATAGATACCGGCACGGTTGCGGTCCGCGACCACCCGCAGCGGCAGCAGCGGCGCCTTCACCTTGGACTCGACCAGCACGAACGCCAGCAGCAGCACGGCCGCCGCGACGAACAGGCCGACGGTCGAACCGGCCAGCCAGCCGTCGGACTCGGCGCGGGTGAACCCGTAGACCAGCGAGACCAGGCCGAGCGTGGCCAGGATGACGCCGGGGACGTCCAGACGGGAGGGGTTACGGCTCCCCGCGGGCTCGCGGATCACCAGGAAGGCACCGGTCGCGGCCACCACGGCGAACGGGATGTTCACGAAGAAGGTCCAGCGCCAGTTCATGTACTCGGTCAGCACCCCGCCGAGGATCAGCCCCACGGCGCCGCCGCCACCGGCGATCGCACCGAAGATCCCGAACGCCTTGGCGCGCTCCTTGGCCTCGGTGAAGGTCACGGCCAGCAGCGACAGCGCGGCCGGCGCCAGCAGCGCACCGAAGACACCCTGGAGCGCACGCGCGCCCAGCAGCATCCCCTGGTCGGCCGCGGCCCCGCCGAGCGCGGAGGCGACCGCGAAGCCGACGAGCCCGATGATGAAGGTCCGCTTCCGGCCCCACAGGTCGGCGACGCGTCCGCCGAAGAGCAGCAGACCGCCAAAGGCCAGCGCGTAGGCGGTGATCACCCACTGCCGGTTGGCGTCGGTGATACCGAGATCCTGCTGCGCGGAGGGCAGCGCGATGTTCACGATGGTCGCGTCGAGCACGACCATCAGCTGGGCGAGAGCGATGAATATCAGCGCTTTCCAGCGCCGGGGATCGACGTACGTGGCGGTTTCAGACATGGCGGGATCCACCTAGTGGTGCAGTGAGCGAACAAGAGCGAAGAACGGGACGTGACGAGCGAAAAGACCTTGCAGAGCGAAAAACGGAATGTGTGGGCTGCGTGAACCGCGTGGACTGCGTGGACTGCATGGACTGCGTGGACTGCGTGGACTGCGTGGGACGAACGGGCCGCTACGGCTGCGGAGTCCGCTCTACGAGCGGCGCCTCAGATCGCCCAAAGTGGCGGCGGCACCGGGAAGTTCGGAGCGTGCGGGCGCCTGCAGGCCGTCCAGGAACAGCTGCAGATGACGGTGCACGAACTGGTCGAAGTGCGTACAGCTGTTACCCGGCAGCGGCCGGGTGAGCTGGGTGATCGCGACCATCAGATCACCGACGGCGATGTCGGTGCGCAGTTGGCCGCTGTCGCGCGCGGCACCCATGACGGCTTCGACAGCCGCCTCCAGACGGTCGCGCGCCGCGAGCAGATCGGGGTGGTCTCGGTCGATGCCGTCGGAGAGCAACGGGCACAACGCCCCGATCCGCTCCTCCACCGCGGCATGGACGAAGCGCCTCAGCGCTTGGAAAGCATCGGACTCCTCGGCAAGAGCACGCTCCGCGCGGTCCGCGGTTCGGGACATGACGGAGAGCGTGACGTGGTGGATCAACTCCAGGCGATCCGCAAAGTGACGGTAGAGCGTCGCATTGCCGACACCCGCGCGTCGAGCGATTTCATCGAGCGGGACCTCGGGCCCGAACTCGACCATCGTCTCGCGGGCGGCCGCGATGAGCCGCTCCCGGTTGCGCAGCGCGTCGGCCCGCAGACGGGGCTGCTGCCCCTTCGTCCCGGTGTTCGCGCATGCGGCGACGGCGGTCACGGCAGCTCACTCCCCTCTGTTCTCGGCACTTCCCGAAGACCTGGATTCCCGGACGTCGAACCCGAAGACCGGATTCCCGGACGTCGCCCCGCCCGCCCGATCGGGTGACCTCACGGGCGACCTCGCCGGGCGGCCGGCCGGAGCCGGCCGGGACAGACACGAACCGGGGAGACGCTCCCCGGTTCATCCGGACGTCTGGTTAAACGGGGAGACCCTCCCCGGATATTTCACGCCACCTTGTGACCTGAACCACTTCCCCTCGCTGACGGGAAGGAGGGGGCGAAGCAAAGGAACAAGGGTCAGGGGGGCACACCACCCCGGCCCATCCGGACCCCGACCCCACCCGGCCCCCCGACCTACCCGGACCCCGACCCACCCGGCCCCCGACCCACCCGGCCCCGCCATGACTCCAGTTGATGTAACTCCGCGCGCGAGCGATCACCTATCGCCACAAGGTGATCGATATGAAGCACAAGGTATCCGCGGTCCTGGCCGCAGGAGCGGCCATCGCGGCCGCGGCCATAGCGCTGGGCTCGCCGCCCAGCGCCGTCGCCATACCTACCGGGCCCGGCGTCTCACCGAGCGGCCCGTGCGCACTGCGCGGCATCAGCGACGATGTCGCCGAATCCACCGACACCCCCGCCGGTTTCGCCCGCTCCTCCGGCGTCGTACGGGCGCTCACCCTCTTCATCGACTTCCCGGACGCCCACGCCACGATGTCCCCCAGCGCCCGCTTCGCCGAGTTCTTCCCGGCCGCGACGAACTACTTCCGCACCAGCTCGTACGGCAGGCTGACCTACCAGCCGATGCCGCTGCTCCAGTGGATCCGCATGTCACGGCCGCTCGCGGCATACGGCATCCAGCGGGGCGCCGGCTTCGACCCGGCCTCGGACGGCGGCTATCACGCCCTCTCCCGGGAGGTCGTCCGGGCCGTCGACCCGATCGTCGACTTCCGTGACTACGACGTCATCAACGTCATCGCCACACCCAACGCGGGCCCGCCCGCGACCCGCACGGTCCTGTCGGTCACCTTCAGCGGCGGCGACATGGGACTGAAGACCGCCGACGGGGTGCCGTTCCGGAACGCGTCCTTCATCTGGAGCCGGCAAACCGGGGTGAGCGCCTTCCGCGTCCTCAACCACGAGAACGCCCACAGCTTCGGCCTGCCCGACCTCTACTTCACCGATGACCGCGACGCCCCGCCCCCGGTGGGGCACTGGGACCCGATGGACGAGGACTGGGGGCCGAGCAACGACTTCGTCGGCTGGCACAAGTGGAAACTCGGCTGGCTGTCCGCCGATCAGGTGCACTGCGCACCACGCCACGGGACGCCCGGCGAACACACCCTCACCCCGGTCTCCACCCCCGGCGGCACAAAGATGGTCGTCATCCCGACCTCGCCGCGCACCGCCTTGGTCGTCGAGGCCCGTACCCGTGCCCTGCTCGACCCCACGGTCTGCCGGCCCGGCATCCTCATCTACCGCGTCGCCACCCATGTCCCCTCGGGCCGCGGCCCGCTCCGCATCGTGGACGCCACCCCGCACAGCGGCGGCTGCTACCGGGACAACAAATACGTCGACCCGGAACTGACCGACGCCACCTTCCTCCCCGGCGAGACCTATACGGACCACCACAGCGGCGCCGCCGTCACCGTCCTGACGGAAAACCGGGACGGCACCTATCGCGTACGGGTAACCCCGGCACGCGACTGAGACAGCCCCCGTCGCGCACGGGCACCCCGGGGACACCGCGAGGCAGCTGCCATCCCGTACGGGTGACCCCGGGACGCGGCCGAGACAGCTCGCATCCCGTACGAGTGAGCCCGGGAGGCACGTAAGACAGCCCCATCCCGTACGGGTGCCCCGACACACACGCCCGGCGCAGGCACCTGCCACACGCACCTGTCACACACGCACCTGTCACACACGCACCTGACAGGTACGAGCGGGAGCCGCCCCCTCCCCCTCCCCCACTACTCTCCGCCCTCCCCCGCTACTCTCCCCCGTCGCCGCCCCTGGCCGCCGGGCCCCGCCCCTCCTCCCGCCAGTGCCGCCGTCCAATACTGATCAGCCGCAGCTGCCGGCGCGCCACCCGCACCACCTGCTCGGCCGCGCCCTCCGCCCCGTCCGCCTCCGCGTCGAGCAATGCCGCCGCGGTCGTCACCAGCCGGTCCACATACAACTCCGCCAGCATCCGCACCTCGTCATCGCGCCAGCCCTCCGACACCGGCTGGGACTTGAGCGCCGCCGCGACCTCCGCCGCGAACCGGTCCAGCTCATCCGCAATGGCCTGCCGTACGGCCCGTACGCCGCCGTGCCGCTCGCGCGCCACAAAACGGATGTGCAGCGGATGCCGGCGCACATGCTGCTCCACGACCGCGACCGTACGGTCGATGCGCTCCTCGGCCCCCTCCTGCTCGGCGAGGATCGCCCGCACCATCACATGCAGATTCCCCAACGCCTCCTCGACCAGAGCGACACCCAGCTCCCCCATGTCCCGGAAGTGCCGGTAGAACGCGGTCGGGGCGATCCCCACCATCCGCGTCACCTCACGCAATCCCAGGCTGCTCAGGCTCTGCTCCTCCAGCAGGCCGAGCGCCGCGTCGAGCAACGCCTGACGGGTCTTCTGCTTCTGGGCCTGCCGCACTCCAAGACTGTGACTCATGTCATCCAGTAAACAACCGTTCTCTGAAGTACTCCACCCAAGGACGGTCGTAGAGTGAGAGAACTGAGTGAACAACTGTCCTCTGGAACCGGAAAGGAAGATCATGCTCTTCCTCGTCGCAGCCCTCCTCCTGATGGGGATCATGCTGGGCACCGCGGCACACCTCCCCGTCCCCGTCACCCTCGTCGCGGCCGCCGTCATCGCCGGCTGGCTGCTCGTCTTCTTCCTCCGCGAACGCCGCCACCACGCCGAGGTGACTTCCCGATGACCACGCTCAGCGAAGCCCCGCGGACGACCTCGCCCGCGCCGGCCGCCCCGACCCGGGCCCCGCACCGGCCCGCCTCCCCCCTCCGCTCACAGGCGGACGGCATGGCCGTGGCCTCCTTCATCCTCGGCCTGCTCGGCACCCTGGTCCTCAACGTCCTCCTCGGCCCCTGCGCCCTGGTCCTCGGCGGCCTGTCCCTGGCCCGCGGCACCACCCGCCGCGGCCGCGCCCTCCTGGGCATCACCCTCGGCGCCGCCGACCTCCTCCTCCTGGCCCTCCTCGCCACAGCGGACGGCACGGTCAGCTGGCACATCGGCGGCTGACACCACCCCGGGCCACGGTCGCAAAACCCGGCCATCACCCCCAACCAGCACATCCCACCCAGCCGTTCGGCGCCCCCGCCCACCTCCAGGGAACGCCCGCCACCCCCATCCCCCACAGAAGCGAACTACAGCGAACGCATCAGCTACCCTGTCAGGGGTCCAAGCCCATGCCTCCGTAGCTCAGGGGATAGAGCACCGCTCTCCTAAAGCGGGTGTCGCAGGTTCGAATCCTGCCGGGGGCACAGAGAAACACCAGGTCAGACCCTGTGCTGGCGTAACGAAGGCCCTCCGTGAAGATCACGGAGGGCCTTCTTATGTCGAATGGGAACGCGCTGGGAACATGCCGTCAGGCGGCTGCCTCCCCAGGCTCATTGCTGGGAACGTCGGGCTCTCCGGGGACATCGCTGGGAACCTCGGGCTCCCCAGGCGGCTCCTGCTCCTTCTGGGCTCGCGGCACCAGGGCGACCGGAGCTTCGGCTTCGGCCTTCTCGAACTGGGGCAACACCGAGGTGTAGGTGTCGGCGGTCAGGGAGTAGCTACTGTGGCCGAGGAGAGCTTGGATCTTCTTCATGTGGATGCCGGCGGCCAGGGAGAGCGTGGCAGCGCAGTGCCGGAGATCGTGGAGCCGGACTGGAGGCAGGTCCAGCTTCTTGATCAGTCGGTCAAATGCCTGCGACAGGTACTCGGGGTGGTAGGCACGTCCGTCCTGCCACGTGAAGACCAGGCCGGTGTCCTTCCACGGCGCCTTCGGGGCGTTGCGGCTTGTCTCCTCGGGCTGGGACGTGCGGTGCTGCTGCCATAGCTCGTAAGCACGGTTCCATTCCTCGCACTCGACCTGCTGGCGCTGCCGCCACAGCTTGAGCAGTTCGTGGGTCTGTGAGTCCAAGGAGACGGTGCGCGCTCCGCTCTCGCTCTTGGGGGTGTCTTCCCAGACGTCGTACGAGGCAGCGACGAGTTGTTCGCTGATGTGGACGGTGCCGATCGTCAAGTTGGTCTCGCCCCAGGGCAGTCCGGCGACTTCGCCGCGGCGCAGGCCCCGGAAGACCATCAGGTGAAACATCGGGTAGAGCCGGTGCTCAGCAACGGCGTCGAGGAACGTTCCGGTCTGCTCGGGTGTCCAGACCATGACCTTGCCCGGCTTCTTGCCGGTGGCCCGCCAGCGGGCGACCCGCTCCTCGGTCCACACCACTGGCTTGGGGCGAACGTATTTCGGCAGGACGACGCTCTTGGCCCAGTTCTCGCTGATCAGCTTCTCGGTGAGCGCGTCTTCGAGAGCGGCGCTGAGCGTGTTGTTCATCTTGAGTTGGGTGCCGGGGCCGGTGATGTGGCGCGGCTTGCTGCGCGCTGTTCGGAGTGCGGCCTTGGCGGCGCTCCAGTTCTGGCGCAGCTCGGGCGACCGGGGGCGGATCGTGCATATGCGCCACGCCTTGTGGGCAGCGCGCTCGGCTGCAAGGGCTTCATCGGCTGCCTCGCGGTGTTGTTGGTGGATCTTGTTGTCCGCCCAGATCGCTTTGAACATGTCCTGGATGTGCCTGGTGCGCAGGTCGCGCATCTTCAGGTGACCCAGGGCTGGTATGAAGACCCGTTCGATGTGGTCTTGGTAGCCCTTGCGTGTGGACCGCTTCAGGTCAACGCGTTTGGCGAACCAGCGGCGGAGGAACTCAGCGACGGTCTCGTTCGACTTGACCTGTACGCCGCCCTGGGCAAGCTCCCAGATCTCCTTGCACGCAGTTGCCGCGTCCTTCTGGGTGCGGAAGCCGCCCTTCTTGGCGGTTTCGCGCTTGCCGCCAGGGCCTGGTGGCAGTTCGATCGAGAAGTACCACGACCCGTGGTCACGCCGCTTCAGCTTGGGGCACCGCTTCTCCAGGTAGCCGATCTTCGGTGTGCCGTCCTCCTTGAGGGCTGGCTTGCCCTCCTTGTCCACCAGGGGCCCCTTGCAGGCGCACCGCTTGTAGGTCTTGTCCTCGAACACTGCTGCCCCTCGCCCTCGTCACCCGTGATCCGGGTGCTGCCGGTTCCTTCTCTGTGATCGCGCTGCGCGATCTGTCTCGATCTTCCGGGGGCTGTCGGACAGTGTTGTAAAGTCAGTTTCAAGTTGGCGCGGGGGAGACGGCGACCAACGAGATGACTGCTCAGGAAGAGAGCGGACAGGCTTCGGCCGGAGCGATGGGTCTGGAAGAGCTGCTGGCCCTTCCGGCCACGGTCAATGTGACAACTGCCGGACGGGCTCTGGGTATTGGCCGAGACAAGGCGTATGAGCTGATCCGTAAGGGGAACTTTCCTGTGCGGACGCTCCTGCTGGGCAGCACGGTCCGCGTGCCGACGGCGGAGCTTTGGAAGGTTCTCGGCGTTGAGCGGCGGCGGGAAGCGGAGGTCGGTACGTGATCGATGCAGGCGATGCGTGTCTTTTCGAGGTGTTCGGTTGCTTTTCAATGATGTGACCTATCTCGGATAGGGTTGGGCAATGTAAGGGGGTCGGCTCAGAGGCGAGGAGACCAGCAGATGCCGCGGCTGTATGGCTTTGAGGACATGGCGTACCGACGGGTGCGCGAGGGGGAGGCGGAGGGCATTCGTGCTGCCGCCTCCCGGCGGCTGCTCCAGCAGAGCTACAACGCCATCACGGAGTGGATGAACGAAGCGGGGTACCGCACGACGCGCGGTGGCCCGTGGAGGCCGGATGTCGTGGCGAACGTGCTCGACCACCCGGCCATCGCTGGCCTGGAGGAGGACGAGGACGGCAGCCTTGTCGAGAGGGGCGGCCCCGCGATCATCCCTCGGGAGGACTTCGAGGCTATCCGTGCCATGCGCCGCGACAAGCCGCGGGCCGAGCAGCGCGAGTACCTGATTCCCGGCCCGACTGGTGTGTGTGGCCTGTGCGGGGGCCCGCTCGGCGCCTCTCCATCGAACGCTGGCAGTCGCGGCTACCGGTGCATGCCGAGCACGGCGCAGCGTCCGGGCGGGTGCGGCAAGGTACGCATCAACGCTGACCTGTTGGAGACGTATGTGGCTGAACATGTGCTGGCGGAGTTGGCCAAGCCTGAGGTCAGCACGCTGATGGATCAGGCGCGCGATGAACTGCTGGCCCAGGCTGCCGGTCTGCGCAAGGAGGCAGCCGCTGCTCGCCGCCGGCAGAAGGAGCTGGGAGAGGACTACGCGCGCTTGCCGGAGATGTCGCTCAAGGCATTCAAAACGGCCGACAACGAGCTCAAGCAGATGATCAGCGAGAGCGACGTGAAGGCCCGGTTCCTGGAGCAGGTCAGGCACGTACCTGTGGGTGCCATCCCCGATCTCGTGCGCTGGTGGAAGCACACGCCGATGAAGGCGAAGAGGGGCGTTATGGTCCTCCTGCTGGAGCGGGTGGTCGTGTACCCGGCTGTGGCCAGGGGCTCTCGTCGTGTGGACGCGGACAGGGTGGCGTTGAAGTGGCGACTCTGGGATGCGGAAGTCGCTACGGGCGAGCAGTCTGCTTAGTCCTCCAGGCCGTTACCCATCGGTGGAGGGGCAGGATGACCCGCTGCCGAATCATGGGCAGCGAAAGCCCAATGGTGATGAACAGCGTTGCGAGGGCACCTGCGGCGGGCACGACGTACATTTCCATCAGTGGTGGCCAGTCGCGCCCGTTAAGGTGGGCGACGGCAGCTCCTGCGCGGCTTACCGCGTACGCCACGCCACTCAGCGTCCCAACAGCGGTGACTGCGAGACCGGCAGCGGCAACACGTCGACGTACCCAGGCAGCGCGAGCCAGCGAAGCGTAGCGGACCGTGATTGCCGTGGCTGCGGCGGCGATGTAGCAAAGGTGGGTCAGCATATAGCCAGCCACCTTGCCGCTGCTGGGGGACATGGAGGCAAGCTCGGCCGACGTCACGTTGGTGAGGTGGAACTCCCAGGTCAACGTCGCCATGACGCAGCCGACAACGAAGATGCGGCCTACAACGGCCCTGCGTATGCGGGTGGTTGGGTGCGTCCAGTTCACACTAACGATCGCCAAGCTCAACGTCGCGAGGATCGCAGAGAGGTTGCCCCCGAGGGTAGCAATCCCGTTGCGTCCCACGAACGCATCGACGGTCACGGCGACAGACGGGACCGTCAACAGGGAGCCCACGAAGCAGCCGGTGAAAGCCCATACCCTCGCGCGGCGAGCGGTGTAGAACGCCTCCTGGCGGCGAGGCTGGGAAGCGCAAGCCAGATATGCGGCGGAACTGACAGCTATGAGCACGGCACACACGCCGAATATGAGGCCAGCCAAGAGTCAACGTCCTTCCAAATCATCAGCTGCTCGCTCAGCGGCTTCGTTCAGGCTCAGTCGGCGAGGTCGGCCCTCGCGTGGCTGGTCGACACCGGGGGGAGGTGCGGGGATCGAGGAGACGTCTTCAGGCAGTCCCGCACGACGACGAGCCTCCCGGAGCATCGTGCAGATTTCAAGAATGTCCTGCACCTCAAGTCCCCTCATTAAACGCAGGGCTTGACGTGCCTCGGGCCGCTCCCGGTACACCGTGAGCGCCGCGAGATCATCCCACTCTTCTCCGGGGAGAAGAAACGCGGCCGGAGCGTCGAGCGCCGCAGCGAGAGCAACAACCGTGGACGCCGTGGGGTTGCTACTGGTCCCGTTCATCAGGCTGTTGACCTGACCGTGCGAGAGAAGCGGCTTTCGCTGGCCTTCCGGAGTCGTTGCCACCGAGACATCCCGCGCGCTGGGAGTGAACCCGCCCGCATCCCGCCGGAGGCGCAGAAGAGCGAGCAACTTCGAGCGCAGGTTGAGTGGTTGGAGCCGGTCTGGAGTGTTTGCCATGTCCGTCTTCCCTGGCTGTGTCGTAGGCTCGCCGCGAGTGTCTACCCGGTCACAATCTTCCTGCCCTCCACCGTACCTCCAGGTGGCGAGGGTTATAAGATACGTCGGACAGTTTCCTCAGGGGTGCGCCGGCGAGTGTGCGGCGGAATGTCGGTGCACCCGTGCCTGCCTTGGGCGGGCGCGAAGGGGAGTCCACATCTGGGCGGGTGATGGCGTCGCGCACGCCGTTCACCGGAGGGATCACATGTCCGAGGTTGATGAGCGGAGGATCGCCGAACTGGCGAAGGAACCCCCGCGGGTACTCCGAGGCGTGGCAGGTCCGGGGGCGCTCGTCGAGGCGCGGAAGCTCCTGGAGCAGCAGGCCCTGATGAATTGCGAGCAGCGGGAGGGGAGCACCCCGGAGGATTCGGGTGGTTGATGCACCGGCGGCATCACCTCCCCGGGGCGCGAGATAGGTGACATTCTTGATTCGCTGCGGTACGTTCTGACTCGCCGACGCAAGCACGGCAGCCGCAGGGCTTGCGCTGGCGACGCCGCCTTGCGTGGCGTCCTTCCCTGCTCCTCGCGGGTGGCCGACCCCCCGCGCCCCGCCCGCGAGGAGCCGGCCGTATCGGTGCGGCCATTGGGGTGCGTGTGGGAGTGAGCCCGCCACGGCGTATCGCCGTGGCGGGGGGACACGGGGTCGCACCCCACAGAACCCCACGGCGGGTGGGGTTGGCCGCCCCCCCGGGGGGCGCGCCCCCCAGGGGTCGACAAAAAAAAAAAAAAACA
>NZ_JBSHBP010000001.1:0-60725 GCF_053612065.1 Streptomyces sp. NPDC054765 | reverse complement strand
GCCCTGACCGTCCCACCCCAACCCCCCCCCCCCGTCCCCACACCCCCCCCCCCGGGAACCTACAACCCCGCCGCCCCCACCAACCCCCACCCCCACCCCAGGGGCCCCCCGCCGGGGGGCCGCCCCCCCCCCCCCGCAAACCCCCCGGCCGGCCTCACTCGTATCCGCACCCCAGATCACCCTTCGTCTGGGTGGATGCGCAGCCCGCTCGGTCGGCGCGCCGCGCAGGGGAATCCAAAGAAAGGAATTCCCGAAATTAAAAAGGAATTCCCACTTGAATTGGCGGTGTTTGCGATTAAGATATAAGTGTAAGAACAAAGGGAAATCCCAAAAGGGCGGGAATTCTCAAACAAGAAAGGCGCAGGGGAATGTACGTTGACCTTCGTATCGACCAGATCATCCCGAACCCGGACCAGCCCCGGAAGTTCTTCGACGAGGATGCCCACCGGGAGCTCACCGAGAGCATCAAGGAAAACGGCCTCCTCCAGCCGGTCGTCGTCCGGGCCGTCGAGGGCGAAGAGGCCCCGCACATGATCATTGCGGGAGAGCGGCGCTGGAGGGCCTGCAAGGCGGCCGGCCTGACCAACCTCCCGGCCCGCATCCTCGAAGACGTCGACGAGGAGAAGGCGTTCGTCCTCTCCATCTCGGAGAACGTCAACCGGGCCGACATGACCATCATGGAGGAGGCC
Source organism: Streptomyces sp. NPDC054765 (assembly GCF_053612065.1). Classification (NCBI taxonomy): domain Bacteria; kingdom Bacillati; phylum Actinomycetota; class Actinomycetes; order Kitasatosporales; family Streptomycetaceae; genus Streptomyces; species Streptomyces sp. NPDC054765. Next base: position 60,036 of record NZ_JBSHBP010000001.1, on the reverse strand, counting down.
GGCGCGTACGCCGACCTGGTCGCCCTCGGCTGGAAGCCCGAGGCCATCGCCAAGACCTTCGGCAAGACCAAGACCCACATCGAATGGCGGCTGGGCCTGCTCACCCTGCGCCCCGAGGTCGCCGAGTGGGTCAACGAGGGCAAGATCAAGCCCAACCTGTCCTGGCACATCGCCCAGCTCTCCCCGGCGCACCAGATGATCGCGGCCACCCGTTACCTGAAGGGTGACTTCGACAGCGAGGCCGACGCTGCGAACTTCGCGCAGGGCCTGCGTATGGCCGAGCAGCAGACGTCGCTGGTCTCCGAGAAGGAGCCCAACGTCGAGGAGAAGGAGAAGCGGCAGAAGGCCAAGGCCAAGACCACCGACAAGCTCGGCAAGGTCGAGGATGTCGTCATGCCCCTGCTGGAGGAGCTGACGAAGTCCAAGCCCGAGGAACTGGCCGACATCCTCGGAACGGACCTTGGCCGCTACGTGCGCAAGATCGACCGGCTCGCCAGCCAGGTCACCCTGGCCCGTCGCATCCTCCGCCAGGCCAACGGCATCGCCGAGGCTCGCAAGGTCGCCTGGGACACCGCGGTGGCCGAGGTCCAGGAGGAGAAGGCAAAGGCCGACGGCGGAAAGGCCGAGGAGACCAAGCGGTCCGAGGAGGCTGAGGGGGCCAAGGGCAAGCAGCCCGAGGAGGACAAGCCCGCTGCGAAGAAGGCGGCGGCCAAGCCTGTGGCGGTCCCGCGCCAGAGGGCCCGCGCAGCGGAGGGTACCAAGACTCCGGCCCGCAAGGCCCCCGCTTCGAAGCCCGCCGGTAAGGCCGATGGTGCAGCGAAGGCTGTACCCGCAGAGGCCGCCTCCACCAAGTGAGGCAGGGCCGGGGGCTCAGCGAGAGCCGGGCCCCCGGCAGCACGGAGTGCAGGGCACGCCCGGATCCCCGGGCGTGCTTTCGTTATTCACAATTCCCCAAGGAATTCGCAATTAAAAACCGGTAAACCTTTTCCGGGTGTCGCAATTCAATTAGGATTAAAGAGTAAGAAATGGTCGGAACGGAAATAATCCGGCGCACATTCTCAACTCAACAGCGAGAGGGAAGGGGTAATCGTCATGGACTACACCTACGAATTCCACGAGGTGGCCTATGAAACCACCATCCACGGCCCCAAGGACAGCAGTACTGAAATTGCGCTGACCTTCGCGAGTAACAGCCGGGACACTTCACTCGCCCTCAGCGAGGCTGGCCGGAAGCTCAGGGAGGCGACCTTCGACCTGACCCTGGCCATCGGCGAAGGCCAGTCCTTCAAGAGCATCGGAGACCACCAGGAGCGGTACCGGGCGGCACTCCGGGAGTTCGAGGGTCTGCACCGAAAGTGGGTCACACAGTCCACCTCGGCGCTCAGCGTGTTCCGCGACTACTGGACTGACGACCAGAGTCAGGACTGACCCGGGCCGGGCTCGCAGGGCATTGGTTCCTGCGGGCCCGGTGCCGCTCAGGCCCACCCCGGCCCGAGCGGGTGGCACCGAAGGAATCCGGGCCCGCTGGCGGCGCCATCGAGCGCGCCCGGTCGATGAGCAGCACGAAAGGAACAGCTGCGTGCTAACCCTGTTCACCAACCGCTACCAGGCCTACCAGCCCCCGCAGGGGGTGCCGGTGCGCATCACGCTGGGCGCCCCCCGCTTCAAACTCCCCTACTCCCTCACCCACGTGGTGCGGGAGCTTGCGCCACGTAGGGACTATCTCTCCTGGCCCGAGCCGGAGTTCACCAAGGCGTACCGGGCGGATCTCGATCGGATCGGCCCGGCGCGGATCGCTGAGCGGCTGAGGGAGATCACCGAAGCGGAGGGCGATCACAGGCTGGTCCTGCTCTGCTTCGAGGACCTGTCCCAGCCGGCCCTGTGGTGCCACAGGCGGACCTTCGCCTCTTGGTGGAAAGAGGCCACAGGTGACGAAGTGCGGGAGCTGTCCCCCATGGCCGACTACGAGCAGGGAACATTGATGTGAAGGCTGGAACCGCTCCATCAAGATAGGTGACATGATTTCAAGGGGCTATGCGCTCCTTGTGTTAGGTTCCAGCGCAGCGCCCGGCCCGGCACCCGCCAGGCCGGGCGTTGTCGTTCCGTGCCAGGAGGCGAGAGATGTTCCAGGGCACCATCCCGGGCCCCATGCGCGCCATCGTGCGTGAGACTGCGGCCAGTTGGCCACGTGGCGAGGTGTACGTCCCGTGCTGCGGCAACTTCACCATCGAACGGTCGTTGGCCGGCATGGGCTTCGCCCTGCACTCGTCCGACGTGTCCATCTACACCACCGCCATCGGCCGGTGGCTCGCCCGGCGGCCGGTCGGCATCCAGCTGCGCGACGAGAGCCACGACGAACTGCACTGGCTTGCCGGCTCCCTGGACGACGGCGTCGGCACGGTCGCCACGATGATGCTCGGCACCAGGTTCCTGGGCAGCGTCGGCCGTGAAGGGCTCTGGCACCAGCGGGTCGTGCGCTCCTACCGCGACCAGTGGAAGGCCAAGCACGCTGAGACGGTCGAGCGCCTGTCGAACTCGGATGTGGCGCTTGCCTCCTACCAGGTTGAGGACGTGCGCTCCTGGCTCCAGAAGGTGCCTCGCGACGCCCCCGTCTGCTCCTTCCCTCCCTTCTATGGCGGCGGGTACGAGAAGCTGTACGAGCCGCTGAACGAACACTTCACCTGGGACGCGCCCGAGTACGAGCCTCTGTCGGATGCCGACGTGGTCGACGTACTCGGTGCGATCACCGACCGGCCGTACTGGCTGACGGCCTCCAACCACGACGTGCCCGAGCTGCACCAGTACCTGCGCGGCGTCATCAAGGCCACGCCTCGCGCTGCTCCCTTCTACGTCTACGCCAGCGAGGCCCCGACGCGCATCGTCGCTCCCCGCCAGCCCATCGAACCGGTCAAGGCTCCCCGACTGCGGCGCGGCGAGGAGCTGTCCGGGCCGTTGAAGCTCGCGATGCTCAAGCCCGGCCAGTTCAACGCGTTGCGCTCGCGGTACCTGAACCCGCGCATCGCGCCCGGCGCGGCGAACCTCGCGGTTGCGGTCAAGGACGGCAACGGCAAGATCCTGGGCGTCTTCGCCATGGCGCCGAGCAGCTTCACGCCGGACGAGGCCTATCTGCTCTCGGACTTCGCGGTCGCGCCGACGGACTACCCGCGGTTGTCGAAGCTGATCGTGCTCGCGGCCAGCAGCTCGGAGACGCAACTGCTGTGCCAGCGGGCGTTCTCGCGTCGGATACGAGCGATGTCCACGACGGCGTTCAGCAACAACCCGGTGTCCATGAAGTACCGCGGGCTGCTGCGGCTGACGAAGCGCGGCCCGTCGAACGAGGACGGCTGGAAGTTCCAGCTCCAGTACCAGGGGGCGATGGGTGAGCACACGCTCGCCGAGGCCCTGGAGAAGTGGGCGAAGCGGTGGGGCGCCCGTGCCACGACGACGCAGACGGGAGTCTGACCATGGAGGAGACGATGCAGCTTGCCCCGCCGCAGATGGTGCAGGGTGACCCGCGCACGCTGACGCTGCTCGACATCAACGCCAGGTACTTGCCCCACGAGCAGTTCCGGCAGCTGGTCGCGAACATCAAGCGTGACGGGTGCCTGACCTCGACGCCGCTGGTGTGGAACGACAGCGAGAGCGGGCGCCTGATCGTGCTGTCCGGCAACCACCGCACGCTCGCGGCGATCGAGGCCGGCTTGGCCTCGATCTGGTGGATGCAGATAGATGAGCCGCTGCCCCGTCAGCGGCAGATTGCTCTCCAGCTCTCGCACAACGCCATCGCGGGCCAGGATGACCCGGCGATCCTCAAGGAGCTGTACGACGAGCTGGAGAACGTGGAATGGCGGCAATACACCGGCCTGGACGATAAGGCGCTCGACCTGCTGGAGAAGGTGGACGTGGCCTCCCTGGGCGAAGCGAACCTCGACTTCGCCAGCGTGCAGCTGATGTTCCTGCCCGACGAGCTGGAGCGCGCGGAGGCCGCGTTCGAAGCGGCACGCTCGGCGGCCTCGGCGGACCAGCGGTGGGTGGCCGGGCTGGAGCAGTACGAGCCGGTGCTCGATGCGCTAGAGACGTCGCGGGCGGCGTACAAGATCGGCAACAGTGCGACGGCGCTTGGCGTGATCCTCGCTGTGTTCGAGCGGCACCTGGGCGAGCTGGCCGAGGGATGGTTCGACGCTGAAACGGGTGAGCCGAACCGCATGGGCGCGGCTCCGGTGGAGACCGTGTTCGGCGTGCGGGAGATCCCGGTGGAGACCGCGGCCGCCGTCCGGACGGCGATCGACCGACTCGTGAAGGACGGCAGCGTGCCGCAAGACGAGCCGTGGCGGGCGCTGGACGTGCTTGCTGCGCAGGAGCACTAGAGCGGCCGTTGGCCAGGAGGTGAGCGGTGGCTGAGAGCCCCGTGGAGCCCTGGGAGCGGCAGACAGCAGAGTCGGTCCAGGCATTCGAGGCGTTCGCCGTATACCGCGACCTCGGCCCGGCACGGAGTGTCACGAAGGTGGCACAGGAGTTGCATAAATCCCGCACGCTGCTGGGCCGATGGTCGCGGCAGTACGCGTGGGTGATGCGGGCAACCGCGTACGACCGGGAGCAGGACCGGGTGTTCCTCGCTGAGCAGCGGCAGGCTCGGCGGGACATCGCGCGTCGGCACGCCAAGCTGGCGCAGGCAGTGCAGAGCAAGGCCGTGGCCCGGCTCCAGGCTCTCGACCCGCGCGAGCTGTCCCCGTCCGACCTGCTGCGCTACCTCCAGGTCGCGGCAGAGATCGAACGGCGCGCGGTTGGCGACGCACCCGTGACTGCCGGCGTAGAGATGGACGAGCAGGGAGCCGATGTTGCTGCCCTGACGGACGAGGAACGACGGGCCCGGATGGACCAGCTGAAGCGTGAGCTGGAGCGGCGTCTTGCGGAGGACGGGCAGTGAGCCGGGGTCGGGCGAAGCGCCAGCTGGTCGAGAGCTTTGCTGATCCGGGGATGATGAGCCTGGAGCAGCTGAGGGCCGAGACCGCTGAGTTGCTGCGTGCCGATGAGTTGTCGGCGCGCCGGTGGGCGTGTGAGGTGCCGGAGTGCGATGGGTTGCCGCACGAGGGGTGGCGGCATCATCACGCTCGTGCGGCGCAGCGGCAGCCGTCGTGGTTGTGGACGGTGTGGATGCTGCTCACCGGCCGTGGTTGGGGGAAGTCGCGGACGGCGGCGGAGGCAGTGCGGGAGTGGGCGAAGACGCCGGGGTTGCAGATTGCGGTGGTGGCGAAGAACGCGACGCTGGTGCGTGACATCTGTTTCGACTCGCCGAAGTCGGGGCTGCTGTCGGTGTTCCCGCCGGATGAGGTCGCTAAGTACAACTCGTCGCTGGGTGAGACGACGCTGCGGCTGAAGAACGGCACGCTGATTCGTGGGTTTGGTGCAGAGACGCCGGACAACCTTCGTGGCTGGGCGTTCGATAAGGCGTGGTGCGATGAGTACGCGGCTTGGTCGCGGCATACGGCGCAAGAGGTCTACGACATGCTGTGGTTCTGCTTGCGTGAGGCGGATACCCCGCAGGTGGTGATCTCCACGACGCCGAAGCCGTTGCCGCATGTGAAGAGGCTGGTTGAGCGCGGTCGGTTGCAGGAGAGGGGGCAGCGGGACGGCGGGGCGCCACCGCGGGTGGTGCTGACGCGTGGGCACATGCGTGAGAACGACGCGAACCTGAGTCCGGCGGCACGGGAGGAGTTGGAGGAGGAGTACGCCGGCACGCGGCTCGGTCGGCAGGAGTTGTCGGGGGAGCTGCTGGAGGACGTCGAGGGCGCGCTGTGGCAGGGCTGGATGCTGGAGGTCGAGGGGTTCCGGTGGTGGCCGGAGCACCTGCCGGGCTTGCAGCGCGTGGTTGTCGCGGTGGACCCCGCGACCAAGAGCCACGAGAACGCGGACATGACGGCCTTCACTGTGGCGGGGCGCGGGTATCCCGTGGAGTCGATGTTCGGTGACGGTCGGCCTCGCGGGTATTTGCTGCATTGCGAGCAGGACCGGCACACGCCGACGCAGGCCATGCAGCGGGCGGCGAAGCTGTATCACGAGCACCGGGCGGATTGCGTGGTGATCGAGGCGAATAACGGTGGTGACTACCTGCCCGCGCTGTTGGAGCAGGTAGATCCGACGGTGAACTGGCGGATCGTTCATGCGACTCGGGGGAAGCGGGCGCGGGCGGCGCCCGCGGCGCAGCTGTACGAGCAGGCCCGTGTGCATCACGTCGGATCTGCGCGGGTGTTCGCGGACTTGGAGGAGCAGATGACGACGTTCGTCGGTCAAGGCGAGACGGAGGACTCCCCTGACCTGCTGGACTCGGCGGTGTGGGCGTTGTGGGATCTGTTCCTCGACCCGACGATGCCGCCTCCGCGTGCTGGGGATGACCAGCGACTGAGTGGCCGGCGGTAGGAGCAGACACATGTCGTACGTGTCGGGACGGCCAGGTGCTCCGGGTGTACGTCGTGTTTGTGGAGAGCGACTGGCGCTTCCGATTCTGATGGCATTACAGCTAGGGTCCGGTGGCTTGGGGTCGTTCTGAGGGAGTGCGATTCGAAGAACAACTTGCCGTCTCTGTCCTAGTGTTGGTGCGTGGCCGAGGCGGTGAGCTCCGTGGTGGTGGGTGTGCTGAGAATGCGATCCAGCCAGTTGCGTGCTTTCGATACCCCTGGAGCCCTGTGCAATTACCCTTGTGGGTATGGCTTTGTCAAATCCTCGTGAGTGGCTGATGCGGGATCCTGAGTTGCTTGCGCTGGGATCCGCAGCCCTTGAGTTGCTTGAGACGTTCGACGTGGCCGATGGGGTGGTCGAAGCGGTTACGTCGATGCTCGCAGCTCTGCTCGACGAGTCGAGTTCAGAGGCCTTGACCCGAGTTGGGGCGTGGGGAAGGCGGGGAAGCAAGCCCCATGAGCTCTTGATCGACTGGTTCTGCATCGACCTGCGTGACCGCGGCATGCCAGGGCTGCCGGAGTATGCCCCAGGCGCGTCCGTCGCGTTCAATCTGCGGTGGGGGAATCTACCGCCCGAAGCCTTGTTGGCCATACCGCACGCCATCGGGCAGCTCCAGTCGCCCAGCCATGAGGTCGACCGGGGCCTGAAGTGGGACTATGCCGGGGGCACGACACTCGCCTGGGATGGCGCACGCAAGTCGTGGGTGGTAGTGAACGAGGCCGCAATCGCGGCGCCTCCCGACGTCTTAGTGGGGGCTGCGGCGCTGTACGTCCTGGGCCAGATGGGCGGAGCCTATCTGGCCAAGCTTGGTGAACTGCTGGGTGAGTCGAGCGCGCGCGTCCTCAGGCGCATGTGGCTCCGCCTAGGGAATCGGTCCAGCACTCTCACCATCAGGGTCGACAGAGCCGACACCTTGATCGTGCTGCCTGACGGTGAGTTGAGCGACGAGGCCAAGCTCGCCCTGATCGACCTGGACGTGACGGCTGACGGCATCCGCGGGGAGACATTGGCCTGGGACCCGGAGTCACAGAGCTGGCGCGGGCGCCCGGCACGGCCCACGGACACCTGACTCTCGCGTTGCAGAACGTCGTTCGAACTGTGAGGCGAGTCGAGGCAGAGGGCATTTTGTTGCGCTGCGCTATCGATAGGCTGATCGTTGGCGTGGGGCCGACTGCCGGGAGGCATGGTGGGCCTGCGCCAATTCGTGATCGACGCTTGGTCGTGGCTGAATTACAAGCCGGTGATGGCCGACCTCGGCCGACCCGGAAACCGCGCGTTTCCGGACCTGGCCTCGTCGTGGCTCCCGTCGCACGAGTTGCGCCGATTGGCGGCGTACAAGGTGTTGGCCGCGTACGACAGCAACCAGGCCGGTCAGCTCGCGGCGGCCGCAGGTGACCACGCGTCCTTGGAGAGGCGCGAGTTGGGTGATGCGGCCAAGCTGGTCGATACGGCCCTGGGCTATCTGCTGGGCTCGGAGCAGAAGATCACGGTGGAGGGTGCGGAACACGCGGAAGGCGCGGAAGGCGAGGCGCCGAAGCCGGGTTCGACGGAGGCCGCCGCGCTGCAGGAGCGTCTGCGGACGTGGGCGGGCAAGGAGCTGCTGACGCTGCGCATCCAGCAGGCTGAGCGCGCCGCGGTGCTGTTGGGCGACAGCGTGTATGTGCTGGCGTGGAATCCGGAGAAGCAGCGGCCGACGCTGCGGGTCTACGATCCCGGGTTCTTCTTCCCGCAGTGGGAGGACGAGGACGCCGACTTCCCGTCGCGGGTGCATCTCGCATGGGAGCTGCCGGAGGACCGGGACGCGGGGTTGAAAGCGCGGGTCCGACGGGTGACCTACGAGCTGGGCCCGGTGTCCGAGGATGACGAGAGCCTTGTGCGGCAGTACCCGTGGGAGCCGGGACGCCCGTCGCGGATGACGTGCTACCTGACGGACGCGGAGTGGCTGCTGGAGGACATCAAGCGGGGCGAGACGCTGGACCGCCTGCCGATCGACAAAGCGGCGTTCAGGGTGCGGCCGGACGGTACCGAGCTGAACCGTCTGGATCTGATGATCGACTTTGTGCCGGTCATCCACATCACGAACACGATTCCCGATGGTGGGGAGCACTGGGGCCGTTCTGCGGTAGCGCGTGTGCTCCAGGGCCTGGATGAGCTGGCGGCCACGGACTCGGACAGCTCGGCTGCGTCGGCGACTACGGGTACGCCGATCATCGGGCTCGCGGGGGCGCGGCTGCCGGTGGACCGGGCGACGGGCAAGCCGGAGAAGCTGAAGGTGGAGGCTGGCGCGGTCTGGCAGCTTGGGGACACAGGACGGATGGATGCCCTGGACACCTCACCGCAGTTGGCGGAGTTGCGGGCGCGGGTGGAGCACTTGCTGGATCGGATCGCGGCCAACAGCCGGATCACGGCGGCGGGTCTGGGGACGCTGGACGCCTCCGAGGTGCCGTCGGGCTACGCGCTGAAGTTGGCGCTGGGGCCGTTGGATGCGCTGGTCGGCATGATGCGGCTCGCCAGGGAACACAAGTACAGGCTCCTGTTCAAGATGGTGCAGCGGCTGCACCAGGCCGGCCGGGCGCCGGGGTGGTCAGCCGGGGAGTCGTTCCCGGCTCGTCTGGCGTGGGCGCCGCATGCTCCGACGGACCGGGCGGCGGTGCTGGAGGAGGTAGTGCAGGCGTTCGGCGCTGGGGTGCTCTCTCTGGAGACCGCGGTGGCGATGCTGGTGGAGGCGGGCTACCCGATCCGGGACGCGGCTGAGGAGGTGGCGCGGATTCGGCAGAGCGCGCAGCGGGAGTCGCAGGTACGGATGGAAGAAGCGGCGGCTGCGCGGGGTGGCGCGGACGATGGGCAGCCGCAGGACCAGGCAGCCGGCGGCGAGGAGGAAGCTGCTGGCCAGGAGAAGGGGCAGGCGTTTGGCTTTGCTGCGGGGGTGTCGGGGCGGCGGTGACTGGGCTGAGCGCCGGGTTGTCGTCTCGGTGTGCGTGGGGGGTGGTGTGGGCGCAGGCTGGGGGTATGGCTGCGCCGATCGTTGTGCACCCGCCGTCGCCGACAGGTGGGCGCCGTGTGAGTGCCCGTGGGGAGATCCTCGGTTTGGCGCATGGTGTCGCCGATCTCTTGGAGTTTCTACGCCGCGCTGGACTGGACCCGGACACGGTCCGTCTTGATGACTCCGGGGCCATCGAGTGGCGTGGCGGTGGCCCGGACGTGTGGGGCGGCGAAGCGAGCTGAGGTTATCCACAGGGGTCGCGGGACCGCTGGGTTGCGCCCTACGGTGACGGCTCAGCCGATCATGGGGGCACGGTGTGCGGGATGGTGTTCGAGGAGCTGGCAGTCGAGGTCATGGCCGATCTGCCGAGCGACATGGCGCGGTATGAAGTACTGGCCTTGATCGAGCGGGTGCGTCTGGAGCCGAGGGCATGGCCGGACGTACGGGGTGCTGGGTCCGTTGAGGAGATCCGGGAGGCGTTCGGTTCGCACTGCTGGGTGCAGTACACGCCGCGTGCAGGAGCGATTGAGGTGCGCGAGATCGGGTGGGCTGGCTGACGGGCGCCTCTCCCCAGAGGTCACCGATGGGTCTCGTGACGTGGCGGGCGCTTAGCTACACTGATCGCCAGCGCGGGGGCGCGCACCAGGAGGAGTTGTATGGTCCGGCCCCTGCCGACTCGCAGCCCTGTCGGCTACCGCCGTGACGGGCGGGCGATCTACCCGATTCTCGGGGCCTCGTCGGAGGACGAGACGAACGACCAGCTGGACGACGGAGCCGAGGACGGCGGCCAGGAGCAGCAGGTCAGGGTGACCCAGGATCGTCTGGGGAAGATGCTGACTCGGGAGAAGGCCCAGGGCGAACGGGCCGCGATTAAGCGCCTGTTGTCGACTCTCGGGTTCGATACGCCGAAGGCGTTGACGGAGTTCGTGACCGCGCAGCGGGAGGCTGAGCAGGCTGCGCTGTCGGAGGTCGAGCGGCGTGAACAGCAGGCGGCTGAGCGGGAGTTGCAGGCTGCTCGGCGTGAGGAGCTTGCCGCTGAGAGGGAGCGGGCGGCGCTGCGCCGGGCTGCGCTGGTGTCACTCGGCGCGGAGGGCAATGATCTCGTGGATGCGGAACGGCTCCTGGCTGTCGATGACGAGGACGCTGAAGAGCCGCAGATCCAGGCGGCGGCCGAGGCCCTGAGGGCGCGGCGCCCGGAATTGTTCGGGGAGGTCCGCAAGCAGGTGCCGGCGGCCCCCGCGGGTGCCCCGGCCGGGCGCGGGCCGACGCGTACGGCGCCGGTGCAGAGGGCGGGCGCGGCCGGGCTGGAGATGGCCCGTCGGCGGGGACTGATCGTTCCCGAGGGTGGCGACGCCCGCTGACCAGTAGATGAGCTGTGGGGACCACGCCCCCTCGACTTCGTGGACGGCATCGCCCCCATGGGCGGTGTGCGGATTCTGACCGCAACGTCCATGGAGACACAGCATGACCATCCAGCCCGTCGAGAAGTCCGAGTACCTGACCGCCAACCGCGAGTGGCTGGCGGCACTGCACGGTACGAACTCGATCGACACGATCACCCTCGATCTGCCGCTGTTCACCGAAGGAGTGCACTACCAGTGCGGTGACGGCTGCGACCCGTACGGCCGGGTGCTGTCCGGTGTGCCGGTCGGCAAGGTCGCGGAGTCGGGCCTGTACGGGCCGTACGACCCGGAGGCGCACTGCGGCCGTCAGGTGCTGCGAGGGTTCGTGATCGCGGAGGCGCCGTTCGCGCCGGGGCAGACGCGGGTGCCGGCCGCGCTGCTGTGGCATGGCGCGGTGAAGGCGTCGAAGGTTCCGGGCGGCATCGACGTGTCGCAGCTGGTGTGGCACCCGCGTGCCGCACAGATCCGGTTCGTGTGAGCGGGGTCTGAGCTGTGACGATTCAGGACCTGTTGAAGGACGTCTCGGTCGCGGACCTGACGACGTTCGCGAGGGCGATCCCGTCGCCGAAGGACTTCCTCCTCACGCAGACGATCTTCCCGACGTTTGAGCTGCGTGAAGTCAAGTGGCGCACGAAGGACTCGGGCCGGTACGTGAACGTTGCGAAGTACCGGGCGTTCAACGCCTCGGTTCCGTTCGCGACGCGTGAGGCGTGGCAGACCTCCCGTGAGGGTGCGCTGCCCGCGCTGGGGCAGAAGCTGGTGGTGTCGGAGCAGGAGCAGATCCTGCTGGAGGCGTCGCACGGCTCGGACCAGGACCGGCTGATCGAGCTGCTGTATGACGATGTTGAGCGGCATGTGGAGGCGATCCGGTCGCGGCTGGAGCTGGCGGCCGGCGACGTGCTCGCCGACGGGAAGTTCGAGCTGGTGCAGGAGAACGGGCTGACGCTGGAGGTGGACTGGAACGTTCCCGTCGAGAACATGCCGGTTGCAGCGCGGCCGTGGTCCGACCCTGCATCGGACCCGATCGCGGACGAACTCCGGTGGATCCAGCACCTGGACGATATCGGTGCCCCTGAGCCGGAGCTCGTGATCACCTCGCGGAAGGCGTTCAGCTACCTGGCGGCGAACAACGCCTACCGGGCGGCGTACTACGGATCGGTGAACCCGTCGACGACGCCGACGGCGACGCTCACCCCGCAGCAGATCAATGTGGTGCGCGGCAACTACTCGCTGCCGCCGATCACGTTCTACAAGGCGCAGGTCCGCGTGGACGGTAAGCCCCGCAAGGTGCTGCCGGAAGACCTGTGGATTCTGGTGCCGCCGGACCGGGAGAAGTGGGGCCAGACCCAGCTCGGTGTGACGGCCGAGGCGCTGGTGCTCTCGCGGGGTACGAACCCGGAGATCATTCGGGAGGATGCGCCGGGCCTCATCATCACCCGCGGTGTCCAGGATGACCCGGTGCAGATTTACACCAAGGGCGCTGCGGTGGGTATGCCGGTGCTGCACACGCCGGATGCGCACATCGTGGCGAAGGTGCTGTGATGCCGGTGCCTCGTCTGATCGCTGCTGTGTACGTGCAGGACCCTTGCACGCGGGAGGAGTTGATCCTGCTGCCGGGTGACGAGCCCAGTCCGGAGCTCGCTGCGCTGGTGACGAATCCCGATGCGTGGGTGGTGCCGCCGGAGCCTGGTGAGCAGGCAGGCGTCGCACCCACCGCGGAGCATTCCTCGGCAGACGACGCCGCTGTGGCGGCTGCGCGGAACCCATCCAGGAAGTCCGGCGGCCAGCGCCGGGCACGCCCCTCCGCCGAATAGCCGCACACCGCCGGGTGGGGCCGAGCAGCAATGTGCTGTCGGCCCCGGCCCGGCTCTGTATGCCTTCACCAGTCACCAAGGAGCCCCTCGTGTCTGATCATCTCGACGGCCTGACCGCCAAGAGCGACCCCCGCCTGGACATCAGCGACGCCTACGTCTTCCACGGCCAAGCCGGCACCGTATTCGTGCTGAACACCAACCCTGGCGGCAACAATGGCTTTCACCACGAAGCCGTCTACGAACTCAAAATCGATGTGGACGGGGATGCCCGGGAGGAGTTCACTCTCCGCGTCACCTTCGGCGACCGGGACTGGCGTGGACGGCAGGAAGCCACCCTTGCCCTGCTGGCCGGGCGCGATGCCTGCAACCGCAATGCCCGAGGTGCGATTCTTGCCCGTACCACCACCGGAAAGAAGACCACCGGCGACGGTGGCGTCCGCTTCTTCGCCGGCCCTGCGGGCGACCCGTTCTACATCGAACCCACCGTCGTCGCCGCCGTCCGCACAGCCGTTCTTAACGGCACCCAGTTGGACCTGAGCGAATACGATCCGGATAAGGCCAAGAACCTCTTCGCGGGCAAGAACGTCCACGCCATCGTCGTTGAGATCCCCGACCACTTCTTCCACGGGCTGAGGATCGGGTTCTGGGGCGCCATCGCCGTACCCACCGATGCCGGCAATGCCTGGCGCCAGACCGACCGTGCTGCTGTCCCCCTGCTCTCCACGCTCTTCGGTTTCAACGAGGCCGACGACTACAACGCAGCGCATCCCGTGGCCGACGACACCACCTGGGGCCACCAGATACAAGACAAGATCGCAAAGGCCGTGGAAGCCAACGGATACGACGCCGACGCCGAGGAGTACGCAGGCGCCGCCCGCGACGTCCTGATGCCGGACATCCTCTGGTATCGCCTCGGCACGAGGGCACAGTTCACCGGCAGCCGCCGCAACGGGCGCAACCTGGTCGAGAATGTCGCTGAAGAGATGTTCGAGCTGCTTCTGCACAAGACGGTAGACGGGGGGCTGGACGTGGATTCCGCCACCGGGACACTGCGCTCGGAGTTCCCCTACCTCAGCAAGCCGGTCTAACAGCAGGAGGTTGTGGAGGTGGATGAGTTCCAGCGGTCGTGGTTGCTGGCTCAGCTCGGGCCGGATACGGACTCGGCGGATCTGGAACGTAGGTTCTTCCGCCTCCGGTCGGTGCGAGGGGTGGCACTGGAGGTGCTGGGCGAGCGGCGGGCGAAGCTGCTGGGCGACCCGCTGAAGGTCACCGTGGACGGTGTGGTGACCATGGATTTGCAGGAGAACCTGCGGGGCATCGAGCGACAGATCGAGCAGGTGCGCCAGGCCCCGGCCCCGGATGACCCTACTGACGAGGACACCGGCGACGAGGCCATGGGCGTGACGTGGCTGGTGCCCGCGCGGCGCTACCGGTAGCGCCGCGCGGGCGGCCACCGTAGGGAGCCGGTAGCGCCACTGTCCAGGCTGGTGGTCGCCTGCCGTTGCCGAGGACGGTGTGGCCTTGTGTTGCAGCAAACGGCAGGTTTGCCTACCTCATAACAAGCGTCACAGAATGTTCCATCTGAGCGATGTGTCCTCGCGATGGAGACCCGTAATCCGGCGCTGAATCTCGCCTCGGCTCAAAGGAGCATGGCTGATCTTTCGGGCGTTGGTTGCGATCATGCGCAGCTCACGTATGTCCCGAAGTATCGGGAAGTGTGGCCAGCGGGTGACGTCGAAGCCGTAGGTATCGGCGAAGTCCTTGTAGTGATCGTGGCTGTACCCGAAGCGCCGACAATGGATTTCGAGGGTCACCAGGTCCCACTCCGGTTGACCAACGGCCACTGTGTCCCAGTCACAGAGAACGGTTTCGTCGCCATCGAACAGGGCGTTTCGATGCTGCGGGTCGCCCTGCACTACGCCCTTGGGCAAGACGTATTCCACGGTGTGGAGGGCCTCTTCCAAGTGGTCTGCCCGATCGGCGAGGAACAGTTTAGTCTCATCCGACAGAGCGGTGATGCCGTGGATCGACAAACGGATGGCTCGCAGGTTGTCCAAGGCTGGGAGAGTAAACGGGGGGATAGGGAGCGAATGTAGCGCGAAGAGCGGTTTGGCGATCTGGGCAGCTGATAGGGAGTGCTCTGGTTGGGGTAGGTAGGTCCAATACGTCACCGCGTGCCCGTCGATATCCAACGGTTGATCACCCACCGGATGCAAAGGGGACGTGGGGAACCCGCGGTCCATGAGCCACTGGACGAACTTGGCCGTGCGTTGCACGTTCTCGAACTTCGATCCCCGGCGGGCGACCTTGACCACTACTGGGGCGGTGCTGAGGTGAACAACGGCGTTGGTGTGGCCGCGCAGGAGCCGGGCGCCCTTTGGGTTCAGCCCAACAGCGGAGCAGGCTTGGTCGAGGACGCGCCGAAGTTCGGCCTCATCGAACCCACCAGGCAGAGGTGCGGGGGTTGCAGTCATGGCTCAAGGCTGGCGGACGATTACCTCGACTGTCACCTTGCAGCCGAAGGGAGCTCTAGCAGTTCGCGTAGATCCTTCGCCGCTGGCGTCGCCTGATTCGTGCCAGGGAGCCCCTCGATCACGCGGCGCGCTCGCGCCCCCAGAATCGGTGTGCGGTGGGCCTCGGGGACACGCAAATATGTCGCCGCGGCGAGCTGGCATGCCTCGGTCGCGCTGTGATCGTGCACGAGACAGAGAGCGGCTTCCAAATGGAGGAGAGCGGGGTCGATACCGGTGCTTGCGGGGTAGAGGGCCAGCGCATCTTCCTGGACCCTTCGTGCTTGGGAACTCCAGCCCAAGGCCGTGTAGGCGCCACTGAGGTAGAGCAAGAACCGGCGTACAGGGAACGCGAAAGCGTCCTCGTCTGAGACGGCGGGAAGCTGGTCGAAAATGACACGTGCGTCTCTGATGCGTGTCTCGGCGACGGCCTTGTCGCCCTGCTGGGCCAAGGCCCGTGCTTCAGCGACAGCAGCAAAGGCTGCGGTGGGGGAGGGCTTGTTGCGCGTCATTATGCGAGCCTCGCGAGCAAGCGTGATGGCTGACGCCAGTGGGCCGTAGTAATACGGCAGCATCGCTGCTTGCGCCCGCACACGTGCCCGCAGCTCAAGATTGCCACTCTCATCGGACGCGTGTCTGGCTGTGCTGTACCAAGAGCGAGAACGGTGCAAGTCGCCAAGCTTCATCAGCGCGTCGGCGATCAGGGTGGCCAGAACAGCAGTCATCTCCGCGAGTCGAACCTGTACCGAAGCCGGCTGGCGGTCTTTGGCCAGTCCTTCCACTTCTTGCAGATCAATGAGGAGCTGTTTGAGCATCGGCGCAGGGGGTTTGGAGACGTACTCCTGTCGAGAGAGCAGCAGGCGCTCCTCAAGGAGATCTAACTGCCCAGGACTGACGCTTCCTGCGGCGAGCGTCCGGTCCACAGAGCGACGCACGGAATCAACGCGGTCGGCGAGAGGATCTACTGCCGGATAGGCATCTGGCAGCGACGAGATGCTCAGCGGCCCGCTCGCTGGTTCGACTTGGCCCGGTCCATCGTCTCCGAGCCCGAGCTCGTACGAGGTGGCCTCGTAGTACTCGCACAGCAGCGAGACCATCGCAGCCCGCGGCGCCCGCCCCCCGGTCTCCCACAGACCGAGCTGATCTGCGTCTGCTCGCAAGCGGCTCGCATCACGGGTCTCGCCGAGGCACCGTAGCTCCTCGCCTGCTTGCTTAAGCGTCAGGCCACGAGCGAGACGGTGGGCACGAAGCCGTCTGACAGAGCAGCACTCGTGGATCGCTGCGGCTGTTTGCGATACAGACCACCCCAGGGCAGCGCCTCGCTCGCGAATTCGTCGGGCGCACGAGGGCTTGTGGACTCCTGAACTGTCAGCCACCACGGGACCTCCCCAAGTCGATGGCTAAATGTAGGGGCAGGGCCAGCACTCGGACTCGATTATCCGACGCTTTCCGTCGGTTTTTCATGCGGAACAGTCAACTGCTTCTCAGCAGGCGCAGGTTCCGACGTAGGAGTCGGTTGAGCGAGTACTCACACCCGGTGCATGTTGCCTTCACGAACTCCAGTTATTCGTCA
This sequence comes from Streptomyces sp. NPDC054765, assembly GCF_053612065.1. Lineage (NCBI taxonomy): Bacteria > Bacillati > Actinomycetota > Actinomycetes > Kitasatosporales > Streptomycetaceae > Streptomyces > Streptomyces sp. NPDC054765. Next base: position 43,297 of record NZ_JBSHBP010000001.1, on the reverse strand, counting down.
TCGCCTGCCGAACGGACACCTCCGATGCCTAACCTGCCAAGCAGCAAGGGTCCTTCCCAGCCCATGGCGAAGTCAGCCGAACGATCGGATCGCCTTCGTGATCGCTACCCCCAAGCGGCCGGGCCCGAGAGTCTCACCCGCTACGTCTTGCCGGTCGACCGCACTGGTGAGCTTCCGAGGCGCCAGCGTCGGCATCTGAACGTCGAGCCTGCCCGGCCCGCTCCAGCCGCGACCGTCCACACGGCCATCGCTTCCCTGCACAACTCGTTCATCCGCGAAGAGGGAATCGTCGACGACCTGAACGCTGCCCTCGGCGGTGGTCCAACGGGGATCGCCGGGGGCCGCCGCAGAGAAAGGCGTCGGCGAAGCTTCGGGCAGCTCCTGAGAGTCCCTCGCAGGCGTTCCGATAGTCGCCCCATCGACGCGTCGCTCGACGTCCTTCGTCGGGCCGAACGAATGAGTCGTCTGCTGGGACAGCTCGTGAATATCGCTCACCAGAGGGCCCTCAGCGAGCCAAACCGGGAACTTTCCGTAGCAATCAGCCAAGCCGAACGACTGCGTTCTCGGCTGGCAGCCGATGCGCCATGCGACCAGGCCCACCTGCGTCGTCTGGCGTTGGTAACTCTGGAGTTGCTGGACGTCCTTGCCGTCGATGACCACGAACCGCTGCCGACCTTCGACGAACCCCGTACCGCCACGAGCCGGTGGTCAGCATGACTTTGCCCCGCGGCATCTCGAAAAGGCCGACGCGGGGTCGGTCCGTTGGGGAATCGGTGTCAGGGGGTGGAGGAGCCATGGCCGTCAGGGCCGAAACAAGCACTCATCAGTACCGACAAGAGCTGACCGTTCAGCCGCAGAACCTCGAACGCATACGCCGGATCGTCGGCGCCTACCTCCGGTACTGGGGCCGGGACGAAATGGTCGAACGCGCTGCCATGTGCGTTACGGAGCTTCTTTCCAACGTGCACAAGCACACGGGCTCGGCTGCCTGCGTTCTCCTCCTCCAGATCTCGCCCTCCGGCGTGCGCATCGTCGTCAGTGACGAAAGCCAGGATCTCCCTGTCGTACGTGAACCGAACTGGTTCGCCGAGAGCGGGCGCGGAATGTTCCTGATCAGCAAGACAGTCGACGCCTGGGGCGCGGAGCCCACCCCGGACGGGAAGCTCGTCTGGTTCGAGATCCGGGCCTCTAGCAAAGGGGCCGCATGAACATCACATCGCCTCGGGCGCGGCTCGTGCCCGCCCGCGACGCGTACGACTACGAGTACTTCCGCGCGCGCCTCGCGGACCCGAACCTCGCCGATGCCGGCGTCGCGGTCGCGCTCGTCGGCGCTCCACTGCTGGCTGTCCCGGTGGGCGGCGTGCGACGAGGCGGATACGCGAGCTTCGGACACGTGGTGGACGCACTTCAAGCCCGCGCGCTGCTCGGCACCGTCCCCGGTTTCCCTGGCTTGCGTGTCCGCTGGTCGCCGTTCCGCGACACCTGCCACACGGTCGTGTGGGGCGAACCCGCTCCCCAGTGGTGGGAGGAGGACGTGGTCTTCGGCCGCTTCTTCGGCTACAGCGTCGTCGCCATAGCCGATTTCCTGCGGCACCGCTCACAGACCCCCTCTTCGGCCAGCTCCGATCCGTGTCCCCCCGGCGACGTAGCAGTCGACAAGGCCCAATTCCCGCTGCCTTCCACCGTTTACGAACATCATTTGGGAGATCCACATGACTGGCAATGAGCCGCCCCAGCAGCGCGTCTCTCTCGCGCCGCAGGCCACCCACGAGGAGACAGTCGACGCTGCCTCCACCCTCTACCAGGCACTGGATGATGCTGGCCTGGGCGACATCCGCCCGGTCCTTGACCATGAGCGGGACATGCCGTACGTCAAGCTGCACGGCATCGACGCCGAGCAGGCCACTCGGCTGGAGCACCTCGTACGCAGGGGGATGGACGGAAACTACTCGCTGGCAGAAGAGTTGCGTTGCGCTGTACTCGACCACGGCCTGGTCGACTTCCCCGTACCTCTGGTCTGCGGCCCTGGACAGGATCGACCTGGGCGAGATCTCCATCCACACGGCGGACCGGCTTGCCTGCATCCTGGGCGCCCCGCCTGGGCCCGAGCTGGATGAAACCCCGGACTGGCCCGAGCCGAACGAGGTCTTCGACCGACTCAACGCCGCGCTGAAAGCGACTGACGTCGGTGTGCTCGTGGGTATGTGGCTCCACTCGTACTGTCGGCGATGCGAAGGCGACCCCGCCATTGAGCTGGGGAGTATCAAGGTGGACGTCGCTCGCCGGTTCGTGAAGGCGCTCCAGAGCGCCCTGAGCCCCTGACCGGTCGCCGGTGCGGACCCAGCCCGACGCACCGGCGGCCTCTCCACGTGGGTCCTCTCTGTTCCGGCTCGGCCGTCGTGCACTCCCGCCCACGGCCTGGCCCCGGGACACCCCCGGAGAGGACGGCGCCACTACCCAGCACGCCGATGCTGGGAGTTGGCACCCCGGCCGCCCTCGTCCGTATCGCGCCCTCCCCGCCCCCGCTCTCGCAGCGTGACGCCGCCTACCGGCCGCGCCTGCCCATCAGCCCCTTTCATTCGACGATCCGGCTAGCGCAAGGCCCCAGGGTCGCTGAGTGAAAGTAAGGCACGGTGCTGCCTGGCCGCACGCGGCGTGTGCCAGTTCCGTGCCCCGGCCGCCGCCCTCTGTGGGGGAGGCCCGCGGCGGCCGGGCCCCTTTCCTGACCACGACAAGCACCAGGAGAAAGATGCACCAGGGAGCAACATCCTCCCGCCCGTGGGCGCTGCAGCACTTCACGACAGTCCCGCCCCGCGCCAGCCAACTGGCCCCCGACAGTAGCTACGACCCCGGACGGCAGATCACCGTCACCGCCGACGGTCACCCGGCCCCGCAGGTCGGCGAATCGACCGAGGTGACAACCCGCGGAATGCACCCGGGCGATGTGGAATGGACGGTTACCTCCCTGTGGTAGCCACTGCACCACACCACCAGACCGGGCCCTCGCGCCCGGTCTGTGTGGTGACCACCCGCACCAACCCCACCGCCGACCGCATCGTCCAAGCCCTCACACACCGCCGCACCCCGGTCATCCGCGTGGATCTGCGGGACGTGGGCGGTCGGATACAGCTAGACGCCCACCAAAACGGCGGAGGCTGGCGCGGGACCCTCACCAGCGGCCCTCACACCGTCAGACTCGAAAGCGTCGGCGCAGTGTGGTGGTGGCACCCGCAGCCAGTCCGCATCCCGCCAGGACCCGATCTGAGCCCGGCTGAGGCCACTTGGGCAAGCGACGAAGCGACCGCAGGGCTCGCCGGCGTACTGGCTTCCCTGCCCTGCCTCCACGTCAACCACCCAACCAGTACACACGCTGCCCAGTGCAAGCCCGACGTGCTGGTCCAAGCAATCCAACACGGGCTTGCGAGTCCCCCAACCTGGATCGGGAACCGCCTGCCAGGCGCCGCCATCTTCACATCCCGCTACGACGACATCGTGACCAAATCCATCCGCAGCCCATCGATCCGCAACGACGAGAGCAAGGGCTTCTACACCACTCCCGCAGCCATCCTGGACGAGAGCATTTCGCGCGGAGTCCATCTATTGCAGCACCGCGTCGCCGCGGAGTTCGAGGTCCGACTCACAACTGTCGGAGGTACGCAGTTCGCTATCCGGATAGACAGGTCGACTCTCAGTCCTGACTGCGATATCCGGGCCGATTACGAAGACCACCGGTACACAGCGATCTCAGTGCCAGCTGCCGTCAGCTCGTCGGTCGCCCGCCTCATGAAGCACTACCGCCTCCACTACGCCGCCATGGATCTGCTGGTCACGAGAGATGGGGAGTGGCAGCTCGTAGATCTGAATCCCGCCGGCCAGTTCGGCCGGATGGAGGACTCTCTCCCACAGCCAGCGATCTGCGCGGCCCTCGCAGATGTTTTGTCCGTTCCGCTGCATCGGTGAGGAGTTCGTGCAGGAGTGAATGGCCAGCACCAACTGTGGGTCAAGGTCATCCTCGCGCTCGTGGCAATCGCAGTCATTTATGGCATCGGCGCCAGCAGCACTCACTACTGAAGGGGTAGCGCACATATGGACCGCGAATACATCAACGTCGCGTGCCTCAACGCAGAAAGGAACTTCGGCGGTGACATCACGAAGAGGAAGAAGTGGTACCGGAAAATCCGGGAGGAATACGGTGTCCACTTGCTCTTCCGGCAGGAAAACTGGGACATCCTGACCAACAATCAGGCGATTCGGGCCGAGTCCGAGGAGCACATGCCTGGCATGCAGAGCTGGGTCGGCGAGCGGGCTTGGAACGCGGTCTACGCCGACCCGAGCGTGTTCCGATACTTGGGAGAATGGCCCAACCCGCACCCCATCATGACGGGACCGCCGTGTGCCGTTTCGTTGCAGCTACGCGATGCCGGCCCAGATTCCACTCCGATCGTTTCCGTAGCAGGGCACCTTACGTACTGTTCCGTCACGCTGCGGAAGATCGAATCGGAGATCGTCACTGTCTTGAACGACAAGTGGGTCGAACTCCCGGAGACTGGTGAATTCCGCCATGCGGTGATGGTTGGCGGATTCGATACCAACGCCTACGGCAGCGGGCCCAAGCTGCCGGAACTATCCGACATCCAGGACCGCCCGCACCGAGTGCATCGCAGTCACCGGCTGCCCGACGGAAGCCGGGTGATGGACCAGTACCCCCACGACGTGTGGGCGGAGGCCGGTCTAGTCGACATTGCGGCCTTGAAAGCCAGGTCCGGCCAGACCTCCGCCGTGGCCCCGAGCATGCGTGCGAGCAGCACGCACGGACCGGATGCCCGGGTGGACGTCATCGTCGCAAGTCGACACATCGCCGATGACGACCTGTGGGAGTCGGTCGAGGTCATCGACACGGACGGCGATTCCGACCACGACATGATCTATGCCCGAATCCGCCGGTCCCGGCTGGCTGAGCGGCTCAAGGATCTGCGTATCACAGCCGCGTAGATGGGGACGGCGCGAGGGCAGCGAGCCGAGAGCCCTTTGAATCAGGCCTATCAGGCCCAAAGACTCCGTCTGCCGAGTCATACGTGCTGGACTGACCGGTGGACGGTGCACCACCCGGAGTCTCGCCGAGACCCCGGCTTCCAACTGACTGTGGAGGGCAAACCACCATGGCAACAGCACTGGAAGTTACCGCAGCACAACGGTCCGGGCGTGATCTTGTCGCCCCTGAGCTGTTCGATCGGCTCGTGGGCTTCTGCGCCGAGGAATACGGCCTGGAAGCGTCCGTGGCCAAGCGTGTGATGGACCAGGGACTCGCCTTCCTCGACGTGATGGGCTCCACTGGTGTGGGCCTTTCGCCGTCGAAGCAGGTCGACCCGGCGTGGCACACGTTCATGCTGCACAGCGAGGAGTACACGAGCTGGTGCATGGAACGCTACGGCCGGTACATCCACCACGCCCCGAAGTCCCGGTACCGGGATAAGGCGACGATGGTCGACGTCGTCGGCAGGATCCGCGAGGCAGGCTACGAGGTCGACGAGAGCCTGTGGGGCTTGAAGGCAGACTGCAACGCGCCGACATGCTGCGGCGACGGCCCCTGCTGCTAGTCGGCCAAAGGTAGCGGCCGCTTTTCACCCCTGGGGAACACATGCGGCGGCGGTCAACGCCCCATCCGCTGTGCCGCTCACTGGCTCCCGCAGGTATGAGTCTGCCGGGCCTACCCGCTAGCGATGAAGGAGGTGAACAGCATGCGAAGCCCCTTCGCTGACCGTTGGGCCGTCATCCGAAACGGTGGAACCGCCGAGAACGAGGACGGCGCCATCGTCCCGCCGGACGACGTCCCGAACGAAAGCTCTGAGGAGTAGTAGGGCCGCGGGGCCGACGCCGTAGTGGCGCCGGCCCCGTGCCTGTGCATGCCGTACGGGAGATTGACGGGTCAGAGGTCGCCTCGGCGCCAACACTCCTCTTCATCGGCGAGCATGGACTCGTCGGCGCTGCGCTGCCGTACGGATTCGACCCATGCGGTTGCCAACGCGCTGAAGATCTCGACGTTGTTCTGATCCAGCAGCTCGTCCACAGCGAAGAGCGCGATCAACTCGTCGGCAGGCTGCGCGCCGCGATCGCAGCTTCGGCACAGCACTGCCTCCCGGTTCCCGTGCACCACCTCACCGCTCGCGTTGCGCCACGAGTGCGGAAAGCGGGCTAGGAGCAGGCTTTCGCCTTCGCATCGAGGACAGTCCGGTGGTTTGTCGAGCTGGAGAGTGACTTCTTCGGCTAGGCCGGTCACGTCACGCCGAGCCATGTGTTCGGGCCGAAAGCGCCCTTGACGTCGGAGGCGACAGAGTTTGGGTCCACCATGAAGCCCAGCTCATACACGATGGTCTTATCGTGCGCCTGAACACGCATCCGCACTGGGCTTTCGCCCTTGTGGGCTTTGAGGATGCGCTTCAGCTCAGCGATGACGGGCTCGTTGATCTTGTGTGCCGGGAAGGCAAGCTGTACGGGTGGCCGGCCGCCGCTCTCGGCTGAGGAAACGTCCAGGGTCTGGATCTCCTGCCCGTAGATGTTGACCACCCCGTCCCGCTCGTTGAGCCGACCTTGGACGGAGACCACGCTGTCAGGGATCAGGGCGTGTTGGACCAAGTTGTAGGTAGCCGGAAAGAAGAGAACTTCCATCTCGCCGTCACGGTCAGCGAGGTTGAGGATCGCCCAGGCGTTGCCCTGCTTGGTCATGCGGCGGTCGACACCGGCGACGAGGCCGGACAGTCGCACCATGCCTTCCGTACGGCCCGAGCCGAGGAGTTCGCTGATCGTGGTGTCGCGGTTGCGCGTCAGGATGTGCTCGGTGCCGTCCAGCGGGTGCGCCGACACATACAGGCCCAGCATTTCCCGCTCTGTGGCGAGGAGTTGTTTGCGCGGCCACTCGTCTTCGCTGATGGGGAAGTCCAGGCCGAACACCGGCTGCTCGTCGTTGCCCCCGCCCATTCCCGCGAAGAGGTCGTCCTGTCCGAAGGAGGCAGCCTTCTTCACCGGGATGATCGCGTCGATGGCATCTTCGTGAGAGCCGGTGAGCCCCTTGCGGGTGTGTCCGAGCGAGTCGAAGGCCCCGGCCTTGATCAGGGATTCCACAGCCCTCTTGTTGAGAGCCGTGATGTCGGCCTTGTCGAGGAAATCGGGGAACGAGGAGTACTTGCCCTTGGCCTTGCGGGAGGCGACCAGCGACTCGATGACGCCTTCACCGACGTTCCGGACAGAACGCAAGCCGAACCGGACGTCGTCGCCGACGGCGGTGAAGTTGGCCACGGACTCGTTGATATCCGGCGGCAGCACCTGCACACCGAGCTTACGGGCGTCAGCCAGGTAGATACCGGCCTTGTCCTTGTCATCGCCCACGGACGTGAGCAGCGCGGCCATGTACTCGGCCGGGAAGTTGGCCTTGAGGTAGGCAGTCCAGTAGGAGACGAGGCCGTAGCCGGCGGTGTGGGACTTGTTGAACGCGTAGCCGGAGAAGGGGAGCATGACGTCCCACAGCGCCTTGATCGACTCTTCGCTGTAGTCGTTGCCCCGCATGCCGCCGTGGAACTTCTCCCACTCGGCGGCCAGCACCTCGGGCTTCTTCTTACCCATGGCCCGGCGCAGCAGGTCGGCGCCACCGAGGGTATAGCCAGCGAGCTGCCGGGCGATGGCCATGATCTGCTCTTGGTAGATGAGCAGGTGGAAGGTGTTGCCAAGGATGGGCTCCAGGGCGTCCTTGAGCTCGGGGTGGATCGGCTCGATCTCCTGGCGGCCGGTCTTGCGGTGCGCGTAGTTGGTGTGTGCGTTCGCCGCCATGGGGCCGGGGCGGTACAGGGCGAGGGCGGCCGCGATGTCCTCGAACCGGCTCGGCTCCATCAGCTTGAGCAGCGTGCGCATGCCCGCGCCGTCGAGCTGGAAGACGCCGAAGGTGTCGCCCCGCGCCAGCAGTTCGAATGTCTTGGCGTCGTCCAGCGGGATCGGCTGGTCGCCGTTTTGCGGGACGGTGTCGGTCGTGATGGTGAGGCCGCGATTCTCGCGGATGTTTTGCAGGGAGTGGTCGATGACTCCCAGGTTCCGAAGACCGAGGAAGTCCATCTTGACCAGGCCCATGTCCTCGCAGGACGGGTAGTCGAATCCGGTGATCTTGACGCCGTCTTTGGCGCGCATGTGCAGCGGGATGCGGTTGGTCAGCTTCGTCTTCGACAGAATGACCGCTGCCGCGTGCACACCGGTGCCTCGGATCAGGCCCTCGACGCCCTTGGCGCCGTCCACGACCTTCTTCACATCCGGCTCAGCCTCGTACAAGGCCCGGATCTCGCCAGCCTCACCGTAGCGGGGGTGTTCGGGATCGAAGATCCCGGAGATCGGGATGCTCTTGCCCATCACATCGGCGGGCAGGGCCTTGGTGATGCGCTCACCGTGCGCGAAGGGATAGCCGAGCAGGCGGGAGGTGTCCTTGATCGCGTTCTTGGCCTTGAGCTTGCCGAAGGTGTTGACCATGGCGGTGTACTCGTCGCCGTACTTCTCGGTGACGTAGCGCACCATCCGGTCGCGGTGGCGGTCGTCGAAGTCGAGGTCGACATCCGGCGGGTTGATGCGCTCGGGGTTCAAGAACCGCTCGAACAGCAGCCCGTGCTCCAGCGGACACAGCTCCGTGATGCGGGTGGCGTACGCGACGATCGAACCGGTCGCTGACCCACGGCCGGGGCCTACAGGGATCTTGTTGTCACGGGCGTACTGGCAGATGTCCGCGACGACGAGGAAGTACGAGCTGAAGCCCATCGGACCGATGACCTTCATCTCGGTCTCGAACCGTTCCATGACATGGTCAGGAACCGGAGAGCCGTAGCGCATCTCCAGGCCCTTGATCACGTCCTTGCGCAACCACGACTCCTGGGTCTCGCCCTCAGGAACGTCGGGGTACTGCGGCATCTCGTCTTCGGGCGCGAAGACCTCTTCGTAGGACTCGATGCGCTCCGCGATCAGCAGCGTGTTGTCACACGCCTCGGGGATCTCGGAGAAGAGCTTTCGCATCTGGGCCGCGGTCTTGAGGTAGTAACCGGAGCCATTGAAGCGGAATCGCTTTAGATCGTCCTTGTTCTTGCCCACGCCGATACACAGCAGGTTGTCGTGCGCGTCCGCGTGCTCCTCCAGCACGTAATGCGCGTCGTTCGTGGCCAGCAGCGGGATGTCGAGATCCTTCGCCAGCCGCAGCAGATCACCGCGAACGTTGCGCTCCAGGTCCAGGCCGTGGTCCATCAGCTCGAGGAAGTAGTTCTCCTTCCCGAAGATGTCCTGGTAGGCCCCGGCCACCTCCCGCGCCTCGTCGTACTGGTTCAGGCGCAGCCGCGTCTGGATCGCTCCCGACGGACAGCCGGTCGTCGCGATGATCCCCTCGGCGTGCTCGGAGATCAGTTCCATGTCCATACGGGGCTTGCCGGCGGGGAACTGGCCCGTGTAGCTGGCCTCGGTCGACATGTAGAAGAGGTTTTGCAGGCCCTTCACGTTCTGTGCCCACATGGTCATGTGGGTGAAGCGTCCACCGCCTGAGACGTCCTTGGAGCCCTCGCCGTCATCCGCCATGGCCCGCACGCCGCCGGGGCCCCAGAACTCTTGCTTGCGATTGCGGCGTGAGGACGGGGCGACGTACGCCTCGATGCCGATGATCGGCTTCACCCCGTCGAAGCCCTTGGCCACCTGCTGAAACTCGTATGCCCCGAACATGTTCCCGTGGTCGCTCATGGCGATGGCAGGCATGCCCTGACGCGCCACTTCGGTGAACATCGGCTTCAGGCGCTGAGCGCCGTCGAGCATCGAGTATTCGGTGTGATTGTGCAGGTGAACAAAGCTTTCGGACACCGTTCAGGCACCTCCGAGGCGGGTCGCGGGAAGCCACCACCCTATCCCTCCGCGCCTCGTGAAACGCCGGTGCGGGAACCCCCTAAGCATGATCAAAACCGGGTCAAAACGATGACCTTGCGGTATCACACAGAGTCCTCGCGAAAGCTCTCCGAGTAGCGGCACCGGCTGTGAAGAAGAGGCCCCTTTCGCCTCCCTGACAGCGGCAGGGGCGCTGGAAACGGCGATGGACGGGACGCAGTGGCCCGCGATCTCGGCCGCCAGCACTCGCGGAAGTAGCCTCGGCGGCTGTCCGACAGGAGTCTTAGTTTCAGTTGAATGGACCACAACGACAGCTCCCGGCACCATGTCCGGATCACCGCCAGCGGTGGCAAGGCCGATGTCGAGATCGACGGCAAGCGAGTAGACCCGCGAGCCGTCGGCGCCTACACCATCACCCAGATCGCGGGCGAGCCTGCCCACGTCCTCCTCCACGTCACCGACCACGGCAGCGACCAGTGGTCCGGGATGGCACGCGTCTCCGTCACCGACGTCCCGGACCCAGGCCCGGCCGCAGCCGTCTTCCTCGATGCCATCGACCCGGAGGCCCTGGAGCACGCCGCGCTCGCCCGTCCCGATCTCGGTACGGAACCGCACTCGCTCACCAAAGCGATGCTCACTCAACTTGAGGAGTGGGCTCGTGGCGTTTGACGTGGATGGGGCGCGGCGCGTCGTCGGCCGCCTCCTGGATGACAAGCTCGAAGCCTGGCGCGACAGCGGTGGACGCGCGGACGACGTTCTGGACGAGTCCACAGGAAAGCTTGTGCCGCCAAAGCCGGACGAGCGGCTGATCTGGGAAGGGCTCGGCGCGGTGATTTCGCTGGGGCGCCCGTCGATCACCAAGCCGCTCGGTAGCACGGTCATGCAGGAGTCGCCGACGACGGACTACCAGGCCGTGCTACCCGTGCAGGCCCCCGAGCTACGGCCGGACGACGTGATTCGTGTTGCCGGGTCCCTACGTCTGGGCGGTCCGCGCGACCAGCAGCTGATAGGTCGGCGCTTCCGCGTCTCGGACAAGTCCGTGGGCACCTACAGCGTGGTGCGGATCGTCCGGGTACAGGTGATCGACTGATGGCGCCTGCGAACCCGCACCCGAATGCACACCCCGATGCGACCGCCTTCCGCGACCCGATCGCACTGGCCGCTGTGCTCAGCCGCATGGGCCCGGCTGCCCGAGCCCGTACACGCACCATCACCCAGCACCACGCGATGCTGCTGCGCGTGCGGATCCAGCGCAACGCGTCCGGCAGGCCAGGGCCGCGGGTGATCACCGGCCAGTACCGCGCCTCCTGGAACGTGCGGATGGGCACCGAAGGAGGACAGGTCACGGCGGAGGTTTTCTCCAACGCACCGCAGGCGAGGCGACTGGAGTACGGATTCGTCGGTGTCGACTCGCTCGGCCGCCACTACCGACAGCGCCCGTTTCCGCACGTCGAGCCCGCCTTCCGGCAGACGCGGCCCGCCTTCATCCAGGCCCTGGCGGACGGAGTGCTGCCGTGACCGCCGCGCGCCTGCCGGTCACCCGGGCACTCGCCGCGCTGATCGCTAAGGCCACCGGCCGACCGTGCGGCGTGGGCGAACTGCCGCGTGTGCAAGACGAGTCCGGGGAGTGGGCGCCTGCTTCCGCGCCGTACACCATCCTCGACTCGCTGCCCGGCGAGTTCAGCGGCCCGCCGCTATGGGACTGGCACGCCGACGCTGCCTGGACCTACCAGGTGACGTCTGTCGGCGAACGCGACGACCAAGTGCAGTGGCTCTCCGACAGCGTCCGTGCCGGCGTCGTCGGCCGCAACAGCGAAGGCGGCGGATGGGCCCACGACCTGCCGATTCCCCAAGCACGCGTCATTGACCGCGAGTTGGATCACGACGCCGGAGGAGAGCCCTCGGTGTCGGCGGCAGGCGCTATCGTGTCCTACGTGCAGCGGTTCACGATCACCGTGACCCCTGCATGAAGAAACGTTTCTTCGATCCTCACCGCGGAGGTCCGCGCGGACGCTAGGCCCCAGGCCAGGCGAACCCCCTTTGAACCTCAAGGGGCAGGGCCTCGCACGGGACGCTGCCTCAGAAGTGGGAGCGGACCTGTGTCCCTGAAGAAGCCTGCCACCCAGACCCGATTCCTCCGGCGCGGCATCTCCAAGATCTACTGGCTACAGAAGATCAACGACCCCAAGTGGCCGACTCGCACGGAGATCAGCGAACCCAACCGGTTCGACCTGACCAACGCAGTCTCGGACATTGAGGGTTGGGCGCTCGAAAACGACCCGATCGAGACCCCAGATATGGGCTCGACTTTCAACTCCTCGATCCCGGGCAACGACAAGGCCGAGAAGTCCAGCCTGACGTTCTACGAGGACCAGCACTCCGACGCGATCGAGCAGAAGCTCCCCAAGGGCGCCAAGGGCTGGATCGTCCTGCTGAGGAAGGGCGACATCCCCGGCTCCCGCTCCGTTGACGTCTTCCCCGTACAGGTCGCCACCCGCGCCGCAACGTACTCCACCGGCAACGAGGCGGCCAAGTTCAAGGTCGACTTCACCATCATCGACGAGCCGTCCCTGGACACCGTGGTGCCGGAGGCGATCCACACTCTGCCGAAGCCGCCCGAGGACTGCGACGACGATGGTCCCCACGGCCACGGTCACCACGATCACGACGACGTTGACGTGACTGTCGTGAGCGCGACCGAGACCACCGTTCACGAGCACGGCGAGGACTGACGGTGTCGCGCCCCGCACCGGCCAAAGGCCCGTCCCCTGCCAGCGTCGAGACGCCGGCGGAGGGGGCGTGGGCAACCAAAATGGAACGCCTGCGTCGCCGGACCCGGCCGACGAACAAGCTCCGCGTCTGCGACGACAACGAGCTCAGGGAGCGGGTCGAGGCCGCCGAACAGACCGCCCAGCATGCCCGGTTCCTCGCCGAAGCAACCCCGGATGACGAGCTGGCCACCCAGCGCGCCTCCGACGCCGAGTCGGTTGCCGCGACGGTACGCGCCGAGCTGGATGACGCCTCCGACTTCCTGACGTTCCTGGCGCTGCCGCGCCCGGTACTGGAGGAACTGATCGCCGAGCACCCGCCGACAGAGAAACAGGAGGCGGAAGGGGCGGTGTTCAACCCGGACACCTTCCCCGCCGCGCTGATCTCCGCGGCGTCCTTCGACGGCATGAGCCGCGAGGAGGCCGCCGAACTCCTGACCACCTGGTCGGCGCCGGATGCCAACTTCCTCTGGGAGGCCGCCTGGCAGGTCCAGCAGGAAAGCCGGGTCGACCTGGGAAAAGGTTGAGCCGTGACGCCGGGCTCAGGTCCGAGCTGGAGCTGTGCGACAAGTACCGCATCCCGCACTCCCAGCTGCTCGGCGGCGACGGCCGGTGGACAGCACTGGATCGAGCCAAGGCTCTGGCCTGGGCGGAGTGGCAGCGCGCGGTGTGCCCGGAGTGCCACACCCGGATGGAGGAATGGGACCACGAACGCGGCGGTGACCCTCACGCCTACGTCACCGACACCCTGCGCTGCCCCGGCTGCGAGCTGATCGAGCAGGAGCGCGACCACGTCCCCGGCGACCGCTCCGGCTACGGCGTGAAGATCCAGCTCCTACCGCGCGGCCAGCACCACAGCCCCACCTGATCTACCCGCACAACGAATGTAAGGAGAGCCGGCGGTGGCCGGGTTCACCCTGACCGTGGCGATGCGTGCCGAGGTCCGCGACCTGATCGCGGGAACTCGCGCTGCCTCCGGCCAGATGCGAACCCTGGCCGACCGCACCGACGCCGCCAATCGTTCCCTCGCCCGCCTTGACGCCAACGGCGCACGGCTATCGAGCCAGTTCGCGGCGCTCAACCGCTCTACCCGCTCCGCCGTCGGCGAGCTGAACCGCATTGCCGCTCGCGCCGCAGCCGCCCGCGCCAGCCTGCGCGCGGTCGGGGATGACGGCGCCCGCTCCATGTCCCGCCTGCAACGCGCAACGGCCGGCGCGGGCAGGCGCGGCATCTCCGCCACCAACATGCTCGCAGGCGGGGGCCTGCTGCTTGGCGCGGGCGAGATGGTTCAGGAGGGCAACCGCTACCAGAAGGAGATGAACCAGTTCCGGGCGGTCACCAGCGCCAACCCCGGACAGATGAAGCGCGCCTCCATCGTCGCGCAGCAGCTCGGCAACGACGCGAGCCTTCCGAACGCGACCGCGGCAGACGCGGCCGAGGGCATGGTCGAGTTGTCGAAGGCGGGATTCCGCGCGGACCAGTCCATCGACTCTGTACGTGCCTCGCTCCAGCTTGCGTCGGCAGCCGATGTCAACGCCGCCACGTCCGCGAAGTACTTGGGTGACGTGATGGATCAGTACGCCCTCGGCGCTGATCAGGCAGGAAAGGCGTCGGACACGCTGGCCGCCACCGCGAACAACGCGAGCGGCAGCATCACCGACATCTACTACTCGATGCGCTACGCGGGCCCGGTGGCGCACGGCCTGGGCATCTCGCTGCAGGACACGGCCTCTGCCGTCGGCATGCTCGGCAAGAGCGGCATCCTCGGACAGACCGCAGGAACGTCACTGCGCGGGATGTTCGCCAACCTCGCTGCTCCGACACCGCAGATGGCCGGCGCCCTCAAGGACCTCGGGATCAACGCCTGGGACGCGCAAGGAAAATTCCGGGGCCTGCGGGTGGTGATCGACGGCCTGTCGAAAGCCCAGCGCACCATGTCCCAAAAGGACTTCACGGCCAGTGTCACCCAGGCGTTCGGCAAGCCAGCACTCTCCGGCGCCGTGGCACTGGCCCATCAGGGCACCGAGAGCTTCGACTCCCTGTCGATGGCCGTACGCCAGACCGGGGCCGCTGCCTCCATCACCGCGTCGCGCGGCCAGGGCCTGACCGGTGCGATGACGCAGCTGCGTACCCAGGCCAAGCAAACCGGATTGGCGCTGTACCAGGGCATGGCTCCCGGGTTGGAGTACGTCACCCGGCTGCTGACGCGTGGGATGGCCGGGGCGACGCCGTACCTGACCACCGCGCTGGAGTACGGCCGCAACCTCGCGGTCCTGTACGGACCGGAGCTGAAGGCCAAGGCAGGGGCCGGGCTCGGTGGGCTGATAGACGAGGCCCGCGGGCTGCTCGGGCCGCTCAAGGAGCTGGGCGAGCACACCCTTGCCACGGGCCTGAACCTGCTGATCAACGCCGCCCGCATGCTCGGTGCGGTCCTACGCAACGCAGCCGACGGCGCGGAGCCCATCGTCTCCGCCCTCTCCGGCCTGGGGAAGAACGGCGCCGCGGCTGGCACTCTCGACATCATCGCCACCGTCGCGAACGTGGCCATGGATGCGGTGTCGGGCCTGTCCACGGTTCTGGTCCCGATCGGTCACGTCGTCGGCGGATTGGTCAGCGCCTTCGGCGCGCTGCCCGCCCCCATCCAGTCGGCGGCCTTGGCGATGCTGCTGTTCCGTAGGGTGCAGCCCGGCCTGACCAGCCTCGCAAACACCGTCACCGGCCCGGTACGCATCGGGTTTCAGAACTTCGCCCAGCAGATGCGGGTACAACAGACCCTCGCTGCCACCGCCGGTGTGTCGCTTGGGCGGTACGGCGCTGCCTGGGCGGCGGTGCAGGCTCGGATCGGGTTCCTCGGCAACATGACCGCCGCGTTCCGCAGCGCGAACGGCGCGGGCGTGACGTTCATGGGCACGATGAACGGAGTGACCCGGGCGGCCGGTTCAGGCCTGCGCTCGGCCATGTCCGGTATCTCGGGCGCCCTGGGTGGACCTTTCGGTATCGCCATGGCCGGTGTCTCGGTCGGCCTGGGACTGCTCGCGGCACGTCAGCAGCGCGCGGCGCAGGCGGCGGCCGAGCACCAGCAGCGAATCTCCTCTCTGACCTCCGCGCTGCGGGAATCGGGCGGACACATCACCGGGGATGTACGCGGGCAGGCTGCGCAGGTCCTTCTGGACACCAAGGCCTCCCAGGGACAGCTGACCAAGGTGATGGAGCAGGCCGGTGTGCCACTTTCCACGCTGACCGACGCCTACCTCGGCCAAGGCACGTCGCTGGACGCGCTGCAGAAGAAGCTCCAGGCCACGGCGGATTCCCATAAGGCGTACAAGGATCTGGCTGGCGGCAAGGCCCAAGTCCTGGACTACTCGCCGGTGGGTCAGCGGTACAAGGACGCCGCCGATGCTCTGGGTAGCGTCAAGGGCGAAATGGCCGAGTCGATCAAGAACGCCAAGGAATTGGCGAAGGCCACGCGCGGCGCCGGCGACGGCACCTCAGCCTACGACCGGCTCAAGACCGCAGTCGGCGGCCTGGCGGATCAGACGGCCGATGCCGACACCCGCACACGCTCTCTCAAGAGCGCCCTCGACCTGCTCTCGGGCGGCCAGATCTCCCTCCAGGCCGCAAAGGCGAAGGTCAACTCGGCTGTCTTGGACCTGAAGGAGGGCGGCAAGAACGTCAACCAGAAGGAGGGCTACGGCGGCAAGCAGCTCGTCAACGAGGACAAGACCCTCAACACCTCGACCCGGAACGGTCAGCAGCTGTACTCACAGCTCACCACACTGTCCGACGCGGCTGCCGATGCTTCGGTGGCCACGTACGACCTGGCGCAGCGCAACGGTGAGGCCCTGCCCGCGGCGCTGGCGAAGGCCCGCGGCGAGATGAGCCGGGCACGCGCCGAGGCAATCAAGGCCGCGCAGAGCTACGGGCTGACCAAGACCCAGGCCCAGGGCGTCGCGGACAGCCTCGGTCTGCTGCCGTCGAAGGTTTCGCTCCTGCTCCAGACCAAGGGCATGGACAGCACCCTGGCGAATCTCATTGCTGTCCAGTCCGAGTTCCACCGACTGCCGAACCAGAAGACGATCAAGGTCGACTCGCTGAGCGAGGGCGCGCAGAAGAAACTGCGCAGCCTCGGCTTCACCGTCAAGACCGTGCCCGGCACGCGCCAGATCAAGATCACGGCACCGACTGCCGCAGCCCGCAAGAACCTGGACGGACTGATCGACAAGCTCGGGAAGACGCCGCGCTCGAAAAACGTGCGGGTGTCAGCGGCAACCGCTGCTGCGATCAAGAGCATGGAGGCGGTGCAGGCAAAGATCCGGGCGACGCCGGGAGCGAAGTCCGTGACAGTGCGCGCCCCCACTGCGCAGGCCCGCATGGAGCTGGAGGCGCTCGGCTTCCGGATCGAGAAGGTACCCGGCACCAAGAACGTCAAGATCACCGTCCCCACGGGCGGCCCGACCAAGGCAGCTGCCGCGATCAAGGCCCGGATCGACGCCCTGCGCGACAAGCAGGTGACTGTCACGTTGTTCCGGCAGGTCAAGGGACCTTCCTGGGACCACGACGCCAACGGCATTCCCGACTCGATCCAAAACCCGAACCTCAAGGGCTTCGGCCAGGCCAATGGTGGGGTGGTCGACTACTACGCCGACGGAGGTGTTCGGGAGGACGCGGTTCGTCCCCGCCGGCAGGAGCAGCACGTCGCGCAGATCGCTCCTGCCGGATCGTGGCGCGTATGGGGTGAGCCAGAGACTCAGGGCGAGGCATATGTACCCCTCTCGCCCGCAAAGCGAGTTCGCAGCAAGGCAGTTGTCGAGGACGTCGTTGGCCGCTTCGGCGGCCAGGTCGAGTGGTACGCCGACGGCGGTGTTCGAAGCCGAGCCAACTACAACCCCATGGCCGCCAGCTCGTTCAAGCGCGCCAAGAGCACGGAGGCCTTGGCGGGCGTCGTCCGCGCCTTCGACGTGCGCACCGGATCGGACCGCGCCCGAACGCGGGTAGTCGATGGCCGGTCGGCCGGGCGCGTCCAGGTCGTCGTCGTGCGCGAGCAGCAGCCGCTGATCGGCACCATGCCGGTCACCGTCACCGACAGCTCTGCGACGCCAGAGCAGATCGGCACCGAGATGATGCGCAACCTGCGCAACGCCCAAAGGGGCGGGAGGGTTTGATGACCACACCAGTGAAGAAGTCCCCGCCCATCGAGCTGGCCCCGTGGCAGTTCGAGATCGGCGGTGTCGTCCTCGGCAGAGGCACCTGCATCCCCATCGGCAACATCGAAGGACTCGGCTCGCCCGCCGTCCGGCCACAGGACACCGACAACCCGACCGGCGACGGCACCAATCCGGGCCAGGATTTCTACGGGCCGCGCACCGTCCGCGTCGAGGCCGGCATCAAGACCCCGGGCGATCCGACTGCGGCCGCCGACCTGTTGGCCCGCCTGGAGCTGGCCGTCGATGATCCGGCCGCCCGCACCCGCCCCCAGGGGCGGGCCGTGCTGCGTGGCCGCTGGCCCGGCCACGGCATACGCCGCCTGTACGGGCGGCTGCGCCGCCTGGAAGCCACCAGCACCACCAATGCGATCAACGGATGGATCCCGCTGGACATCGAGTTCGCCGCCCTCGACCCGCGCTGGCACGCCGACGAACTCTCCCAGCTGACGCTGACCCTCGACCAGGCCGCCGACCACAAGCCCGACGATCGGAACGTCACCGCGCCGCTGTGCGCGCCCGCCGACTGCGGCAGCGCCGACCCGGCCGACCGCCCCGGCTGGATCACCAACCACGGCAACGTCTCGGCCTGGCCCAGCATCCGCATCCACGGCCCGGCCAACCGCCCGCGCATGTGGAACACCGTCACCGGCCGCGTACTCGAACTCGGCCTGGAGCTGCGTGCCGGGGAGTGGGTGGAGATGGAGACGCGACCCGGCACCTGCTGGGCCCTGCGCAACGGCGTCACCAACGTCGCGAACGACCTCACCCCCGCCTCGCGGCTCGACCTGTTCAGCATCCCGCGGGGCCGCTCGGAGATCGGGTGGGCCGCGGAGGACCCCACCGGCACCTGCCGACTCGTCGTGTCGTGGCGGTCGGCGTACACCGCCCTGTGAACGGAGAGCACCTGTGACCCTTGTCCAGCCCCCGATGATGGTGCACGGCGGTAACCACCCGGCCCGCGCGATGCGCCTGATGATCCGCGACCTGGCACGCGGCCGGCAGGGCATCGCCGAAGCCGGAGACCTGAAAGTCCGGCCTCTGGAGGCTCCCGGGCCCGGCGTCCGCGTCGGCGGCGGCTCGGCCCTCATCCACGGGGCGCGGCCCTGGCAGGGCGCCTACACCCAGACCAACGCCGGCGACGCCGTGGTCGACGTCCCGCCGACCGGCCCGTTTGCCCGCACAGACCTGTTGGTCCTGCGTATCGAAGATCCCGAATTCGAGGGCGAGCGCGATCCCCGGACGCAGGACATCGGCTACTTCCACCTCATCCAGGACATCAGCAACGAGGTGACACCTGCGCCGCGCGACATGACCGCCATCCCGCTGGCGCGGATCACCCTGCCCCGCAACACTGCGGCCGTCACCGAGGAGATGCTCACGGACCTGCGGCGGATCGCCAATCCGCGCACCGAGCGGACCCTGCGCACCGTGCACCCCCAGGGCACGGAGAAGGTGCTCGGCAAGCACGGCCACTGGGCGGCCTGGCCCAAGGACGCGGCCTGGGATCTGGACATCCCCGCCTGGGCAACCAGGGCCACCATCGTGATCACCCTCTCTGGTCTGCGCGCGGAGGCAGGCAGCATTTACGCCGAGCTGCGCATGAGCCTGGGCGAGCGCAGGTCCAAGCCGACCGTTGTCGACGACGACGGCACCACCACGCGCCGCGCCACCGTGGTGCTGGGCGACACCGTCGCTGTGCCGCCCGCCTACCGGGGCACGCGCCAGCACCTGGTGGTGCAGATCAACCAGATCGACAAGTACGGCGACGGTGACCTGTCGGTAGCGCGCGGTACCACGGTCACCGCCGACATCGAGTTCACGGAAAGCCCGGTGTGATGCCCGACTACCGCTACATCGTCGCCCGCGCTGAGACCGGTGAGGTCCTGCACTGGAACCTGCCGTTGACGGAAGTGGAGTTCGGTCCGGAGATATCCGGGCCCGGTTCGTTCAGTGGGACTCTTGCCCCGACCTTCGCCCGCTCCCTGAGTGACATGCTCGACGGCGGGAACGCCGTGATCCTGGTCGAGCGGAGCTCCAAGCTCGCCTGGGGAGGGGTCATCTGGCGTGCGGAGCCGCAAGGGCCCAAGCTGCCCATCGAAGCTTCGGGGTTCACCAGCTACCTGCATCGCCGTCACGACCTGCACGGCAACCTCGCCGGGCGCGGGCCCTACGTCGAGGCCGACCCGTGCGAGGTGATCCGCGATGTGTGGGCCTACGCCCAGGAGCAGGCGGACGGCGACCTCGAGGTCGCCGTGGACGACACCACGTCGAAGGCCAAGACCGGCACCGCAAAGGACCCTTACGACATCCCCCGCACCGACGCCCGCAACCTGGGCGAGATCGTGGACGAGATGGCGGACATCGATGACGGCCTGGAGTGGTCGGAGACCGTGGCCTGGCGCGGGCGCCGCGCCGAGCGGCGCATCATCCTCGGCGCTCCGAAGCTCGGCCGGCGCCGCGAGGACCTGACATTCACCACCGGCGCCAACGTGGTCGGGGAACCGCACGTCATCAAGGACGCCGACGAGTACGCCCAGTGGGTCGTGAGCCTGGGCGCAGGCGAGGGCAAAAAGCGCAAGATCGTCATCGACGGTGTGCGCAACGGGCGGCTGCGCCTGGAGCACAAGCTGGAGACCAGCGAAAAGGACGAGGCCAAGCTCAAGCAGCGCGCCCGGCGCGAGCGCATGGCACGGCAGATCCTGCCTACCCTCACCGAGCTGGAGATCACCGATCACCCGGCCGCGCCGATCGAGGCGCTGCGCATCGGGGACCACGTGCGTATCCGGCTGCACGAGCCCCACACCACCTACGACGGATGGAACCGCATCGTCGGCTGGACAATGCGGCCCGGCGAAGGCGAGACCGCAGAGCGCGTGACGCTGAAGCTGGACCGCAGCGTGAAGCCCGCCGACAGCGGCGAGGAAACGAAGGAGAGGTAGATGCCGGACACGATCGCCGCGCTCGCGTGCCGCCTGGCCCGCCTGGAGCGGCGTGTCACGACGCTGGAGCGGGCCCGGCGCGCACCGTACCCGCCGTGGCGCGATGTGCCGCTGACCGGTGACACGTCAGTGGCCGACCCCAAGCAGCCGCCGCAGATGCGGGCCAACCCGTGGAACACGCTGGAGTTCAGCGGCCGGATCGGGCTGCCCGGCGGCCGGGCCGTAGACGAAACGGTCATCGGCCTGCTCCCCGAGGGCTACTGGCCCGCCGTTCCCCGGACCGTACCCGTCGCCACCGACGCGGCCCGCCGCACCCTCCACATCGACATCGACCCGAAGGGCCGCCTGACCTTGCGTGTGCAGGACGGCGCCAGCGTCCGGGCGACCTGGCTCAGCCTGGACAGCGCCTCCTGCCGCATCGGCGACGACGAGGAATAGCCGCACACCCCAGCGCCATCCGCGCAGCTCACCGCGCGCCGCTGGGTACCATGACCACCGGGTGACCCTCCACCCGACGCTTCGCAGCCAACTCCCGAGGGACCGGCCCACACCGAGGGCTAGGCCGATTGCCATACGGCGCAGGGGAGAATGGCGAAGCGAGCGTGGCAACACCTTTGAGCGCGGACAGGTTCCTGTCCGCGCTGAAGCACGCGGGCCTCGGCGTCGTCGAGCACGGCCATTGGCGTACCCACAACCGCAACACCCACGGCAACTGGGGCCCCGCGAACGGGGTCATGATCCATCACACCGGCTCCTACAGCTCCGAGTCCGACATGGTGGAGACCTGCCGCGTCGGCTACCAGGCCCTTCCCGGGCCGCTGTGCCACGGAGTGATCGACCGGCACGGAACGGTGCACCTGGTCGGCTATGGCCGAACCAACCACGCTGGCATGGGCGATACCGACGTGCTGCTCGCCGTCATCGCGGAGAAGACGCACCTTCCCCGCGCCAACGAGGAAGACACCGACGGCAACCGGCACTTCTACGGCTTCGAGTGCATCAATACGGGCAGCCAGCCGTGGCCCTCGGCGCAGATCGACGCGATGGTGCGCGCCGCCGCCGCGATCTGCCGTGCGCACGGCTGGAACGAGCACAGCGTCATCGGTCACAAGGAGTGGAAGCCGTCCAAGTCGGATCCCGGCGGAATCGACATGGACGACTTCCGGGCCCGCGTCGCCGCCCACCTCAAGGGCGGCAACGAGCCGCCCCGCAAGCCGAAGCCCGAGCCGGACCCGAAACCGAAGCCGAAGCCGGTACCGAAGTACGCCGCCTACCCCGGCAAGGACTTCTTCCGCGCCGGACGTTCCTCGCCGGTGATCGCGGCCATGGCAAAGCGGTTGATCGCCGAGGGCTGCGACTCCTACGACAGACCGCCCGGCCCGATTTGGAGCGATGCGCACCGTCGCTCGTACGCCGCGTATCAGATCAAGTGTGGCCATCACGGGGATGCCGCCGACGGCATCCCTGGTCCGGAGACCTGGGCCAAGCTGCGCGTCCCACACCAGGCCGGCGCCGCCGAACCAACCAAGAACACGCCCCGCCAGGAGATGAAACCCCCCATGCCGCAGGCCCTCGCTGACGTCGCCGAGCGCACTATCGCCACCTACCTCCAGTCCGTGCTGGGCCTGATGGCCGCATCCAGTACCACCGACATGGTGTCCCTCTCGACCTGGCAGGCCGCAGCTGTCTCCGCGATACCCGCAGCCCTGTCCGCGCTGAAGTCCACCATCGGGACAGTGCTCGGGCGGCGGGGCACCGCCTCGTGGCTGCCGCTCAAGCGCGACCCCGCCACGCCCTTGCGCTGACCTGCGACATGAGCGAAGGGAGAAGCACGTGCCGGAGGGAGATGTCGCACTGGCCCTCGCCGAGCTGCGCAGCGCGCTGGAAGTGGGCCTGGCCAAGATCGACGGGCAGCTCGCGCTGCTGGTGCAGCGGTCCGACCAGACCGACAAGGCAGTGGAGGAGCTTGAGGCGAGGGTGACGTCGTTGGAGAGGGGGCAGTGGCCGCTGCCGACCATCGCCGTCCTCGCCAGCATCACCGCGGTGGCATTGACGCTCTTCGGTGTCGCCCGGGGCTGACCGACGCCGAAGTCCTCGCTCTCGGAGTCCGATGTACGGCTGGACGAAGCCGTCTCGCTGGACGTACCGGATGTGGAACTCGCCGAACGCTTCGTCGTTCTCCACGACAACAAGGAACACGGGACGTTCGAAGCAGAAATCACTGCCACTGCCGCCGCTGTACTGGCTGAGCTGATCGGCTCGCGGCCAAGCGGGCCGGTGTTCACCGTGGGCTCACGACGGCTGCGGAGGGAAGAAGTGGTGGCGCCGTTCCGGGAGATCACAGGCAAGAGTGTGCACGCCCTCCGTTTCACCCGGCAGGCGCGCCGACACCGCAGCACGGGGCGTCCTCAGCTTGTCGCGCGAACGCAGCCCGGCAAGGCGAGCTCAGCGCCCGCGTAGGCGAGGCCGGCGAGCATCCAGACGCAGGCGAACGGCCTCCGCCGGAGCGGAGGCCGTTCAGGGCCTCTTGGAGAAGACCGCCGCCAACGATAGCAGTGCCTTCACCGAGCGCGAGGCGCAGCGCACGGCTACCCTGCCGGTGCACGCGAGAGGCGACAGTGAGGGACGGGGACGATGTACAGGCGCAAGCCGTATCTGGTCGGGCACCAGGAGTTCGCTGCCCTGTACGGGGTGGAACCGCAGATGGTGGGACAATGGCTGGCTCCCAGCCGCCGCGTCCTGGACCCGTCGACGGCCATCGTCGTCTCCGGAGTCAGGTACTGGCCGCTGGGGTTCGCCTGCCGCTTCGGAAAGACCACCACCCGACCGAAGCTCCTGAACGTCCGGTACAAGGAACAGCTGATCGCGGAGCAGGGCGAGGGCTGGGAAGCCGATCTCGGGGATGAGCTGCCCGCGATCGTCGGCCAGCACGAGATCATCGAGCTCTTCCACGTGCCGACTCAAGGCACCCTTGCCACGCGGATAGCCCAGGGCAGCTTCCCGGAAGAGGACTGGCTGCTGTCCGGATCGCGGCTGTGGCTGCTGGACACCGTGATCGAGGCCGTGCCCCAGCTTCGCGCGAGCGCCCGCAGCCTGCCGTGGGAGGTGGACGGCAAGGTGGAGGCAGCCTTGCGGGCCGGCACCTACGACGGCCCCGGCTCGGTGGTGCTGACGCGCGGGCGTCACGCGCGTCAGAGCCTCTGACCTGCGAAAACACTGTACTCAGACCCTGTGTACGAATAAGATATAGGTACACCCTTTCACGGGTGGACCTTAGCCGTACAAGGAGGTAGCAGTGCAGATCATCTACACGCCCGGCGGCGGCGTCGTCGCCGTCATGAGGGTGGCGGAAGTCGTCGTAACGGAAGCGGCGCTAATGCGCTACGCAGCCGAGAGCCCGGACGGCAAGCTCGCGACCAACAACCTCGCGGTCCGGATGCTGCGGGACGTCGTAGGCGCGAGCGAGCAGGCCGAGCAGCATACAGAAGAGGCCGCCGAGGCGACCGCCTCCGCGTAACCGCGTTGGCATGAAGTCGCGCCTGCCACTAGCGGGGTTGATCATCCAGCTCCCAAGCCCCAAGATAGGAGACCTTGTTGAAATCGGTCTCCAGGGGGTGGGGTATGGCGGTCGTCCAGGACGAGATTCCGGGCCTGGTGATTCACACGGTGCGGCAGCCCGATGGCAAGGCAGCGACGATCCAGGCGCAGTTCGAGGCGTTCCATCAGCTCAACCCGTGGGTCCTGCGAGCCCTGGAGCAGCTGGCCGCCGACTACCTCAAGCGCGGAGCCAAGCGCGTCGGCATCGGAATGCTCTTCGAGGTCCTGCGCTGGCGCTACGCCATCGCCACGGCGGGCGACGACTTCCGCCTCAACAACAGCTATCGCTCCCGGTACGTCCGGCTCCTCATCGAGCGGCACCCGGAGTGGCAGTCCGCGTTCGAGGTCCGCGCTCTGCGGACCGACTGAACCGAATCTCTTGGAGTAACCACTCGTGAACCACCAGGACAAACAACCGGCCGACGACGCCGGGGCGACGGCGCCCGCCGTCCCTGCCGCTGAGGCTTTCCCGCCCCTCTCCGCCGCTGCAAGCGCGATCGTGCTGCGCGCCGACCAGGAGGAGTTCGACGCGCGGCAGGTGGCTGCACTGGCCCTGATCAGCCCCGGCCTTCAGGCGGCTCCCCGCGCCCAGCTGGCCGTGTTCTTCCACTACTGCGTGCGCAGCGGCCTCGACCCCTTCGCGCGGCAGATCTACATGATCGGCCGCAAGAAGCGGGGGGATGACCGGGAAGAGAATCCGGTCAACTGGACCATCCAGACCGGCATCGACGGCTTTCGCACCATCGCACACCGTGCGGCAGAGCGGACCGGCGAATGCGTCAGCTACGAGGACACCGTCTACTACGACGCCGAGGGCACGGCGCACGAGGTCTGGTTCGCCCCCAGCCCGCCGACCGCCGTCAAGGTCACTGTGCTCCGGGGCACCAGCCGCTTCCCCTTCATCGCACGCTGGGGCGAGTTCGCCCCGACCTACTGGGACGCGAAGACCAACCAGTACGTCATAGCGAAGATGTGGCGCACGATGCCCGCCCACATGTTGCGGAAGTGCGCCGAGGCCGGCGCGCTGAGGATGGCCGCCCCGCAGGACCTGTCTGGCATGTACGTCGAAGAGGAGATGGCGCAAGCCGACGCCGAGGTCGTGGCAGGCGTCGCCAAGGAGGCCACCCAGCGTCTGCGGGCTGCGGCGGGCCTGGAGAACGACGACGAGGACAACGACGACGGCGCAGCCCACGGGACCCCTGACGACCGCAAGCACCAGGACGAGGAGAAGCACGCACCCAAGAGGGCCGCCAAGTCCGCGCGG
Source organism: Streptomyces sp. NPDC054765 (assembly GCF_053612065.1). Classification (NCBI taxonomy): domain Bacteria; kingdom Bacillati; phylum Actinomycetota; class Actinomycetes; order Kitasatosporales; family Streptomycetaceae; genus Streptomyces; species Streptomyces sp. NPDC054765. Next base: position 17,640 of record NZ_JBSHBP010000001.1, on the reverse strand, counting down.
TCGAAGGCGAAGCCGGAGCCGGAAGAGGCGACGGAGGCCGACGAGCAGCCACCCGCGCGCAAGCCAGCCACCCCCCGCAAGCGCGCCCCTTCGGCCAAGCCCCGCGCCGCTTCCTGACCCCGCCCGCACCGGTGCCGTCCCGCCCGCGGGGCGGGCGGCACCGCCTTCTTGGAGATGACATGACTCTCATAGATGAACGCCCCGTCAGCCTGTGGCCCGCAGCCCATGCAGCCGACGCGCGGCGACCCCGCTCGCTGCAGACGAAGATCGGTGCGAGCGACACCGTGTGCGCTCGCCGCGCCGGGTACCTGTTGCATGGTCGGACGCCGACCGACGGCGGCGAGAAGCGCAAGGCGATCCTCGGCACCTGGCTGCACGCCGGGATACTCGCAGCCGCCCGCGAGGAGTTCGGCTGGATCATCGAACGTCGCGTGGAGGACGAGACGATTCGCGGCCACATCGACGCGGTGCAGCTCGACGGCCACACCGCGGCCAAGCTGCCCAAGCGCCTGCGCCCGAGCCTTCCGGCCGACGAGACGACCGTGGAGGACGTGAAGACCAAGAGCACCTACCAGTGGGACAACGTCCTGCGGTACGGGGCCACCGAGGCGGAGATCCGCCAGGCGCTGCTATACGCGGACCTGCTGCGCAGCGAGGGGTTCGCCGACATCGAGGGACAGCGGCAGCTCGCCCGCCTCGGCCCCGTTTCGGTCGGCCGCATCCGGTTCCGGTTCATCAACCGCGACAACGGCGACGACCACATACAGGAGATGGCCCACAGCGCCGAACGAGCACGAGGGGCACGCTGGTGGGTCCAGCAGGTGCGCTCCGCCGAGACCCCGGAGGATCTGCCGCGCACTTTCCAGGGGCCGGGGCTGTCCGCCGTGTGCGACAACTGCCCCTTCAAGACGGCCTGCTGGGGACCAGAAGTCGCCGGACGGCGCCCGCAGAGCATCCTGATCCACGACGACGCGGATCGTGAGCAGGCGCTGGCCGAGTACGTCGAAGTCTCCGAGCAGATGAAGCCGCTCAAGGAGCGGCACAAGGTCTTGCGAGCCAAGCTCGACGGCTCCGAGTCGGGCGTCTACGGCGACAACGTGCTCTCGTGGAGCGGCGGCAACCCGACCAAGGTCGATGACGTGGACGCCATGGTGGCGCTCTACGAGCGGGCCGGCCTGCCCGTGCCGATGGCTCCCGACGTGGCGGCGATGAAGGCGCAGCTCAAGGTGGCGGACATCCCCGTGCCCGTACGGCTCGCCCCGGACAGGCGCACGTCGGTGAGCATCAACGTCACCCTGCGCAAGAAGCCCTGACCCCGCACCCCGGTAGGGGCAGAGCCGCCGTTGGTCCTGCCTCTACCCCAGTGCGGCCTGAACCGGATGTGACATGGAGAGGTGCGGGTGAGCATCCATTTGATGTTGGCGGCGGCCTATCTACCCAAGGAGGTGATCAACACGACGCAAAAGATGGTCCTGATGAAGATCGCGGACTCCGCCGACGACCAGACACTCCTGGCCCGTCCGGGGCTGGAGCGCATGATGGCCTGGGCCAGCGTGGGCGAGAAGCAGGTCATCACGGTCGTCACCGAGCTGGTGGGGCTCGGCCTCGTCGAGAGGGTGGAAGTCGGTCGCGTCGGCCGCCGCGCTGAGTACAAGGTGTTCCCGCACGGTGTGCCTCCCATCCCGTCGACGGAGGAGCTGATCGAGCGGCGCCGTGTGGCGCAGCGTGCTCCGAAGAACCCTCGGCTGGCCCGGCAGGTCAGGCGCCGCAAACCGTCGTCGGCTGCTCGCACCCAAGGTGATGTGGCCGCGCGGGAGGAGGCACGCGCCGCGTCCGAGGCGCCGCTGGAGGGAGGGTTGCCCGAGGGGAACCCTGGGAGTGAGGAGGAGAGGGTTTCCCCACGGGAACCTGGCAGGTTCCCCCAGGGGAACCGAGAGGGTTCCCCCACGGAAACCCCTTCTTTTCCTTCTCATTCCTCATTCCTTCCTTACCCCCCTACCCCCACAGCTGGCGCTGCGGGGGAGCCTGCCAGGGCTGGCGAGGACAAGCCGCCGAGCGGCTGTGAGCGGCACCGGCAGCCGGTCGGCAACTGCCGGGGGTGCGGAACCAACCCGCGTGCCGGTCGCGAGCAGGTGAGGCGCGATGCTGCGGCCAGCGAGCACTCATCACAGCAGCAGTGGCTGAGGGAGTTCTTCGCCGAACAGGAGCGCCGTGTTGCGGACACGGACCCCCAGGCCCTGGCGATGGCCCGCCAGCGAACGAAGGAGCTGGCCCGCATGGGCCGCTCACACACACCCAACTCCGGTGCCCCGTAGGTGATTTCAAAGATCGCAAACATTGACGCCCCGGTGTATGCGAATAAGATATAGGTACAAGTTCGAAACCCCTTCGAACTCCAACCTCTTGGAGAATTCAGTGCATACTCTGACCCTCGGCCCCGTCGGCTACGTCGTCATGGCCGAAGCCCTCCTCGGTCCGGCGGCTGAGCCCGTCCTCGGCGGCGGACCGTTCTGCTCCATCGAGTGCGCCACCCAGGAGGTGCGCGACCTCGCAGTGGCTCTCGGCATCGAGGAGCAGGGCGTGAGCTACCTCGCCAGCCACATGGGCCGCCCCGTCGGCGTCGTCGTCAGCCCTCGCGGCCGCATGTGGGCAGTGCAGATCCTCTCCGTACACGAGCTGGCCAGCAACGGCTGAAAACGCGTAGGAGATAGGCGACCTGCTTGAAATGCGGGAGCCCCAGCCAGGGGGCTCCCGCCCCGCAACACCCCTCTTGGAGAACAGAAGTGACCATCGCAGCACTGCCCGACCACAACAACACCACCCACCCGCTGTGGCTCAAGCTCTTCCACAGCTACCGCCACGTCATCGCCCCCCTGCGCCACAACGGCTGGCCCACCGACATCGAGATTGCCGGTGGAGAGAACCGCATCCACGCCGACCTCGGCGACGGCACAGAACTGATCATCGCCTCCGTGCGCGCCTTGCCCCTCGACCCGAACGAGGTGACCGGCTGGAGCGTGCTGAGGCTGGACATTGAGGACAACGCACGGCACACGGTCCTGTACGACTCGACACCTGAAGGCGCGCAGAGCCACCACCGCAACAGCCTCATCCCGCTGTTCGGCCGCATCGATGAGCTGGACGCCCCCAAGCCCATGAATCGGCTGGTCGTCTCGGCCACCTACACGTCCCCCTCCGGCATGAACCACTACCAGGCCGCCGGCAGCGAGACGCCGGGGGCAGCCGTCGCCCGCTTCTTCGAGTGGTCGCGGCTGCTGGTCGCCTCAGAGGGCTACCAGCACGTCTGGGAACGGCCGGAGGAGGACGGGTACCCGCTGGCTCGCTATGAGAGGGACGGTCACGTCACCACCGTCCAGGTCACACGCAGCGATGACTGACCGACCGCACCGCGCTCCGCGCCCCACCAGGGGCGCGGAGCGGTGATCTGGCTGCTGATTGCTGGCCTCCTCCAACTCGCGGCGTTCATCGCCCTCGGGATCGAGGACAGCCACCACCACCGCGAGCTACGCGCCCCCGACCAGCCCTGATCCCTCGGCTGCCCGGCCCGACACGGGCCGGGCAGCCCATACCTCGAAGACAGGAATCCGCACCATGACCGACGCAACATCGGACCTCCTGGCCATCCTCAAGCAGCAGCGCGAGGAAGCCGATACCCAGCGCACGCGGGCGGAGAAGGCGTACGCCCTGGCCGTCCTCGACGAGACGGCCGCACTAATCCGGGCCCTGTGCCCGGAGGCGGTGTACATCAACTTCGCCTACTACAGCAGCTCGCGGACCCTGTCCCTGTACGGGGTGCTCGGCGAGCAGTCCAGCCCGCTGGGCGCCTGCCCGTGGCTGTGGAACGAGAGCGACCAGGACCACCCCCTGGCCGAGCACGGCGAGAAGATCGGCAACGACCTGCAAGAGGCCCTGGCCCCCTACAACTCCCCGGCCTGGGCACGCACCCGGCGGAACTCGGCCAGCGAAGGCAATGACTGGATCCTGGAGTTGCCTCCGCCCGACCGCGCCGCCCGCATCGCCGAGCTCGTGCGCGAGCACCACCCCGAGGCCACCGCCATCGTCGTCGACGGCCGCAGTGCGGGCGGCCGGATCATCGAGGTCATCGAAGGCGTCGCCGAGGACGGCTCGGACAACCGCACTACCCGGCGCCGCTGGAACGAGCGGTGCGACGACCTGCTCACCGCGCTCGTCGCCCAGATGTTCGCGCTGCCTGACCTCGCCGACCGCCACCTGATGCCCGTCGGCAGCACCTACGCGCACCCCTACGGCAGCAGCAGCATCAGCGGCCACGTGCGCCGGATGCCGCTGCCTCCGACCCCGTAGCCGCCGACACCGGAAAGCATCGATGAGCGGCACCTGGTGGGTCCGCGATGCGCCGTGCGCCGGGGACCTGCGCTTCACCCCCAACGACGCGACCGCGGACTCACTCAGGAAGCCACTGATGCAGACGCTGTTGAAGGTCTGCCAGGACTGCCCGTTCCGATCGCAGTGCGTCACCCTGGTCCTGCCACGGCATAGCCGATTCGACGGCATCTGCGGCGGACGGCTGTGGTTCAACGGGCAGATCCGCGCCGCGTGCAAGACCGCGCACCCTGACGAACTGGCAGAGGGCGGCTCGTACATCCACCACGGCACCGAGGCCGGAGCCCGCGCCCACAACCGGCGCGGAGAACGGGCCTGCGCCCTGTGCCGGGAAGCCGCGCGGATCGCCCAGGCCCACCGACGCGAGCGCAAGCGGGCCGACCGCCAACTTGAGATAGGTGACATTAATGAAAACGGCTACAAGAATCGAGACAGGTGAGGGCATCGCGCCTGACAGCACCGGCCCCGATGGCGAACCGGGCTTCGGCCTCCATGCCCTCCCCGCTGAGTGGCGCGCACGCCCCTCCCGGCCCGCTGCCGCTCCCCAACTGCCCATTCCTCCTCACCAAGTGAAGGGAAATCCTGTGAACAAGGCCCAGCTCATCAAGGCCGTCGCCGACAAGGGCGGCCGCAGCCTCACGCCGAAGGAAGCCGTGGAGACCGTCCTCGACGTCATGGTGCGCGCCGTCGTCGCGGGTGACCCCGTCTCCGTCACTGGCTTCGGCTCCCTCGTGCCTCATGATCGCCCGGCCCACACGGCGCGCAATCCGCAGACCGGCGACGAGATCCAGGTGCCCGCTACCCGGGTCCCGCACTTCCGCGCCGGCGCGCGGTTCAAGGACCTAGCCGCGGGACGCACGGCCATGCCCGAGTCCGGCAACTGCATCCGCAAAGCACCCAAGACACCCCGCCCGTAGTCACGCACGGCGAGCCGCCCCTGGCTGTCCCGGGCCGTCCCGGGGCGACCCCTGTCCACAAAGGACCACAGATGAACCACCCTGTCGGAACCGAGATAGAAGCCACCGCCCAATGGCTGGAAGGACGCGGAGCCTCCGGCGCAGCGACAGTCCTGCGGCGCGTCGCCCGCCAGCGCGACCAGGCACGCGAGGAACTGGCCGCCGAACGCATCCGCCCGGCCGCAGCCCCCGAACAGCCCTGCGCCGTCCGCCCGCAACAAAGCGCGGGCGCCCAACCCTCCTCACCGCTCGACCCCTGGGCCGCCCGCGTCATTGCGATGCTGCGCACCGACCTGGCCCGCTTCCAGGCGCTGGCCGAGCGTGCGGGATGGATGCCCGACGCCGGACCACGGCGGCTGTGGCGATGGCGTGAAGGCTGGTGGGAGCTGGGCTACCGCAAGAAGAACACGAAGGACGGTTACCACGACACCGGCTGGTACCTATGGGGCCCGGACGGCAGCTTCGGCGAGTGGATCGCCGCACACAAAGCCGAGGCAATGACCGAAGCCGACCGGCTCATCACCAAACACCTCACCGCCGTGGCGGAGGTGAAGCAGTGAGCCGTCAGCTCGAACTGATCACCACCCAGGACGCGCACGGTCCCGACCCGGTGCCCGACCTGGCTTCAGCCGACCGCATCGTGGTCCTCCACATCGACCTGGGCCTCACCCCCCGCGGGCACTCGGTGGAGTGGCCCGGAACGCTCGACCTCGCCCGGCGGCAGGCCGAACACTACGGCCTTCCCTTCGAGGTGCGCAGCCCCGCGAGGTGGCCGTCGCTGCTGCACCGCATCAAAGCCCGAGGGCAGTTCCCCAACCTCTTCAACCGGTTCTGCACCGCTGAGAAGCGGGGCGTTACAAGGAAGTTCATCACCGAGCAGGTCGCAGACCTCGGCATCACCGGACGCCCTGCGCGGATCGTCCTCGTCATGGGCCTGCGAGCAGAAGAATCCCGGGCACGCGCGGGCAAGCCCGCCGTCGAGATCGACCAGCGCGCGAGCAGCGGACGCCGCACGGTGACCCTGTGGTACCCGGTGCTGCGCTGGAGCACCGCGGAGGTGTGGGAGCGCATCCGCGAAAGCGGCCTGCCCTACCACTGGGCGTACGACGCCGGCATGTCCCGCCTGTCGTGCAGCCTGTGCGTGCTGGCCTCCATCCCCGATCTGACCTGCGCGGCCAGTCTGCGCCCTGAACTGGCCCAGGAATACGCCGATCTGGAGGCGGAGATGGGCGCGCCCTTCCGCCGTGACCTGCCCATGGCCGAGGTCATCCGGCGAACCGGAGGCGCGTCATGACGGCACTGCTCCAGAGTGCCCCGGTCACCCTGCCCACGGTCCAGGGGCACGGGGATTGGCAGCCGCGCGTCATCGGTCTGGACCTCTCCTTGACCTCCACGGGCGTGGCAGGCGCGAACTGGGCGAAGACCCTGCGACCGGGCAGGCGCCGCAGCCATGAGCGGATGAACTGGCTGTGCGAGCACATCCGCGTCGGCGTCGAGGAAGTCGACCTGGTGGTGGTCGAAGGGGCGGCCTACGCCCAGGGCGGTCAGGCCGGTCACCACGAACTGGCCGGGCTGTGGTGGCTGGTGACCCAGAATCTGTGGCGCCACCGCATCCCGTACGCCGTGGCGAACCCGCACCATCGCACGATCTACGCCACCGGCCGCGCCAACCCGGCCCAAGACTGGCCGCGCAAGGAGCGGTCCAGGGTGGCCAAGGGGATGGTGCGCAGCGTCGCCGTGGAGCGGTACGGCGTGGAGTGCGAGGGGCCTGGCCGCTACGACCAGGCGGACGCCACGGTGCTGGCGGCAATGGGACTGGACTGGCTCGGCTACCCCACGGTGCCAGTGCCGGACACCCACCGCCGGGCCCTGGAGGCGGTGCGGTGGCCGGACCTCATCCCAGCCGCAGCCAATTAGGCCGGACGAATCCAATAAACCCATTCAGGGAGCGGATCCTCGCGAATGAGAAGACGCCACGAGCGGCCTGTGTTCCATTCCGGCTGTGGAGGCATGCCATTAAGACATGTGCAGCAAATCGCTGCGGTTGCTGCGCAGGCGCCACGTGCGAGTTGCGTGATTGGTGCCACGTAGCGAGTGGTGAAGACCCTGCGCCCCCGGCTCGCAGTCGGGGGTGCAGCCATGGGGGAGCGATTCCGGGGCGGCAGGGCGCCTCTCCGCCCGCGAATTTCGAATTAAATCCTCTGAATTAATTGGAATTCAAAATGGGTAAACCTTGAATTCGCGGTGTTTGCTATTAAGATATAGGTTATAAGTCCGGAAATGCCGGACGGAACGGAGGAGGAAATGAAGCCCTGCCCGTGTGAGTGCAACAAGCCCGGCGGCTTCTGCGGCGGCGGCGGACACGCCGGATGCGGCGGACGCCGCCGACGCTGACCACCAGCAAGCACCAGGTTCACACCCGCGCCCCCGGCCCACCGCCGGGGGCGCACCCATACGCGCAAGAGTCTCTTGGAGATCATCACCATGACCTACGGCCGAGGAGTGAAACTCCTCTCCGATCAACTCGGCGTCGATCCAGATCACGTCGCCCGCGCCCTGCGCATCGCCGCCCGCACGAACGTCGCGGTACAAGCCGTCTGCTACGGCGATATGACCACCGAGCAGTTCCGGCGCCTGATCGTCACCAACCGGCACACCGTCGCCATCGTCGGCAACCTCGCCATGCGCTTCGCAGGCCGCATCGAGGACGCCCACCTGCTCATGAACATCTACAAGGCCAGCGTAGGCGCCACTCTCCACCACCCCGTGATCCGCCCAGGCGACGGCACCCTGCCTCAATTCCACGACCACGCCCACGTGCAACACGCCATTCGTATCCTTCAGGCCGCCGACCTGCCGCCCATTCACACCGACGGCACGCACGAACTCAACGCTGGCTTTGGGGTCATGCCCCCCTGCGAAGACGAACTACCCGGCTGGGTCTTCATCCAGCCCGACCCCGACGCCGAGCACCGGCGCGGCTTCGCCGGCGGTCGACTCGGCTACCTCGCCGTCATGCGCTGGGCCGGATGGGGCGTCATCACCGAAGACGTGTACGGGGGCCGGTGGGCTGCCTGCCACCCCGACTACCGGGACAACCCCTTCCCCTCCTGACCACCCCGTTCCCGGCCCGCCACCGGCGGGCCGGGAACGGCCGACTCTGAAAGGCCACCCACCGTGAAGTTCCCGGTAGACGACACCACGTTGACCAGCTGGGCCGCCCTCCTCGGTCTCAGTGAAGAGCAGACCGCCGACGTCCTCTGCGAGATCGAGAAGACCCTCCGCAGCAGGTACGACCGTGCTCCCGCACTGCACCACCTCACCTTCGAAGAGGTAGCCGCAAGCACGGACACTGACGATCTCGCTCTGATGTTCCTGACCTCCGGCCTGCGGATCACCGGACACCACGAAGCCGCCTGCGCCGTCGAGGTGCGCATCATCCTCGGCCACCACCAGGCCATGAGCCACCCCGGCTGATCCAGCACCCACAGCACCACTCCGCCGCCCCGGCTGCGCACCGCGCACCGGGGCGGCCCCATGCGCGCAGAAAGGAAGCCTGTGTCCGACGACGCCCCGTACCTGCCACGCACGACCGCACCCGCCACCGCACGGCCGGCCCCGTCCTGGGCGAAGAAGAAGCCGCCCAAATCGAAGGCCACCAACCGCCCCAAGGTCACCGCTCGGAAGTACCTCGCACCCCGCGACCCGCACGAGCACGCCCGCAAGATCGCCGAGAACGTCATCGAAGCCTGGTACCAGTCCTTCGGCGGCAGCAGCATCGACATCCCCCTGGGCACCGTCGCCGCTCTCGCGCTCCTGCGCAATCCACCCGGCCTGGCTGACCGGATACTCAACCTCCAGCCGCACGAACTCCCGCAGTTCTTCAAGGAGATCTACCTCGGCCACTGGATCAATCGGCCCGACCTGATCGACCGCGCCATACGCCTGCACGACTGGGCCTGGAACCCCGACCCCGACCCCCAGCAGCTCCGCGCCGTCCACGCCGTCACCCACCGGGCCATCAACACGGGCCTGTTGGACCTCACCGGCCACGACGACCCCTACATGCGCTCCGAGTCCGACGTCCTCAGCCCCCTGCTGACCGGCCTGCGGCACAAGAGCGACAAGAAGTGGCGCGGCGAATACCACACGCCGGCGTATGTCTCAGACCTGATGGCCCGAATGCTCGTGGACAAGGACTACGGCGGACCAACCAAGTCCATTCACGAACCCGCCGTCGGCTCCGGCGGCATGCTCCGCTCCGTCGCCCAGTGCCTGCGCGACCTCCAGCTCGACCCACACGACTACACCTGGTACGGCAACGACATCGACTCCCTCGCCGCCGCCTGCGCCGCCGTCAACGCCATCATCTGGGACCTCGGCCCCAAGTGCTCCATCGGCTGCGCCGACTCCCTCGCCCCCGAGGACGACTACGCCAAGACCCTCGCCGAAGCCCGGGACGCCTTCAAACAGCGCGACACCGCCCTGGACGCGGCCACCACCATCACCGCCACCCGCAATGCCAAGCGCCTGCTCGACCAGATCAGCACCCCCAAAGAGAAAGCCCCCGCATGACCGAAGAACAACCCCTCATCCCTCGCGCACAAACCCCCACCCGACGCGCTGGCCGCTCCCAAAAGCCTTCGCACAAGCACGGGACCGAAGCCTCCGGCCGGACCGAAGAGCACCGCCTCGAACAGCCCCTGAGCCAGATCGCATCCCACCTGGAACCGCCCTGGTTCAAAGAGGACACCGACACCCCAGAGCGCACCACCCACTACACCCACCCCGAAGGCCACCGCATCGGGCTGCGCCTCCAACCCAGCACCACCATCATCCAGACCTGGATCACCGCAGGCCCCGACCTGCCGCAGCTCCCCGCCGGCACCGCCGAGGAGAAAGCCGACGCCCAGGCCGCAAACGACGCCCGCCTCCAGCCCGGCCGCTCCTGGCACGCCACCGTCACCACCCGCCACCCCCAGTACACCCGCGGGCTTCTCGACGCAGTCGTGCGCCACCAGCTGATCCCCGCACTCACGAACAAGCCCAAGCGCGTGCCCACCACCACGGTCCGGCCCGAGCCCCAGCCCGAGACCGAACCCGAAAAGACAACCGCTCCAGCCAACCCACGCCGCGCCACCACGAAGAAGAAGGGAACCGAGAAATGACCACACCCAACAAGACGATCAACGTCACCAGCCTGGGCAACCTCGCCCAGATCCTGCCGTACCTCCTCGACCACTACCCCGACGACAGCATCGCCTTCCACGCCCCCGGCCCCAACTTCCACGACGGGCCGACCATGACATGCCCCCTGCCCAAGGACACCGCCGAGTGGCAGGCCGAAGCCAAGACCGCCGCCCGCCGATTCGTGGCCTACGCCCACACCCACGGGCACAACCCCGACCAGGGCATCATCATCTACCTGTGCCGCGAACCGCGCCCCGGCCAGAGCCCCGCGGAAACCGCCGCAACCCTCGCCCCCCTCGCTACCTGGCTCACCGACGAGCTCATAGAGCATCGGGCCGACGTCCTCCAAACCATCGGACTCGTCGCGAACCGGTGGTGGGCGTACGAGTGCAACATCGACGGGTGCTGCGAGGGCGAACCACTCCCGTCCCCCGACGACCCGACCAGCGTCGTCGCACAGATGACCCGCCTCGGCCGCACGCCGGGCCCCCGCACCCGCGACATCATCAAACAATTCCAGGCCACGGCCGACCCCGACTTCCTCAAGGACCTCCACGCCGCCGCCTCCCGCTTCAACGCGCAGTGCGCAACCAACGCCGGACGCGACGCGACACTCACGATGACCTGCGACCAGATCGACGACGCCATGAGCCAGTTCCGCGCGGGCGCGACCGCCCTCGACCGAGACCTGACCACACAACTCATCGTCGGTCTGCAAGACGACGGAGCCGTGGAGGCCGGCATGACCCACGCCGAGGACGACGACCTCCCCCACGCCCGACGCCTCTGGGCGTACCTCGCCCGGCACTGCGCCGAACCGTTCACGCACGAAGCCGTCCCCATCCTGACGCTGTTCGCCTTCGTCGCCTGGCGCCAAGGCGACCTCATCGCAGCCCGACTCGCCCTGCGCGACGCCATCACCACCGACCCCGACTACGACCTGGCCACCGGAATACACCTCGGCACGATCGACGGCGAAGACCCCCGAGAACTCCTCGCCGCCGCCCACGAAGGCCGAGCCGAGCGCATAGCGCACCTCCAGCAGGGCGACCGAGTCGCCAGCGAGTACCGCCCCACCGACACCAACGCCGCGCGCTACCGCGAAACCCTCGACGCAGCCACCGCCAACCACCTCGTCCAGATCCTCACCGACGACGGACAACTCCTCGCCCGCCACGGCACCATCGACATCATCGGCGGAGCTCTAACCGACTTCCGCGACGGCCGACCTCAGCTCATGGACGAGGTCGCCGCCCGCATCATCCTCGGCCTGCAAGACCGCCAGACCCGGGACGCCGCACTGTCCACCGGCGCGGAGAACGACCTCACCTACGAACGGCAGCTCTGGGGCTACCTCGCCCGACACTGCGTGCCGCCGCACACCGACAAAGCCCCGCCGCTCCTCACCCTCCTCGCCTGGGTCGTCTGGCGTCAGGGCGACACCGTCACAGCAAGCCACGCCCTCACGGACGCCCTCGACATCGACCCTGGCTACGGGCTCGCCGAGTTGCTGCTCACCGGCATCCGCACCAAGTGCGATCCGGCCCCGATCCTCGCGATGTTCCGCGAGGAAGCCGCGCGATTCCACGCGAGCCGAGCGGATCTTGACACCCCCTGACCATCACGGTGGCCCCGGCAGCCCGCCGGGGCCACCCCGCTCCGGAGAACCACCCCATGCCCATCACCCCTGACGAAGCCCGCGGCGCCGTCGCCCGACACACCGCCTACCTACCGCAGTTCTGGGACAAGACCCAGGACAGCCGCCCGGTCTGGCACATCGACTGGGGCCACCCCGGATTCAGCCAGAGCACCCCACCCGAACCCACCGCCGATCACCAGCCCACCGTCCTCGGGCGCCGATGGGACCGCCCCGCCCCCGACGACTCCGGCGAGACGTGGCCGTACGTCCATCGCGGCGCCTGCCTCGGCTGCACCTGGGAAGGCCCAGACCGACGCCGCACGGACCAAGCCGTCGAAGACGCCCACGGCCACACCCACCCCAGCTGGCGAGACCTGCCCGCACTCCCCGAATGCCGAGGCCGGCACTGGCTTACCCACGCCACCCGCATCTACCCCGAGAACTGGTTCGACAACGGCGGCCCGATACGAACCATCCGTACGGGGATCGAGAAACGGCACCTACCCGGAGCCGCGCCAGGAGGCGGCTACGGCCTCGCCGTACAGCCTCCGAAGACAGAGCACCAAACGGCGATCACCGAGACGCTGCCTCTGGACTACGACCTGAGCGAGGCAGCGTGAGACCGGTTCCGAAGGGAGCAACGACGAGCTACTGAGCTTGAATTCGTGATGTCGGTGCAGCGACCGGTGGTGCTGGTTTGCTCTGACGGACAAGGTGACGAGCGTACGGAGGGATCTCGGGGGCAGGTACACGGTTGCCCTCAGACTGCGGGCGTAGGCGGCCGCGTCGTCGACGACCGTGGGCGGTCCGTCGCGATGGCCGTTCTCGCGGGCGGGCGTCTGGCGGTCGGCAGGTGTGTCGATCGAAACACCTGCGAACCTTCGCCGACCCTCATGTGTCACGGGCCTGAACTGCCGATCAGCCCGTCTGCCTGCACGGCCCAGCCCCGGCAGCTCGTCCTCGGCTACGCTCCGCCGCTCGGGATCGCCCTCGACCCCCTTGGTGGCACCGGCACCACTGTGGCGGCCACCAAGGCCCTCGGGCGGGTCTGCGTCAGTGCCGATCTCACCAGTAGAGCGTCGTGGTCATGCCAAAGCCGACAGCACTATGAAGGCGATGACGAGCATCACCGCAAGTACCACGCACAGCTCGACCACATCGCTTGCCCCCATCCGACGTTGCTGCCCTGGTGCGGAAGGCTCAGACCTGATCGAAACTTGCCGAGTTCGGGCTGGCATCGGCCCCTGCTCCTCCGCGTGCTGCTCCACGGCGGCTACCTGGGTCTGAGCCAGCATCGGTGCCGCCCACCAGCGATTCCGGGTCAGCGCGATACTGTGCCCGGCGTTACGGGCTCGCTGCTGCGGCACTGGGCGGCCCTTCGCGACTAGTTCCCCACGGACATGCCGGAACAGGGCGCCCATCTCCAGTGGGTCCGGCGCATCGGGTACCCCATCGGTCATGGCCTTCAGCAGTTCGCCCGAGAAGGCCGTGAACTCCTCACCCTCCGGGGACCAGGCCAGCTTGGTCTCGGATGACGCGGTCATCACGTACGTACCCTCTACGCCGGCGCGTTCCGCCACTTCGACCGATGGGCCCATGTGGCCCTCCAGTGCACGTCCGCTGTAGCAGCAGTCCAGTACGACCACACGGCTGGGGGCCGTGCACGTGTCGACCAGTTCATGGCGGAGCAGGTGGTAGGGGACGGTCCGGTAGAGCCGCTCGTGGTTGGACTCTGGCAGAGCGAGCAGCAGGTCGGTGTCGGGAGACAGTAGTCCGTGGCCTGCGAAGTACACCACGAGGGCGTCCGCCGCCTCAGCCGCCGCCTCGTGCACGGCGTCCAGCACGGTGTCGGCGGACGGCGGGTTATGCAGCACCACACAGTGCTGTGGGGGCAGACCCCACAGGCGGGGGTCCTTTAACAAGGCTGCGAGCTGTCGGACGTTGTTACCCACCGCAGGCAGGTCCGCCAGGTGACGGTAGCGGTCCACCCCGATCAGGACCGCACGAGACCTCGTGGGATCGGGAAGATCCATTAGTCGTTCTCCGACTGCAGGAGTTCCACGATCCGGCGTATCGATTCCTCCGAACCGTCCTTCACCGTGACCGATACCTCGCCGACCGTGATCGTGATAGCCCCTGCCGTGGCGCGTCCTTGGCGCCAAGTGGCATAAGCCATCGCGAGGTTGGCTACCGCGATGCCCTGGCCGACGACCAGCTCAATAACCTCGACGGCCCCCATGAAGCCGCCGGTTCGCCGGGGTGACAGAAGCCGCACCTCGGCATGCCGCCGCAGCTCGCCGTCCTGCCGGAACCAGCCGTACAGGTCGAAAAGCGTCGTACCACTATCGTCCGTTTCGATGCTGACCTGAACCCGCATGACACCCCCCGTCGCGTCTCTCGTGACCCACCCACGATAGAGACATACGATCAGTGCCGCGCGGCAAACGGGCTGGTTCTATCCAAGAGTTCGAGTCGCTCGTCATCGTCGAGGTGTTCTCCTGCGGGCGGCACTTATCCGTGCTATTGACCTTGAACTCGTGATGCCGGTCAGCCGTCAATGACCAGGCCAGTTCCGGCGAGGCAGCCGTCGACCAGGTCAGGGCGGTACTGGATCTGCTTGAGCCTGCACTTCACGGCCCTGGTAATCTGGCTCAGGTCGGCTGCGGCAAGGTTGCCGATGTCGCGCTTGACCACCGACCAGATGCCTTCCTGCGGGTTCAGGTCTGGTGCGTACGAGGGCAGCTGGAAGACGGTGAGCCAGTCGGCGTTCGCGGCGATGAACTCCCGCAACGGGGCCGTCAGGTGGATACGGACGTTGTCCCAGACCAGCACGATCGGGCCGCCGAGCTGGGCGCGGGCCCGGACGAGCAGGTCACGGAAGTCACGCCAACCGAAGCCCTTCGGCTGGTCCTTGCGCCCGTTGTACTCGCGGACCGCATAGAACATCCGGGATCGTTCACCCGGTTTGTAGCAGGTCATACCCGCCATCGACACCCGTCCCGAGCCCCTGCCCCGCACCCGTACCACCGGCGTCCGGCCCACACGGCCCCAGGTTCTGGCGCGCGGCGGCGTCATCGACTGCCCAGCCTCGTCCTCGAAGACGATCCAGCCGTCGCACGCCGCCGCGGTGGTCTTACCCGCGGCCAGACCTCCTTCTTCCACAGCTCCACGGCCCCGTCGTCGCGCTCGATCGCCCGCCGCGCGGGCTGCTGCCACGACCAGCCGTGCCGTTTCAGCAGCTGCCAGGTGCCCTCCACGGTGTAGGAGACGCGGAAGAGCCGGCCGATCAGCGTCTTGATCCGCGCCAGCGTCCACCGCTGGTCCGCCCAGCCGTGAGACAGCGGGCCACGCTCCAGCTCCCGCTCAAGCCGGGCAATCTGAGACTCACCAAGCCGTGGACGCCCAGGTGAACCCTTCGACAGGACGCCACTCTCGCCCCGCTCGCGCCACTGCCGACGCCACCGCTCCACCGACCGCTCGCTCACCCGCAACGCGGCAGCGACGTCCTTGTTCCTCTCCCCGTACTTGAAGGCTTCCACGGCCTGAAGCCGGATCCGCTCCCGCGCGGCCCTGCCGGTGTCGGTCAACCCGCCGCCCTGTGCGTATCTCACGCACACAGAGCTACCAGGCCGACCGGCCGTCGTCAGGTGAACTGACCCGACATCACCCAATCAAGTTCAGTAGCCTGTAGCCACGCGGCTGGCCTGCGAAAACGGCCAACGGCTCAACTCCCGGGCCAAGGGAGCGAGGGGCCGATCCTCCCCAAAGCATCTGCGGTGCTCACCGAAACGCGACTGGCTGGTTGACCTCCGCAGACCTCGCAGCTGGCTCTGCACGACCTGTTCCCAGACCCTCAGTTGGGAACGTGATGGGAACAGAAGGACGGAGAAAGCCCAGGAAGGATCGCGAAAGACTCTGCTCCAGTCTCTCCACATCAGGCCGTTGACCTGCAAAAACAGGGAAGCGTGAAGCCGGACAAGGAAAGACGAGTAAGCCTATGATCATGCTCCTAAAGCGGGTGTCGCAGGTTCGAATCCTGCCGGGGGCACCACAAAGCTGCAGGTCAGCACACTGAAGGCCTTCCAGGGAACCTGTTTGGAAGGCCTTCAGGCATGCAATGGGAACGCCCTGGAAACTTTGAAGTGGGGATTGCTCACATCTCGGACATTTTTGCGCTTTCGGGGCCGCTCATCGGCCACTTCGGGGTCCCCGTAGTACTCGCTGCGAAAACAACCGATATCGCTGACCACCAGGGATGCGGCCCGGATCACTGATCAGTCTTTGTGGCTGGTGCTCTCGCGGTGCTTGCGTAGCTCTCGGTACAGCGTGGAGCGGCTGACGCAGAGTTCGGCGGCGACCTGCTCGGGGATCGCGCCGTCCTTGATCCGCTGGGCGGCCCCGGCCCGGTCGGTGGCGTTCAGCTTCGCCGGGCGTCCGGTCGGCAGTCCCCGGGCCTCCTTGGCGGCGCAGCAACTGCTTCATCGGCTGCGTCGACTCCCGCGCCAGCCGAGAAGACGAACTGATCAGCCTCGCCGCTGGAGGCGACCTCGTCGGCGTCAGCCGCTCCGCCGTCAGCAACTGGGCCAAGCGCCATGCGGAATCCGCGCGAGAGTACGGGTCGACTTCCGGGACGCTCACGCCCTGCGTAGTGAGCGCGGCCAGCAACTGCTCGGGCATGTCGAGGTCCGCGAACGCCTCGACCGCGGGCAGCGCGGGAGTGATCGTTTCCGGCAGGGCGAACTCGCCCTGGACCGCTGCGGCCGCCGGCCGTGGCCGTGGCCGCCAGAGCGGCTCGGACCCCCTGAACGGCTCGGGGCGGGCGAGCCGAAGCGGCCGCCCCGTCCCGAACGGGCGCCGGAGCCGAAAGCGGGGGGGGTAAGGGGCTGCGGGCGGCGTTGTCCCACAGGTGGCATCACTGCGGGAAATGCCCGCAGCTGGGCCCCGCACCCCGAGGGATGCGGGACCCAGCTACAAAGTGCGCGTCAGCGTCAGGCGAGAACGATGTTCTCGGCCGTCGGGCCCTTCTGACCGGCGCGATGTCGAAGGCGACCTTCTGCCCTTCGAG
Source organism: Streptomyces sp. NPDC054765 (assembly GCF_053612065.1). Lineage (NCBI taxonomy): Bacteria > Bacillati > Actinomycetota > Actinomycetes > Kitasatosporales > Streptomycetaceae > Streptomyces > Streptomyces sp. NPDC054765. The sequence goes on along the minus strand of NZ_JBSHBP010000001.1, from coordinate 407 downwards.
CAGCTCACGGAAGCCCTGGGCGGCGATGTTCGAGAAGTGGGCGAACACGTCAGGGCCGCCGCCGTCCTGGGCGATGAAGCCGAAGCCCTCTCCGCGTTGAGCCACTTCACAGATCCCGTAGCCATGTCTCATGCCTTCCAGTAGATGAACGCCTCCCACGACAGAGGTGATCGCCCCTGGTTCCGGCGGCACAGCACAGCAGAATGCCCACGCCGAAGACGTGGGCGAAGGGGAACTTCCGAACCATGACAGCTGACGCAGACGCTAAACGTCCGCACAACCTGTCACCACAGGAAGCGACCCATGCGCCACTGAGCTTGTTCCGCTTTGACGGACACCATTGGTGTGGTGGTCAGGCTGCGAGTGCGGTCTCATATTCGGCGGGACTGCGGTAGCCGAGGCTGCTG